>NZ_CP041360.1:1252500-1565625 GCF_006965485.1 Spirosoma sp. KCTC 42546
AGCGGTGCCCAGATGGGTCGGAAGGTAGGCTGTACCGTTGGGTTGGTACCGAGTACGACAGTTTCGTAGTTCGCCTGTTTGATGTTGAACATATTTTCGGCGTTTGCGACCAGGCGCCAGTGGTCGTTGTAATGGTATTCGGCGGCTCCGGCAAAGAACCAGTAATTCGCTACTTTCTGGTTGTTATAAAGGTATTGCGTGCCGACGTAGCTGGTTTCGATACCAAACCGGAAATGGTCGTTTTCCCAGGCTACGGTCGTAGAGAATTTGTCCTGTGGTGCCAGTGGTAAATACGTATTATCGGTTGGCCCGTCGCGCCGGGCGAGGGTGTGATTGTAGCCGAAATACAGTTCGTAAGCCTTGTATTCTAACCGAACGTAGGTGTCGGTTCCCAGGCTTAGAATGTTGTAAGGCGCGTTGATCAGTTGTGTATAAGCGCCCAGATTACTCGATGTGCTGGCAAAGGCCGATACCACCGGCGAATTGACGTAGGTGTAATACAACGCCTGATCGACCTGAACAGAAAAGCCACTTTCGAACGATTTGGCATACGCAATATCGATGTTGGCCCCAACGGACTTTTCCGCTTTCACTGTGTTCACATCAATGGGTAGCAAACGTGGAAAAATCAGGCTGACGTTTAACGCACCGGGCGTTTGGTTTACGAATAAATTGGGCGTTTTATAACCCGTTCCAACGCTCAAACGTACGGTCCAGGGTTCGGCAGGTTTCAGCTTAACCGACAGCCGCGGCAACAGGAAACTGCCAAACGTATTATGGTGATCCAGACGTAACCCAGCCTGTATGGCTACCTTTTCGCCCACTTGCCAATCATCCTGTACAAACCCACCGATGGTTTGGTAGGTATAATCGACAAGGCGAGTGCTATCTGGGTTCTTGCGGAACGCTTCAACAGTCAGGTTAGCGCCAACAATAAGCTTATGCTTCCCGAATTGGGCAATATCATTGCCTTCCAGGTAAATCGACGACTGCCGTCCATCCGATAGTTTCTGGTAATCGGTATTCTGCCGATGGAACGTACTGACGGCTCCTTTCAGCGTCAGCGTATTTTGTTCCGACGTACTATGACTCGCATCAAAATCAACGGTGTGGCGTTGTAGGTCGGTGATGTTCTGGTAGCCGTTCGGTTGAGCGCCTTCCAGAACAGGTAGGTAGCCACCTTCCCGGTGTTCCTTGATGAAGGCGTAGCCAAGGTTAAGTTTTGTCCGATCGGATGGAGTATAGAAAAACTTGGGATGGAAATTAAACTGCTTAATCTGCGGACTATCCGTAAACCCATCACCCGTTACATCAACAGCCTGTTGATTTGTATAGCCTGTAAACAGCGTCAAGCCCGTTTTTCCGTAGCGCTGCGAATAATAGGCATTGAGATTCGTTTCTTTCAGATTCGACCGGTTGAGCAGGGCCGTAAATTCGGGTTTCTCGGAGGTGGGTGATTTAGAGACGATGTTGATCATACCCCCAATTGCCCCTCCACCGTAGAGCGTTGATACAGAGCCTTTAAAAACTTCGATCTGCTTCAGGTCGAGGGGTGGAATCTGCAGGACGCCAAGATTTCCCGAAAATCCTTCGTAAAGGGGCAGACCATCCCGTAAAATCTGCGTGTATTTGGGGTCAAGTCCCTGCATTCGAATGGCCTGATTACCATTAACGGCCGATGTTCGCTGAACGTGAATGATCGAAATGTCGCCCAGAATACTACTCACGTTTCCGGGCACTACCGCGCTTTCCTCATCCATGTCTTCCTGCCCCAGTACTTCCACTTTAATGGGTAAATCCTCGATGCGGGAGTTGGTGCGTGTTCCTGTTACAGTCACTTCGTCGATGGCTTCAACGACCGCTTTCAGCCGAAACACAAGCGTATCGGTCCCAACCGGTATCGAAAATTGTTCTGTTTCATAACCCACAGCGCTCACGGTTAGGTTTTTAACATCGGCGGGTAAGTTGGTCATACGGGCAATGCCTGTAACGTCCGTAACGGCACCAATCACTGACTTCGTAAGGGTACGAACCGTAGCGGCACTAACGGGTTCATGAGTTAGGCTGTCTTCGACCCGAACAATACGGCTGGTCTGGCCGAAAGCTGGCGCAATGGCCACTATGAATAGCGTAAAAAGAAGGATGACTTTCATCAATTGCAGAATTTATCGGCAAGTACGTGATGAAATTTGAAGAGAATTTGAAGAACGGCGTTAAAGTCCAGACAGAAAACGTCTTTGGTAGACGTTATCCATACAGGTTTTCAGCAACCCAAATAATTAGATAGGCGAATGGGGCCAGTAAAAACTGAGCTAGAATTGTGCCTAATACTCGGGCGAACAAAATCAGGATAATATAGCGCCGGAAATAGCCTTCACTGTATCGACCGGCTCCTACCTCATCAGCAAGCAGGGCGATAGTCGGATCAATAAAAAGTACGAGCATAAGCGTCGCAATTCCATTAATTAGTCCCGACATCGACGCGGCTGTTGAGCGTAGGCTTGGATTCAGATAGCCAGCATAAAGTGTTGCCAACACACTTATTGTGATAATAGCGTTGGCCAGTACATTGAGTACAAAAATAGAAAAAGGTACATTTCTATTTTTGCTAACAGTCTGCCAGTTAGCCTGATCAGGCCATTTCAAATACATTGGAATAGAGTGCATGACTCGGGGCGAAACGCTTCGAACGATCAACTTTCCGATCGAACGGTGATGGTAGTAGCTATCGACCGCTCGAGTCATAAGGCGCTGAAACGAGGGGAAAAATACCCCAGCCACTAGTGTAGCGAGTGTAGCAAAGCCAATAATCCACCGAAAATCTGCGATTTCATCAAAACGGCCCGCCCGAATATTTGTTTCAACAGTTTTGGCCAGTAATGGAGCCTGTAAGGTGTTTGCTAAGCGCGATACGAGCACCATAACATTGAAGAGTGCGAAGGAGACGGCCCAACGCAACGTTCGTAGGCCAACAATCCGCACACCGAGAGACAGGCTCGCTATTAGATGAATGACAAACGTAAGCAATGCCACCAGGGCAATCTGAGTACTCATCAATTAATAGGGTAAATCACGTTTGGGCCAGTCGAGCCGGAACCGTATCTGATCATACATCCAGTGACTTATTGGAGGAACAGGTTTCCCTTTTCTAAATAACTGATAGGCCAACTGATTTCTCTTTAAGCCGCGAATCACTTTGCTAACCAGATTCGATGATTTTTTTCGCACTAAAGTAAAGTACGACTTTTCAACGCTGCTCAGCGGCATCTTTTCTAATCGCTCATGCACATCAGCAGGCAAAGCCAGCTGAAATTCAGCCTGTAATAGGCGCAGCGATTGCCGAATTGGATAGGTAAGCTGAAACCATTCTGCCATATCCAGCAATGCATGCCAGTTGATCGTACTATCGGGTTTTGTATAAATGACATAACTATCGGCTATCCAGCGTATAGGGGGTGGTAAACTTGTATTCCAGCCAAACCCGTGAACGAAATTGTGAAATAACTGATGGGTTGGCGACAGCGTATTTGTGAACAGGCTGTTCGTTAGAGCTAGTGGCTGTTTTGATGCCCAGAATAAGGTATCTGCTCCCATGTAAGCGTGCTGAGATAAAACATTCCAGTGTAAATCAACATCGACTTTTCGAGTATCCCACAAATGCATGGCATGGTGTAGATGGCGGTATGTATACTCGAACTTGCTTGATTGTAGATCAAGAGGAGCTGCCAGCAGCGCTTGTAAAGCCTGATCTGCCTCGGTAGTTGGTACTAACACGTCCAGGTCATACATCAGCCGAACACCCATATCCTTGTAATACAGGAGTGAAAGCGGTATTCCCTTCAGCACAATCGTATCAATTTTGGCCTGATGCAATGTATTAATCACCTGCTTCATTTTCTCCAAAAAACGCTGGTTGGTCATCCAGGTGTACCGGTAAATACCTCGCAGGTGCGGAATCAGTGGATCACCGGACTTCTCCAGATTGCGGTACACTAGAGGCATCAACCGTTGCGAATCGCCATCGAGTGGGTCGAAAATACTGGGTAGCAGGTTCTCATGGGTGGCTATGGATTGGTCCAGCCGTCGGGCTTTTTTCCAGAGTTGCCAGCAAGAAAGTGCTTCGTTTGCTGGAAATAGGGCCGCTTTTAGTAAAAGAACCTGTTCGGGATGGATGTCGAATTGGGTAAAGCTGCGGGTCATAAGGAATTAGTGAATGGTGCGTCGATCAAGAGCGGCTTTCAAAATATGGGCAAACTCTTTCTGGTATTGTACCTGCGAGGCCAGGCCATTACGATGTAGGCGCCGGAGGGCTACTGTGCTGGGGAGCATATGGTATTGTAGGCCAGCTTCTTTAGCACGAATAAACCAGTCAATAAAGTCACCGGTATGGTAGGCCGTATTGAACCGACCTGTTTTGTCAAACACCGACCGCCGGATCATCATTGTTTGCTTTAACCAGCCGGGTTGTGGTTGTGGCGGGCAGCTAATGCCAGCCTGCACATCAGCTGGTAAGTCGGGACTGATAAATTGCCGGACATGCCCAAAACAAGCATCGACTGCAGGCTGACTTTGTAAATAAGCGATCTGCTGACGCAGCTTATCCGGAACCCAGACATCGTCGGCGTCCAGAAATGTAACCAGATCGCCCGAGGCCAGATCTATCGCTTCATTTAAGGTATACGCAACGCCCCGGTTTTCGCGCGTGTGTAATTGTATCAGAGAATTTTGGGCATAGGACGCTAGTTTTTCAAGCGATAGATCGGTTGACCCATCGTTGATCACAATGATTTCATCGGCTTGACGAGTCTGTGCCAGAACAGACTCGATACATTCCACAACGTAGGGTGCCGCATTATACACCGGAATTACAACACTGATGGATAAACTCATTGGGTATCGGAATTTGGCGATTGTCGGAAATCAGCGAATTTGGGCAGGGTACGAACTCCCGCATCACTACGTCGTCTGTCGAGCGAGTATTTAATTGCTTTCAGTAGTGTGCTTTTAACAAGGTCCTGATCGCGGGTGTAATTGGTATCATGATGGCGATAGAGCAGCATAACATCGTCTGTTGTTTGAATGTGTACACCCTGTTCTTTGGCCCGGTTATACCAATCCAGGTCTTCCCCAATTTTTAGCTCTTCGTTGAATAAGCCAATTCGGTGAAATACGTCAGTACGGAAGAGCCCTGCACCTAACAGAATATTCCAGACCGTTTGCGTTTGATCCGGGAAATGAAACCGTTCGGGATTGGAGCCATCCAGAAATACATACCGGGTTTTTCCAAATACGACTTCCAGCGATGGATCGGCCTCAAAAAGAGCTAGTTGGCGTGTTAATTTATAGGCCGGAAATAAGTCATCATTATCCAGAAACGTGACAAACTGCCCCCTGACGAAAGAAAAGGCGTTGTTACGGGCAGCAGCTGGTCCCTGGTTTTCCTGGCGATAGTATCGTACTACGGGTCCGAATGACTGCACAATAGCTGCTGACTGATCGGTTGAACCGTCGTCTACGCAAATGATTTCAACAGACTCGATTCCCTGATTCAGGACACTGGCAATTGCCTCCGCCACGAAACGCTCGGCATTATAAACTGGCATAATAACGCTAACGAGTGGCTGGTTCATGAGTTGACAGGGATTGTAACGTATTGAGAATTTGTTCCGGAATCTGGGCCAGATCAGTACCTGTCTCTAGCCAGAAAAGCGGCAGCTTGTGAACCAGTTGACTCATTTTCTGGAAGGTACGCTGATCGGCACGCAGGAGAGCAAGGGTGGAGGGGGCCAGCGCTTTAAGGGCTTCGGCGGGCGTTGCTGATCGAATTGTAGTGGTTGTCGTGCCCGAGAAACGAGGGAGCATAATGGCTTTCAGCGGAAAACCCGCCGTGACAGCCTCCGGATAGTGTTGATGCAGATAGACCTGAAATTTCTGATCCAATGCTGCATCTGGATTAGCTACCAGTGGCTGAAAATGTGGGAAACGATGCAGGTTATCCACATTAAGCTTGGCAACATTGTACAAACTGTGTACAAACAAGGCCTCCAGGTCAATCATCACAAAATCATCACCAGCGTAGTGAAGAGCTGTGTTGACACAGGCCAGTGTACTGGTCGATTTCCCGGCACCACCGGCACCTGTCAGCAAAACCCCACCGGATACTGTGCCAACCGCCCCTGCGTGAACCAGCACATACCGACTCGTACGTTCATGCCATTTGTGCAGTACATAACGAAACGGAAAACTTCGTTCCCACTCGGGCAATGTTGTCAAGTCGGTTCCCCACACAATGGCGATCTGTTCTGCATATGCTACCCAGGTAAATACGCCGGTATCCTGCTGGAAATAACCCGCGTAGCCATCCGTTAAGCCGTGAATCGTTCCATGCCCATCTGCCTGCTGCCAGTCCCAGCAGGGAGGGGGCAACATGATGGTCGACGTTTTATAGTCTATGACAAAAACGGTCAGATCTGCCGGGCTGGAAGGGATTTCCCGATGAGCAATGGCATTGGTGAAAAAATCAGCATGATTTGTTCCGATAAAAGCCACGTTTAGTGTTGTGCTTCCAAAATGGAATGAGCGGGCAGCGGGTTGCTGTCGATTTGACAAACAACGATCCAGAAGCTGTTGCGTAAACGCCTGAGCAGTTGGGAGGGCCGCTAGAGTTTGCATGGCTGTTATTTCTTAATGGGCCATCCTTCAACTGGGCTAACATCGTGGATTGGGTCAAGGGCCAGCAAATCAGCCATATCGGTATAAACCTCTAGAGTAGGGGGCGTAAACGGTTGTGGGTTCAGGGATATTGATGGGCTGTTAACGTTAACAGGGATGCCCTCAAGAATTAAGCCTTCTGCTTCGAGTTGGTTCAGGAAATGGCTAATGGGCTGGCGGAGCGTTTCGGTATCAACTCCATATATACTAGTCAGATGAGCGAGTAGGGCTTCTGGTGAAAGACCCGATTCGAGCCCTTGCCAAACATGAAAGGAAGAATCGCGGAGGCTATAATAATGTCCCCGGCTCATGTTGACAATAATTACCTCGTTATCGAAATTTTCACTAACAATAGCAGGAGATACGATGTATTGGTTGACTATCATAACAAGTCGATATAGTAGGGATACGGTAGGATTGTCAAAGGTAAGGAAGGAACAATTTAGTTAATGTGTCCAATTGTAAGATTTTATTGAAAACGAAGTCTCCGCTCAATAATGCACCTTACTCGATTATGAGAGTTACTTATGTATCTATTGATTAACCTCTAGGTTTGCATTATGAGTTACCAAGTTAATATAAATAAATGGGTGTTTTTAGCAGTATGATACTTATATTGTAGTTGTAAGCCGTAACGGTCTGCAATCTGTTTCACTAAAGCCAGTCCTAAGCCTGTCGAGTCGGGCCGGGCTGGGTTTTTAGCAAATCGATTGAAGAGTTGACTCTCAGGGAAAGGGAGTGGATCGCCCGTATTACGAATCGTTAGCTCATTTGTGGTTAAGTCAATATGAATGAAGCCACCAGCCGAGCCATGCCGTGCCGCATTTTTAAGCAGGTTAGTAACGAGCACACTCGCTAACTGCCGGTTTACATGTAGCAGTACACCAGGAGCGATTGACCGGTCAACTACCATGCTTTTGTGCTCGAAGAAGGGTTCATACTCATTAATGTGTTGAGTTACTAATGCGCTCAAATCCAGTGGCTCATCGGCCGAAAACTGATCATTCTCAACCTGTGCGAGCAGTAGGAGCGAACGGTTCAACTGACTTAGTCGGCTGAGTGCATCGGTGGTCCGTTGCAGGTGGGCGTGGTCAACTTCATTGAGCCGTTCCGACTGCATCAGGAAATCTAATTCTGCCGAGGCTACGGCCAGCGGTGTTTGCAGTTCGTGTGATGCGTTTTCGGTAAACTGTTTCTGCAACGAGAACTGTCGGCGTAGTTTCTGGGTGAGTTCGCTGAGTGACTGACTGAGCAAACTAAACTCCTGAACCCGACTTTCGGGAAAAGGCTGGTCGATAGCTTGATCGAGCCGGAAACTGCCGAGCTGATCAATCGTGGCATAAAATGGGCTCCACAATCGGCGGGATAGCCCCAAACCTACGGGAACCGACAACGCCATAAGGATCAGTAAGCCAAGAATGATACCTACTGACATCTCGCGTGCTAGTTCATTGAACTCATAGTAAGGCTGCCGGACGGTTATCAGGTAGGTCTGTCCCTTTGCCGACACCGTTTGCCTGAGCTGGCGCATCTGAATCGGTTCATTATGATCTAACGAATCGAGCAGAACAATATCCGTAAATTCAGGACAGATCGATGTTCGAGTGCGCTCAATGTGTGGGTTATCATCCCAATCAGAAAACTGATCAAAGGATTGATGCTGGAGCCGTTGCCTGGCTTGTTTTACTTCTGCCGTTAGAATCTCATCGACTTCGTGTCGGATTTTTCGGTGGATAAGCGCGTAAAATCCCACCGACCCAATCAGCGCAATAGCCAGTGCTGTTAGCAGCAGATAACGGGCGGTTTGATTAAGCAGACTCATGGCGTTCGGATCGAGAAAACGTAGCCTGCACCGTAGCGTGTCTGGATATAATCGGGACAACCCGCGTTAATCAATTTCCGACGCAGATTTTTGACGTGTGTGTACAGAAACTCATGCGAGTCGGCAGCATCCATAGCATCGCCCCAAACGTGTTCGGCAATCGCCGATTTTGATAAGAGTCGCTCGGCATTCGTGACTAAAAACAACAGGAGCTCATACTCTTTGCCCGTTAATTTTAGATCGGTATCGTGGATGCTCACCCGCTGCTGGTCGGGCCAGAGCGTAATATCCCCTGCTTGTACCTGCGCCTGCCCACCAAACAGTCGTCGGCGAAGTACAGATCGTAGCCGGGCGTTTAATTCGGGCAGGTGAAAGGGTTTGGTCAGGTAATCATCTGCCCCAGCATCGAGACCCGTGAGTTTGTCGGCCAGAGCATCTTTGGCTGTTACGACAATAATGCCTGCCGTTGACTGCCGCCGTTTCAGCGCCCGAACCAGATCGAGGCCGTTTCCGCCGGGCAGCATCAAATCGACCACAACACAGTCGTAGTCATAGTCGTGAGCTTTTTCAGTAGCCTGCTGGTATGTGTCGGCCGTAGTGACTGTATACCCTTCACTTTCCAGGTACTGGCTCACGGCTTTCTGTAAATCAGGCTCGTCTTCGACTAAAAGGATTTTCATTCCGAAAAGTAGAATGGGTAATGTAGAATGGGTAATGAATAATGTAGAATGAACAATGAATTCATTACCCATTCTACATTATTCATTACCCATTCTACATTATTACTGGCTCCATTCGGTAGGGGTACGATCCCAACGGTGACCTTTCAATTCACGTAATAATTCAGGCGATAAACCAGCTCCATCACTCGCTGCGGTATTAGCCTCTACATTTCGAATCTGGCGCATACCGGGAATGGTCGTATGCACATCAGGATTGCTCAGGATGAACCGCAGCGCCATTTCGGGCATGGTCATACCGGCCGGGATAAGGGGCTTAAGGGCATCGGCATGGTCGACGCTGCTGTTCAGGTTCTCGGGCACGAAATAAGTCGAACGCCAGTCGCTGGCCGGAAACGTAGTCTCTTTCGTGAACGTGCCGGTAAGGGTGCCCTCATCGAACGGGACACGGGCAATGACGCCGATGTTCATTTCGCGGCAAAGTGGAAACAGATTATCTTCCGGATTCTGGTCGAAGATGTTGTAAATGACCTGCACCGCATCAATGAGCCCTGTGCGGATCGTGTTCAGGCAATTGTCTGGTTCCCAGCGATTCACCGAAACACCCCACGCCCGAACTTTACCCTGCTGGGTGAGCTTCGTGACGGCTTCCTGCCATTCGTCGTAGTTGGCCCAACTGTCTTCCCAGACGTGAAACTGCTGCAAATCAATCGTTTCGACGCCAAGATTCTTCAGACTTTTTTCGGTGTATTCTACAATGTAATCGGCCGGGAAGACATCGTCCAGTTTAAAGTCCGGCTTCGATGGCCAGATACGATTTTTGGGTGGAATCTTGGTGGCGGCATACAACTGCTTGTCGGTGTTGTTTTTCAGCAGTTGATTAAGGATTTCTTCGCTAACGCCATCGGCGTAGGCCCAGGCGGTGTCGAAAAAATTGCAGCCCAGTTCAACGGAGCGTTGGAGGGCACGTAGCACTTCCTGTTTGTCGGAGCCAGTCCAGCCAGCGAGGCCCCACATACCATAGCCAATTTCAGAAACTTGCCAGCCCGTTCGGCCAAAGGTTCGGTAATTCATGAAGTAAGGGTTTTGTTTAAACACAGAGGCACAAAGAACACAGAGTTTTCTGTGAACTCCTTGCCTTTACAAACAATCTATTATTACTTGTTGAGTTTTCCATTGATTTTTCGATGAATGCCATCTCGCAGGAGTTCGACATTGAAATTAATGAGAAGACCTAGTTTCATCTGAGCCATCCGAAGATAAGTTAACGTCTGTATGTGATTGAGGGGAGTTAGCTCTTGCACGGCTTTCAATTCGATGACAATCATTTCCTCAACTACAATATCCATGAAGAATGTTTTGTTCAACAAGTGGCCTTTATAAACTACGGGTAATTCAACTTGCCGTTCAACGTGAAGCCCCAGCGCTTCTAATTCAAATGCTAGACATTCTTCATATACGCTTTCAAGCAATCCTGGTCCCAATTCGCGATGTACTTCAATGCAGGCACCTATAATCTTGTGATTTAAGGTGTTGTAAATACGTTCATTCATAGCGGTTACGGTTTATTGAACAAATATGAAATAATGTTTTTATTGGGCAATAGAAGAATAGGCTCCGCTTAAAGGCGATTCCACTGCTCAGAGACTGACTAGCGCATAAGCAAAACTCTGTGTTCTCTGTGCCTCTGTGGTTAATCATTTTTTAGTCAATGCATTTTTTAACCACAGAGGCACAGAGAACACAGAGAAAAGTACATGGATACGGATTCTGCGTTCTTAGTGTCGTCATAACTCAACTTTATTTTGTCTTTAAATAGCTTTAAATCAATGAAAACTATGCTGGTTCGTATTGTTCGTATGACGTTTCAGGAAGGTAAGCTCGCTGACTTTCAGACCATTTTTGATGCTTCCAAACAGCACATTCGCTCTTTTCCCGGCAACTGTCATCTGGAGCTTCTACGCGACCCCGACCAACCCAACGTTCGGATGACCTATAGCCTGTGGTCATCGGCCGAAGCGCTCGAAGCATACCGCCAAAGTGAGCTGTTCCGAACGACCTGGGCAGCAACAAAGGCCTTGTTTGCCGAGCGGGCAGTGGCCTTTTCGGGCGAGAAACTGGAAGAGATAATCCCTTTTGGTCGTATGAGTAAAATCACTTAGTGAACGTCTTCTTCATACCGACAAACTAACTGTTAACTTCTCATGAGTCGCTGGCTATCTGTCGTTTATCTGACTATCTGCCTGCTGAATGGGCTGGCCCCACAGGCGTTTGCCCAAACTGCCACGACTACACTAACGGGCTCCGTAGCCGATGCCACTACCGGCAAACCAATGTCCTTCGCCAACGTATATCTGAACGGGAGTACGCGCGGCACATTGACCAATGAACAAGGCTATTACTCGCTTACGGGTATACCATTGGGTACCGTAGAGATTGTGGCTTCTTTTGTTGGCTACCAACCCCAACGGGCCTCTTTACGCTTAACAACTGGCCAGGAGAACAGAGCTAATTTTCGCCTGAAACCAAGCGATCAGACCCTGCTTACCGTAACCGTTCGTGGCAATCAGAAGAAATGGGAACGGCACCTCAGGCAGTTTAAACGACAATTGCTCGGGGAACCCTTTGGGAGCCAATGCCTGATTCTGAATAGCGATGTGCTTAGTTTCAACGAAGAAGATGGTCATCTGAAAGCAACGGCTACTGAGCCAATTCTAATTGAAAACCAGGCATTAGGGTATAAATTAAGGTATGAGCTCCTGTATTTCGATGGGTCGTTCAAACGAGTGTTCTATGCAGGTACGGTACATTTTGACGAGATGAAAGCTGCTGATGAACGGCAGGCAAAACGCTTCCGACGGAACAGACTATTTGCCTACAAAGGCTCAACCCGGCATTTAATGGCCAGTTTAGTTGATGGTAACTACGAACGGGAAGGCTTTATGGTGTATCAGGAAAATCCGGACGTATTGCCGATGAGAACAATCTCCAACCGTATCGTTTTGGCTGGTTCTATTGCTACAGATACGACGAAAGGCCATCTGAAACCCCTAAAAGTAAAGGAATTAATACAGCCGGGGCGCTTGCCGTTTGAGCGACGATTACTATCGGATAAAACACTGATCGTTTTTTATACAAATGCAACCTCGTTCTATTCGCCCTATTCAGATGCACGCTATGCCTATTCAGAAATTAAACTACCTACTGGCGAAATACAACTGACAACAGATGGGACCATTACAATGCCGAATGGTATGGTTGCATCGGGATCATTATCCGACGACCGCCTATCCACAATGTTGCCTGCCGATTGGCAACCACCGAAACCAGATGCTGGTCCGACAACCAGCACAACTGCTACAGTCGCGCAGGTGACTCAGGGGAAATTTCTGCTGCCCGACGCCCGACAAAAGCGAATTGCAACGGCATTTAATGAACGGTTCCAGGCATTGGCACCGATTCTGTTTGTACACAACGATAAACCATTTTATGCCACTGGCGACCGGATGTGGTTAAGTGCTTATCTGCTCGATGCCGCCACAAACCGCCGTCCCCTGGGTGAAACTGCTATCCATGTTGACTTGCTGACACCCAGTGGGAAACTGGTACAACATCAGTGGCTACGGGTAGCCGATGGCCGTGCCGCAGGCAATTTTCGGCTATCAGATTCTTTGGTCTCTGGTACGTATCGGTTGAGGGCCTATACCGATGAAGACGATGGGCAGCGTCGACCTGCTTTTGAACGCACGATTGCCATTACTAATCTGTTTCAGAGCACCCCTCCCAAAGGAGTTGACTCCGAGTCCAAACCGCTGGATGTGCAGGTACTGCCCGAAGGTGGACGATGGATAACCGGACTGCCAGCCCGATTAGGCATTAAAGTCACAGATTCGGAAGGCCATGGAATACCAGCCTCAGGGGTGGTTGTGACAAATGAGGGTAAAGAGGTTTGCCGCCTGAACATCAACCCGTATGGAATGGGTAGTTTTAGTATGACGCCCGAAGCTGGTAAAAAGTATTATGCTGATGTAGTCTATAATAATCAACATCAGGTTGTTCTGCTCCCTCCGGCTGAATCCGAAGGCCTCGTACTGTCAGCTGATGCTGTTAGCGATACTAATCTACTGGCTTTAACGATTACGGGTACCAATAGGCCGTCAATTGATTCCGTTTACGTGTTGTTTCAGCAACAGGGGCGCTTGTTCGACCAACGGAAAATCCTGTTGCAAAACGGACTGGCGCGCGTTACTTTACCAACGGAGCCCTTTCCCCCCGGTCTTGTTCAGATTACATTGTTCGACGCAGCGGCCCACCCGCAGGCTGAACGCTTGGTATTTATAAGCGAGCAGTTGTCGCCTGTTCGGGTACTCATCGAGTTAAATAAACCGCACTATCAACCCCGGGAACGGGCAATTCTGAGTATCAACCTGAATGACGAGGGATTACCTGCTATGGCTGCCCTGTCGGCGTCCATTACCGATGCTGGACAAGTCCCTGAGGATACCGCTGCGGCTACGATTAAAACACACATATTGCTGACGGGCGAACTACGTGGACGCGTCGAATTTCCTAATTTTTACGTGAAAGACAACTCAATCGAAACACGCCGGGCCACCGATGATCTGCTGCTAACGCAGGGTTGGCGCCGAGTGAGTGGTACGCCCGCTACTGAACTGATGGGCGGAGTATCGTTGATGGGACGAGTGCTGAACGCAAAAAATCAACCTATTTCGGGAGCACAGGTCATGGTAGCGTCTACGGTGGCAGAACATTCATTCGTGCGGTCAGCAGGAACGAATGATAAGGGGCGGTTTCGGCTGGCCGGTCTGGAGATTGCCGATACCATACAGTTGATGACCCAACTCGCGGATCACCAACTGAAAAACTTTGCGGATAAAGATGCGCATCTGATTCTGGAGGGACCGTGGGTATCGTGGCAAGTCGATACCGTGAATGTGCATTCCAATTGGGCTATGTTGCATGCCCAGTTAGAGGCTGCCCGGCGTCGCCAGGAAAATGATAGCGATCTATATCGGGATAAAACGGCCAAGCTGTTGAAGGCCGTAACCGTGCGGGCAAGAAAACTGGATGACCGGCCTGGCGATATTCAGCGGTCGAGCTTACACAGTGAAGCCGACGCTACCCTTACGTTTGATGAAACATCCCCCCGATTCGCCAATCTCTATGAAATGATGCGGGGGAGAGTGGCGGGAGTAAACATTACACAACAACCTTTAACCGGTAGCTATCAAGTCGTTATTCGGGGTGTTGGTACACTGAAGAGTGGCTCCCAACCCCTGTACCTACTCGATGGTATGACTATTCAGGATAACGATGGTACGGCACTACTTTCGTTCAATCCGGGTGATATTGAGCGCATTGAAGTATTGAAAAATGGTGGTACTGCGGGTATCTATGGCGTTCGGGGTGGTAATGGCGTCATTGCTTTTTACACGAAACGATTCCGGCCTGATCAACAAAAAAGCGCAGCAAAAGGGGGAATGAAACCCTTGCAACTTATTGGCTACGCGTCGGTTCAGCGGGAGTTTTATTTGCCAAAATATGCTACCGAAACGCAGCCGGGTACGTTATCGGATCGGATTGATCGCCGGGATGTACTCTACTGGAAACCTCTGATGCAAACGGATAGCCAGGGACACAGTCAGTTGATATTTCCGTTGTCGGATGTTGTTCGCACGGTACGCGTGACCCTACAGGGGATCACGGACACGGGCCGACCGATAGCCGTTACCAAACTGATCCAGGTGCAATGAGCAACTGTTACTTTCCCCAGACTGGCGTAGGGGTTGCAAGCTCAAATAGTTCGTTGATATAATAATCCCGACGGTCGCGTTTATCGCATTCATCGCCCCCAATCGGATAGCGGCAAGTCGCATACACGGCCACATTGTCGGGATTCATCAGACTGACATACAGGCCATTTGTAAACTTCTCCGTTTTGTGTGCCCGATTGAGCAGGCAATGGCCAAGTTCATGAAATACCAGGCACTCCCGTTCATTGGTACTGGCTGTTTTCCAACAGAAATCGTCGGCATTAAGAATAATTCGAGGTGTTTTGCCATTTTCCAGAATGCATTGTCCGCAAACGTCTTCGGTTAGTACCGTCCCGAATGTAACGATCAGATTCGCCGTTGAAACGACCTTATTTCGTTTAGCGGCTTCATCCCGAAATGATTTTAGATACGGTTCAACCTCCGCTGGCACGCTATACTGCACTGGCTCGGGTTGCGAATTTGACTGACAACCCGTTAATCCGGCGAGAATTACGAAGATGACGAACGAAAATGGACGCATAGAAACAGCTTAAAGCTACTTAAGAGTCGCTGGCACGAGTATTTACTTGTGCCAGTGCCCCTAAAACATCATTACATAATACTGACACAAAAATGTTTGCCCAAATTCATGAATCTGACGCTGGTAGGTGGGTTGAAAGCCGTAGCGTTCGTAAAACTGCATCAGTTTAGGGCGGGTGGCGTCGGTTTCGAGTTGCAGGATTTTAATGCCTCGCTGAAGACACTCCGTCCGGCAAAAATCAATGATGGCGGCAAATAGATTCTGACCGCCAAACGCTCGCCGAATGGCTAATTTGTGAATAAAGCCTGAGGTGTTGGCGGGCACATCGGGCCAGTAAAGCGGGTCTTCCCATTGCAGAATAAACACGCCGGCAGGTTCTGGTTCAGCACCATCGTCACGGTTGGCGTACAGCACATAGAGATTGCCCGTTGTGTACTCATCCAGCAGGTTTTCGGGCGTAAGTGTGTCGATCTGCCAGAGTTCCTGGCCACTGTCGACGAGCCATTGGCCTACTTCGCGGAGTACGTTAAAGGCTAGCTCAGGCTGGTCGTTTCGGAAAGAGAATTGCATCAAAAAACAGGTTGTTGGAGGGTTGTCACAGTTCGCCCGGCGTTCAGGTATACCAAAAGCGTTATGCAGATGCCTAACATTTCGACTGGCTCACAAGTTAAGCACGTATGACAAAGCTAAACAAGAAAATCCTGCAATCGTTGGGTAGTGGTTTGGTTGGTGCCTGCGCGCTGACAGTACTCCACGAAACGGCCCGCCAATTCATTGATGAGGCTCCTCGGGCCGACATCCTGGGCATGCGAGCCATCAAAAAAGTGATGGGCACCGTTGATGCTGAACCACCGGCCGATGAGGAACTTCACGACTGGGCGCTAGGCGGGGACCTCGTATCGAACATGCTTTATTACAGTCTGATTGGACTAGCCAAACCAAAAGATGCGTTGCTGGCGGGCACTGCACTGGGTGCTGTGGCGGGCGTAGGGGCAGTAGGTTTGCCTGGGCCGTTGGGCTTGGGAACAGCACCCAGTAGCCGAACACCAGCTACGGCAGCTATGACTATTGGCTGGTATCTGGTTGGTGGCCTGGCAACGGCTGCTGCGTATAGATGGCTAAAGCGTAAATGAAATCATTCGGTTACCTGAATGCCCTCGTCTTTTAGGTAGCGACCAATGTTAAAGGTCTGGTCATCCAGTAGTTCCAAATCGCGGTTCCAATCCATTGTGAGCCAGGCGTCAGCATTCTTTTCGGTCACCATCGTTCCGTTCCTCATTACTTTATACGAAAGTCCATATTTTGATGTAGTCTACGTATTTATTCGATAGAGACTATTCTTAAATTTAAATAAATATAGAGTTAAAGATTTGGCCAAATAATTGCTTTATTTATCAAGAGTTCTGCCAAGTCCTTCCTCTATCCATGAACGTTCATTACCTGATTAGTTTGCTGATAAGCTATGCCTTATCCTGCCTGTCGGTGTATGCCGATTGCCAGATTCCCCAAGGTTCGTATATCTATAATTTGACGTATCAGTCGGCTTCATTAAGCTGGTCGTATTATGGGAGCAATTCTCCTACTTATCAACTGCAATGGCGTATATCGGGCAATGCAACCTGGACAACCAACCCAGTACTGACAACACCAGGTACTTCGCTAACAGGACTAACAAACAACACGACTTACGAATGGCACGTGCGATCCATATGTGCCGCAGGTGATACATCGGCCTATACGAGTACGCAGACGTTTCAGACGAAATGTGATCTGCCGTACGCACTCCAGATAGCTAATGTCACTCATCAATCGGCCCAACTTGCCTGGTATGCACCAGTTAGTGGGGCCACTTATGAAGTACAATGGCGATCGGTTGGGGCTGCTACCTGGACAATCGTGCCTGGATTGACCGCCAACTATCTGAATCTAGCGAGCCTACCAGAAGACACTTCGTTTGAATGGAAAGTCAGGACAATATGCTCTACTACGGAAACGTCTGATTTTAGTACTGGACCCTCCTTTCGAACAATTTGTCTTCCGCCGTCGAATGTTCGTGTTACGCTGATTAACCCTGAAGCCGTTGAGCTTAAATGGGATAGCCCTGTAGCCAATGCACGTTTTGATCTACAATGGCGTCAGGCTGGCACAACCGCCTGGACATTATTAGAGGGAATCACGTTGGCCGAATACACTCTGACTGGCTTAACGAATAATACGTCCTATGAATGGCAGGTTCGAACTGCCTGTTCGGCTACGTCAAAATCAACATTCTCGGCTATTCAGCCGTTTCAGACCAGTTGCCCTTTACCCATTAATCTGGTCAGCAACTTTGTAACGTTTAATTCTGCGCTACTCCAATGGACATCTCTGGCTACAGATCTACAATGGCGAGCTTCCGGAACTGCTGACTGGCTAACTGTACCGAATGCCATATCGCCTTATTCGCTAACCGGTTTGACAAATAATACCGTCTATGAATGGCGGGTGCGTACGGTTTGCTCATCAACAGTAGCGTCGGCCTATACGTCGACGCAATTGCTAACCACTCAGTGCCTGGCACCTAACAGTACATACAGTAATGCGGACGATTTTGGTGGGTTTCGACTGAACTGGTATTCACCAGAGAGTGGGACATTTGAGTTGCAGTGGCGGGTATCGGGTACCGACAGTTGGTCGGTAACAACGGGAATTGTAGGAACCACGTATAATCTGACAGGGCTGTCACCCGGAACGACCTACGAATGGCGGGTTCGTAAAACATGCTCCACCACAGAATATTCTGGTTTTTCAACCCCTCAATCCATCACAACAGGCTGTAGTATACCCACATACCCTCGAAGCGAAAGTGCAACTAGTACGAAAATTGATCTGGTCTGGAGTTCAGCCGAGCCAGGCGGAAGCTATGAAGTACAATGGCGAATTGTTAATACACCAAACTGGACAACAGTCGTTGACATTACGGCAAAGCGATATACCTTAACCGGCTTGCAGGTAAATATGCATTATGAATGGCGGGTTCGTAAAGTATGTACAGCTACGGTTGCAACCGCATTTACGGATAGCCAAACGTTTACCCTCACTTGTGCGCAGCCCACATCGTTCAGCACCCGTAGTATAAATTTTTCCTCGGCTACGATAAGCTGGTCCGGCGCCAACAGCTATTCACCCTATGAGATTCAATATCGTCAGGCGGGGGCTAACGACTGGATATCCGTAGCTGACCTAAGTTCAAGTCAGTATTCAGTAAGTGGCCTCAATAATAACACAACCTATGAGTGGCGGGTACGGTCGTCATGCCCTGCGGTTGGGTTACCGGATTTTTCGGCAGTGCAAACGTTTCAAACGCAATGCAGTGGTCAGTTTTCTAATCTGTATGCCGGGAGTGTTGCTTACAACTCCGCAAACTCCGCCGTTTTATACTGGCAAATTGATGGTAACGCCCGACTGTATGAGATTCAATACCGGGAAACAGGCAGCGCAGACTGGATCATACTACGGCCTGAGGCTACTGAGGCTGATCCTTACTTTGGTGAGACGGCGTATAATTATGTCGGGAAGCAGTATACACTCTACAACCTTACGCCTGGCAAAACGTACGAATGGCGGATACGAGCGTTATGTACGCCCTCGATTTATTCTGATTTTGTTAATGGGCCGACATTTACAAGTGCTTGCCTGATCCCGCAGGACGTATCCGGTTTTCAGCAAAGCAACACAACGCTGGCAATATCCTGGTATGTACCACCATACGTAACCCATTACGACTTACAATGGCGACTGGTTGGTGCTTCTGACTGGAATACCGTAAGTGGGTTGACTGGTGCATCGTATACATTGACGAATCTGACGGCTGGCAGTACCTATGAATATCGGGTTCGACGGCAATGTTCGCCTGGTATCGTCAGCGAATTTTCGGCACCCGTTGCCAGAACAATGCAGTGTACCATGCCCAATTCGCTTATGACCGAGACCATGTCAGGTTCGTCGGCACGGCTGACCTGGTCTTATTATAACGACGGTATTGACGGGGCGACTCATAGCAATGACCTGCAATACCGGGTTTTGGGTTCATCTACATGGACAACCGTGACGGGTGTTGTTGGGACTACCTACTCATTAACAGGAATAACAACAGGTGTGCGCTATGAATGGCGGGTCAGGGCTGTTTGCTCGCCCGGAATAACGTCTGACTTTTCTGCTCCCTCCACATTCGGACTAAATTGCTATCCACCTTCTGTAAATAGCTACTATACCCAGATTGGGACTACGTCGGCCTTTTTATCCTGGAATAGTGGCTCCCCATGGACTAAGTCCTATTTACTTCAGTGGAGGACCCTGGGGACCACCGACTGGACGAGCGTACCCATAGCGTATAGTAGCAACAGTAGTAGCTTATCAAGCTATTACCTAACGGGGCTAACCAATAATACCAGCTATGAATGGCGGGTTGCTACGAACTGTGGTGATGGTTATTTGTCTGACTTCTCCTATACACAATCGTTTCATACTGCCTGTCCATCCGTTCAGGATCTGGTAGTTAATTCGGTGGGGTCTACGAGTGCTCAGCTCAGTTGGAGTGGTGCGAATTTGTTGCCACAATCGAGCTATCTCCTTCAGTATCGGGTTCGCGGAACAGTAGTCTGGACTGAAGTAAGTGGCATCACGAGCCCAACCATACAACTTGTGGATCTGGCCCTTAATACAACCTACGAATGGCGGGTTCGTGTTGAATGCGAATCGGGTGTTGCCCTTAAATTTTCGCCCAGTAGCGCGTTTGCAACACAATGTCCTACGCCGGGCAATCTGTATGCGTATGATGTAACAACAAAGTCGGCTCTGCTTACCTGGGGTACGAATGCTGAAAATAGTGCCGTTAATCTGCAATGGCGACAGGCCTATTCAAACAGTGTATGGAATGAGGCAAAGCAGTTGACCGGATCGGCCTATGTGGTAACGGGGCTTAAATCGGCTACTCGTTATGAATACCATATTCAAGGCGTCTGCAATGCTACCGATCAGGCCGTTTCCCCATCCCGGACCAGTGGCGAATTTATAACATCATCGCCTTATGCATCTTCTCTTTCCATTTACCCTGACGAGATATCGGCTCAGGCTGTTCGCCTGCAGTGGGTAGGTGGCCCGGATAAGACAACTTATATCCTCCAGTGGCGCGTACGCAATGCCGGCTGGACTACAACCGGCCCGCTGTCGGCAACGGGTTATTTACTGACGGGCTTAACGCCGAATACCACCTACGATGTTCGACTTAGCTATGTAGAGAATGGCGTGACGTATGAGGCTAGCAATAGTTTTACAACGCCTTGTACCCGGATGAATTTATTGAGCGCTGTTGATATTACGGCAACAACGGCCAAACTAACCTGGGCTGCTGTGGGCTTTCCGGCGTCGACACCATGGCAAGTGTCCCTCCAGTGGCGTATGGTCGGTTCTACAATCTGGAATACAGTAACAGGCATAACCGGTAATTCGTATACCCTGACTGGTTTAAGCGATAACGTAACCTACGAGTGGCGTGTTCAGAACCTGTGTTCTGCCGATGTAACGAACGTTAGCTATCCGGCGTCGTTCCAGACAATTTGCCAGATTCCAACGTCCACCGCTACGCAGAAGGTAACTACGGAATCAGCACTACTAAGCTGGAATGGATTTGGGCCAACCTATTCCGTGCACTATCGCGTCATGGGAACAACTGCCTGGACTACTGTGACCGGGTTGACGTCCACTACTTTTGTGTTGACCGGATTGGCGAATGATACCAATTATGAGTGGGCCGTTGCTACTGTTTGTACACCAGGTAGTAGCTCCGTATACACACCTCCACTACCGTTCAAGACCCAATGTCGGCTTCCAACGTCGCTCAGTGTAAACCTTCTGACTACCAGTCAGGTACAATTGGTATGGGATAGCCCTGAGTCGGCCTATGAACTTCAATGGCGAGTTGTAGGAAGTGCGACCTGGTCTACTAGTTCGGGTATTACCTCCCCATACACGCTAACGGGACTAATCACCGGGACAACCTACGAGTGGCGCGTTCGGGCTGCATGCGCTGTAGCGGCTAACGGGCCGTTTGCATCCGGCAATTCATTTACGCCCCAATGTCCTTCTTATTACAATGTGTATAAAAATACGGTTGATATAACAGCCAATAGGGCCCAATTGACCTGGTCTGCCAACGCTGCATTGGCGTACGGCTTGCGCTGGCGATCCGCAAGTAGCAGTACCTGGATAGATGTACCCGGAAACGTGACGCCACCTTATACACTAACGGGTTTAATCAATAATACAGCCTACGAATGGCAACTTCTCACCGACTGCCAACCTGCAGATGGCTCGTCGGCGTTTTTTCAGACGCATTGCAATGCGCCATTCCGTTTGCAAACGGAGGATCTAACAACAACATCGGCGCGGTTAAACTGGAACGATTCAAGAGATGGAATGGGGTATGAAGTTCAATGGCGTTTAGCTGGTACGTCCAGTTGGAACGTTATTTCCGGTATTACAAGTACTAGTTGTCTACTGTCTGGCCTGACGAATTATACCGATTACGAATGGCAGGTACGTTCCCAATGTGAGAACGAAGTTCCATTTCAATTAACAGCGTTGTTTAAAACAGTCAATGCATGTTCATCGGAACTACTCTATACCATCCGCGACGGCTCCTGGGATGATCCAACTATATGGTCCTGCAATCGAGTTCCAACGAGTACTGACAAGGTGAAACTGAATCACAAGCTCGTCATTCCAAACGCCTACGTAGCTAAAGCATTGACTATTTACTACGAAACGGGTGCCAGGCTCACGTTTGGAATAGGAGCAAGCGTAAACGTGGGGAAATGAGCTGACACGTTTGCTTACTACTACGTGAGGGATTAGCCTGATCACGTAGTGATCGCATGATTATAGAAAAATAAATTGACTACGTACTCCGCATGCCGTAGGTATGCTACAGTACTGGGCTTGTTGCATACCTACGGCATGCCTCTGCGGATTTACATTTCTTCTTTCTATAAACATTTGATGCCTAACGGCATCGTAAAAGGGGGCAATTAGCCACAATTCACTTTATATATGAACCAGGGGTTTTTTATAAAAATGCCGAAGGCATGAAATGATTATAGAAGAAGTTCGACAAGTCTTTTCATACCTCCGAAGGAGTGACATAGTAGGCTTATTGTGTCACTCCTTCGGAGGTATGAAAAGGATAAACAATAAAAATGACACGGCACCGGCCGCCCGGCCTTTCAGGGTTGAACGTTTTTATAACAAAGCCCTGAATATATGAACAGAGCTTAGCAAATCTTAGTCGCGCAGTCATCTTCGGCAACGATCTCCGTCTCGAGTGTCGCGTGGCTTATCTTTTGATGTTCGAGCCGATGGCGGGCGTCGTGCTTCAGGGAAACGATCTGTGAATCAGATAGGCCCGGTTGCAGAACAAGGTGAGCCGTAAGGGCATTTTCGGTCGTGCTCATGGCCCAGATATGTACATGGTGCACATCTTTTACACCCGCTACCGCGCGTAGGTCGGCCAGTACGGCTGCGAGGTCGATGCCCGCCGGTATACCGTCCATAGACAGGCGCAAGCTATCCGTCAGTAATCGCCAGGTGGAGCCCATAATGATAATGGCCACAAGGATACCGATAACCGGGTCGAGCCAGGTCCAGCCCGTGTAGTTGATCAGCACGCCAGCCACTACTACGCCCAGTGAAACCAGCGCGTCAATGGCTAAATGCAGGTAAGCGCCTTTGGCGTTCAGGTCGTGCTCTTTGTTGCGAAAAAAGAGCAGGGCTGACACCGTATTAACAACAATGCCGACCGCTGCCACCCACGCCACGGACCCGCCGGCCACGGGTTCGGGATGGCGGAACCGCTGAATGCTTTCCCAGAATATAGCCCCAATAGTAATCAATAAAATGACCGCATTGGTCAGTGAGGCCAGCACCGTGCTTTTGCGATATCCATATGTAAAACTCGGCGTTTGCCGAACACGCGCCAGCCGAAACGCCAGCAGCGACAATAACAAACTTGCTACATCACTGAGGTTATGGCCCGCATCGGCAATGAGTGCCAGGGAGTTGTAGTAAAATCCCAGGGCAAATTCAACCACCACATATCCCGCGTTCAAAATGGCCCCGATGATTAACGCCCGGTTTATGGATGTTAGAACGGTAGGGCCGTGACTGTGTCCCGCGTGGTCATGGTGATCGTGCGCCATATATAGTTGTGTAGCGCGGACGGAAGTCCGCGCTACTTATCAAAGTTTAAGTTTAATTCCCCCATTAATAATACGGCCATCAGTAGGGGCATAGATGTCCGTGACAAAATTAGGCTGCGTTATTGTACCATTTACCAAGGGTTCGAAGCGCGACTGCCGTACATCAAAGAAATTCTCGAAGTTAATAAAAATGCTACCCTTTGTGTTGTGGCCAAATGACCATTTTCGCTCAATCATATAACCAAACGTCCAATAGGCGGGTGTGCTGGTACCATTTGTCCGCTGCTGAGTGCCAGAATAAAAAGCTTCGAAACCGGTTTTCAGCTTCTCCGTTTCATATAGGGTTGTAAAATAAAGCCTGTGCTTTGCGGTCAGCGGAAGCATGCCTGTCAGGTTATCGTACTGCCGTTTTGTATCAATAAACGAGTAGCCCAAAAAACCATGAATATCGTGATAAACCAGGCGCACGTTCGTTTCAAAACCGCGTGTCGACAGGTGCCCGTTGGCCGTACGGAATGCCGCAAGACCACTTGTCGACAAAACCGTCAGGCGATTTAACTGGGTGTAAAAAAACAGCTGATTAATTGACAGTGTGGTTTTATCGCCCAGCTCGGTTCGGTAGTTAATGTCCCAGTTCAATCCCATCGACGATTCGGTTTGATCATTGCTGATTGACCGTAGATTCACATTCTGGAAAGACATCCGTTCGGCATCTTCGGTGAAAATAGTTGGAGCTTTGTAGCCCAGTCCACCACCCAATCGGCTTGTCCAATGGGCAGATGCGTGATACAGCAGCGAAAAACGAGGCAGCAAAAACAACTTCGGACGAGAGGAGGCCGCCCCGCTAACCGTTGTAGTCACAGCGTCGGCACGAAGGCCCGTTTCCAGGCTGAACTGGTCGGAGAGTGTGAGTGTGTTCTGAAGAAAAACGCCCACAATAGCTTGGTGATAGATAGAGCTTATCCCCAATATGGTGGGTGGAATTTCTATCTGGAAAGCATCTGTCCAGACATTCAGGCCAGCAATCCAATCGGTTTTTTTCTGGTGTTTAAAATAACTGACTTCCGAAAAAGACGATTGCTGTAGGCCATCAAACCGGTAATTGGGTAAGACAATAGCGCGTTTGAAACGACTATAGCTATTCTTGATTGTCAATAGGGCATCGTTACTAAACCGTTTTTCCAGCCGAAACTGAGTAGCTAGCCGTCGGGAGTCATTGGCTTCGGTATACCCAGTTGTGGGTTCACTCCGAATGGATGGCAGATAACCACCTATCCGATGTTCATTCACCCAGATTATGCCTGCCGAAACCGTTGTGGTAGCGTTTGGATACCAGAAGAATTTAGGCTGGATGGTTGTACGAGCCGTTTGCGGGAGGTCCGAAAACTGATCGTTGTTGACATCGTACACGCGCTGCAGATTACGGGTGGCGTAAAACGTGAGCCCTACTTTTTCGTTGCGCTGGGCATAATAGGCGTTCAGGTCAAGACCAAAGGCAGTCGTGCCGTTAATCAGAAAGGACAGGTCGCGCTCGCGGGTAGGTTCTTTCGTGACTAGATTGACTAATCCAGCAATAGCACCACTACCGTATAAGGTTGATTGACAGCCTTTCACAAGTTCAACCTGTTTCAAATTCAGGGGTGGCACCTGCATCAGGCTCAGGCCGCTCGAAAATCCACTATAAAGTGGCAACCCGTCCTGCAGCAATTGCGTGTACCGCCCATCCAGCCCCTGGATCCGAAACGTAGCATTGGCTGATGTGACGGATGTTTGTTGCACTTGAATTCCCGGACTTTCGCGCAAAATAACCGCAATATTTGCGGGCTGCATATTCGCCTTTTCGTCCAGCTCCTCGCCGTCGATCACTTCAACACGTGTTGGTTCGTCGGCAACACTTCGCCCGCTTCGGGTAGAGGAAACCGTAATTTCCTCCAGCGCTTCTACGGAGGGATCGAGTAGAGCCTGAAGGGTATCCGTACCAGGACTTGCGATGGTATGATGGATGGATTGAAAGCCAACGGCCGAAATTCGTAACCGATAAGGGCCGGATGGCGGTAGTTTCATCTGTGTGAAACCAGCGGTATCGGTAGCTGCGCCGATTGAGGTGCCAACCAATAGAATTGTAGCACCGGGAATAGCTTGTTTGGTGAGGGCGTGACGGACAGAAATCCGTAGGGTATCTTGTGGAAGTGCCGTACTACCACCCAAAGCAATGTAAGAAAAGAATAGAAATAGAATAACGTTTTTCATCCTGTAGGGAGAATAAATGGAACATGCCGACTGATGGATGACCAGCCGGGAGAAAATCCATGAAAAACGGTTATACTTTAGGCGGCTGCCAGATGGCGAGCGCTACATCGGAATGGCTAGGCGACTGATAAACAAAGGCCTGCTCGTCAGGAGCAGTTGAATTTGGAACCAGCGAAAGCATGTAGCTGAACGAACGGGGAATTGAAAAGCCGAGACAAATGGTGCAATGACAGAATGGACTACAGGGTGCTTTATGTCCGTGGTCGTCGGTTGAGTGCGAAGTGGATGTGCTGGCTGTCTGGTCCGGTTGCGCATGGCAATCTGCATCCGGGCAGGGTAGGCCGGTCAGCAGCAAGAGCCAGAACGAAAAAAGACACACGATCGCTTTCATGCCAGCAAAGGTAGCGGGCGGGCGAATGCAACAGGTAGTCAAAAAGGGATGAACGCTTGTTTTTGCCACCACAATGCGGTTAGTTTGTCCTAACGTTCTTTGTTTTCCGTCAAACAAGCTAATGGTTTTCCTGAGAGGTTCAGGAAATGAAAAAGGAATCGTGTGAAATTCACGAGCAGACGTTGCTACTGTCAGTGACCATTTAGAAAAGGGTTTGCCCTCGATGTCCATTGTCCCGAAACGGTTCGCCGATGGGATGAGAAGGACGGCAAATACCGTCACAAGCCAGGAGACTTGCCCTTAGCTTTGCTGATTACGCCCACACGAAATTGGGTTTATCAAGATTGACCATCTCGTTCTTTTCCCGCCCTCTCCCCGAGGACGGAAGCGGTGTGTCGTGTTGATAATTCTCTGATGTAGTGGTAGGCGTATGGAGTTCGGCATCGAACGCGATCAACCATTTTATCTAGTAACAACATGATCGCACACAATCTCGGCTATCCACGAATCGGTAGCCACCGCGAACTCAAACGGGCCTGTGAACAATTCTGGGCCAACAAAATCACCACTGAGCAGCTTCAGGACGCCGGTCGACGCATTCGACAGGATAACTGGCTGACCCAACAGCAGGCTGGCATTACGCTGGTTCCCTGCAACGACTTTTCGTTCTACGATCAGGTACTCGATATGTCCCTGACCGTTGGCGCGATACCGAAGCGGTTTCGGCCGCTGCTCGATCAGTCGCATCAGGCTGATGCTGATCTACTAACGCTGTACTTCGCTATGGCGCGGGGGTACCAGCAGAACGGGCTGGACCTGAAAGCGATGGAAATGACCAAGTGGTTCGATACCAATTATCATTACATCGTGCCGGAGTTTACTGCCGATCAGGCGTTTACGCTGCTCTCTGAGAAACTTTTCGACGAATTCGAAGAAGCGAGACAAACACTGAGCACCACGCCCAAACCCGTATTGCTGGGGCCGGTTTCGTACCTGTTACTTGGCAAAGAGAAAGAGCCTGGCTTTGATCGGCTCGATTTGCTCGATCGGTTATTGCCAGTCTACGAGGTCATCCTGAGCCGCCTACAGGAGCAGGGTGCCGACTGGATTCAGCTCGATGAACCTACACTCTCACTGGATCTGACGGATGATCAACGGGCGGCTTTTGCCAAAACCTACAACCGGCTTCGGCTTCAATTTCCGAAACTCAAGCTGCTGTTGGCTTCGTATTTCGAGTGCTACGGAGCCAATCTGAATCTGGTTAGTCAATTACCGGTCGATGCGTTGCATCTGGATCTGGTCCGTTGCCCAAATCAGCTGGACGATATTTTGCAAACCGATTTTGTCCATAAACAAACACGCCTGTCGCTGGGTGTGGTTGATGGCCGTAACATCTGGATCAATAACCTGGAAACCTCGCGGGCAACGATTCAACGAGCTGTCGAAAAAATTGGACAGAACCGAATTCTCATTGCGCCGTCGTGTTCGCTGGTACACGTTCCCTGCGATTTAAATTCAGAAACGAACGAGCAGGGGCTAACGCCCGAAATCAAGCAGTGGATGGCCTTCGCCCGGCAGAAACTGGATGAAGTAGCAACCCTGGTGACGCTGTTCCGGGAGCCGACGAACGCGCAGGCAACCGCAACATTGGCAACTAACCAAACGGCCCTAATCGCCCGCTGGCAATCGACGCTGATAAACCGCCCGGCTGTGCAGGCACGTCTGAGTCAACTGACGGAGAAAGATGCGCAGCGTCAGGACTCGTTTGCCCAACGGCAACCACTGCAACAGGAGCGACTGCAATTGCCACTGTTTCCAACAACAACAATTGGTTCATTTCCCCAAACGGAATCCGTTCGAGCCAACCGCGCGAAGTTTAAAAAAGGCGAATTAACCCTGGAGCAGTACGAAGATTTCATTCGAACCGAAACCGAACAGGCCATTCGCTGGCAGGAAGAGGTTGGGCTGGACGTACTGGTTCATGGCGAGTTTGAGCGCAACGATATGGTCGAATATTTCGGCGAATTGCTCGACGGCT
Organism: Spirosoma sp. KCTC 42546; assembly: GCF_006965485.1. Classification (NCBI taxonomy): domain Bacteria; kingdom Pseudomonadati; phylum Bacteroidota; class Cytophagia; order Cytophagales; family Cytophagaceae; genus Spirosoma; species Spirosoma sp. KCTC 42546. The sequence continues at coordinate 1,280,942 of NZ_CP041360.1, forward strand.
TTGCCTTCAGCGAAAACGGCTGGGTGCAGAGTTACGGCTCCCGCTGCGTGAAACCGCCCATCATTTACGGAGACATCTATCGACCCGAACCCATGACGGTACGTTGGGCCCAGTTTGCGCAGTCATTGACCAGCAAACCTGTTAAAGGAATGCTGACCGGCCCCGTTACCATTCTGCAATGGTCATTTGTTCGCGACGATCAGCCCCGCCGGGACACCTGCCTGCAAATTGCGCTGGCTATTCACGATGAAGTTGTTGACCTGGAAGCGGCTGGCATTCGGGTTATTCAGATTGATGAACCTGCCATTCGGGAAGGGCTTCCGCTGCGGAAAGAGAACTGGAAAACCTACCTGGAGTGGGCCGTACGGGCATTCCGGATTTCGGCCTCGGGTGTGCAGAATGAGACCCAGATTCACACGCATATGTGTTATTCGGAATTTAACGACATGATTGATGCAATTGCCAATATGGATGCTGATGTGATCACGATCGAAACATCGCGGTCGCAAATGGAACTGCTGGATGCATTTGTCAATTTTAATTACCCAAACGAAATTGGACCGGGGGTTTATGATATTCATAGCCCACGTGTGCCAACGGTAGCTGAGATGGTCGATCTGCTCCAGAAAGCGACAAATGTGCTGCCCATTCGTAACTTATGGGTAAATCCGGATTGTGGCCTGAAAACACGCCGGTGGCCGGAAACCGCCGAATCACTAAAAAATATGGTGCAAGCTGCCCAAACAGCCCGCGAATTAGTTATTGAGTCAGTATAATCACAAATGGTCTTCGGTCAGCTAGCTGACCGAAGACTTTACCTTATTCTTCTATGGATTTCTGCGGACCTTACGATCAATACCTTGCTGAACGGGATAAGCCTTTTCTGCATGCCCCGTTATTGGCGGGCTGGGAATTCAGGCAAAAAACGCCCCTGGTGACCGAAAAAGGTGGGTGGATGTCGTTAGCCAAAGCGCAGGACTGGGTATTGCCCGCATCAATGCGTCAGGATTTGCTAAGCGATGCCTGGGCAGTTATCATTACAGATACCGACCAGCTTATTCGATACGTGAACCCCCATTTTGAAGCAATGACGGGTTATACCAGCCAGGAAACCCTGGGACGCCGACCAAATTTTTTGCAGGGCGAAGGCACATCTCTACGCACCCGGCAACATATCAGACAAGCTATTGATCGGCAGAAATCAGTACGTGGACGGTTGCTGAATTATCGGAAAGACCGAACGCCTTACTGGTGCCAGGTGGTAATTCGACCGATCGTAAACCGGCAGAAACAGGTAGTCAATTATATCGCCTTTGAACAGGAAGTCGAAGCCAATGGAACGCCAATTGTCCGGTAAACATGAACATACCGCCTGCCCGCGCTGCCACCAATTATTCGAGTGCCGCGTGGGGAGCATTAACTTGTGTCAATGCCAGTCAGTCCAACTAACTGACGAGCAACGACAGTATGTCAGATCGGCTTATCAGGGTTGTTTATGTGCCGACTGCCTGGTGGCCGTCCGAACGGAGTATAACCACCTGACTCACCAAACTACACTAACCGATTTATTACGTGGGCATTAACGAAACGCCAGAACTAGAAGCCCGAATTGCAGCGGCAGAAACCCGAATCTTCAAAGCTGTTTTTCCCAGTACAACCAATCATTACGATACGCTTTTTGGGGGAACGGCCCTGCAATTGATGGATGAAGTGGCTTTTATTGCCGCCACCCGGTTTTCACGGAAACGCATGGTCACGGTATCGTCCGATAAAATCAATTTTACCAAGTCGATTCCGGCGGGTACTATCATTGAACTGGTTGGCCGGGTTGAGCATGTGGGAAACACTAGTATTCGGATTGCCGTCGAGATTTATGTCGAAGAAATGTATTCGATGGAGCGGCACAAAGCCATCCATGGAACATTCACGTTCGTAGCGCTTGATGAGGATAAAAAACCAATCCGTATTGTTTAACAGAACGATTTAATTTTTCTGACAGGATTTACAAGATTAGCAGGATTGGTTCTCGCCCGTCAAAATCTTGTAAATCCTGTTAATCCTGTCAGAGAAAATCATACTCCGGCCACCGGAAACCATGAATTATAAACTGACAACGACGCTAAAAAAAGCAGATACCGAAGGCCGAATTCCGGCCTATACCCTGGACCAGTACATTCGTCAGGAGCTATCGCAGCAATTAATTGCCAGGCTGACACCCCATTTGCCAATTGACCGAAGTACAGAGCTTTTGCCTACAAATCAGGAATCCGTTGATTTTACAACTGAGCTTATTTTCCTGAAACCTCATCAATGGCAACAAATAAAACAGGCCTTAACTGGAACGCTCGAATCGCTGCCGCCCGAGCAGCAATGTTCGGTTCAGCAATTGATTAGTGAGGTGGACCAAAGTTGATATAAGGTAGATGTAGCCTATTAATCAAGGGTAAATTTTCTTTTTGCAACATTGTTGCAAAAAGAAAATTTACCCTTACTTTTGCTTCATGGCAAGTCAAACTAGAGCTTACCTCATACACTTATGACATCAGCTCAACCAGACTACGAAATTATTATTGTTGGCGGTAGTTATGCAGGTTTAAGTGCTGCTTTGGTGTTAGGTAGGTCATTGCGTCGGGTACTGGTTTTGGATAGCGGACAGCCAGCCAATCGCCAAACTCCGCATTCGCACAGTTTCCTGACGCGCGATGGGGCAACACCGGCCGAGTTAGCAACCATTGCCCGCCAACAGGCACTGGCGTACTCAACGGTAACGATTAAAACAGCCACTGTTACAAGGGCAATCAAGCAGGATACTGGATTTATCGTCTCAACCGACGCCGGTGATTCCTATTCGGCCGGTCGATTGCTGCTGGCGACGGGGCTAACCGACCAGATGTTACCCATTCCTGGTTTCGCGGAGTGCTGGGGCATTTCGGTATTGCATTGTCCGTATTGTCACGGCTATGAAGTGCACGGGCAGGCGCTGGGCGTACTGGCAAACGGCGATGCAGGTTTCGAGATGGGCCGACTGATTCACCACTGGAGCGCTAATCTTACGCTGTTTACAAATGGCCCGTCTACGTTATCGCCGGAGCAGACAGCCGCTTTGAAACGCCATCAAATCACAATTATAGAGACGCCAATTTCGGTCATCCCTCATCAGGACGGCCAGTTAAGCGGATTGTTGCTAGCCAATCAAACACATTACCCATTGGCCGCCTTGTTTGCACGACCTCCCATGCATCAGGCGTCTACGCTTGGCTGGCAATTAGGCTGTTTGCATGACGACATGGGTTTTGTGCAAGTTGATGACTTTGGCCGAACCACTATTCCGGGCGTATTTGCCGCAGGCGACACGCACACAATGATGCGTCAGGTAACGGTAGCTGCCACCAATGGTATGCGGGCAGCCGTGACACTCAACAAAGAGATGCTTGAGGAAACCTTTTAAGTTGAGGAAATTATTCCCGTCGGGTTTTAACCTGGCGAGAATAAAAATACGCTACGCTGCCGTACCTTTGTGGCAGATGAAAATCGCACTGGTCTATATCCTCCTGATTGCAACATTGCTGCCGACGGTCAGCCAGTGGGGGACCATTGCGTATTATCATGCCAACAAAGACTACATTGCCCGCGTCCTCTGCGAAAACCGCGATAAACCGCAGTTGCACTGCGACGGTAAATGTTATCTGGCTAAACAGCTGAAGGCCCAGCAGGAACGGCAGGACAAAGACATGACTGCCCGTTTGCAGGATTTGCCGATCATTACCTTATTCTGCTCCGATATTAGTACGTTTTTGATGATGCCGCCATCTATGCGCTTATTGGTGAATCAGTTACCGGTTTATCAACTGCCAGACTATCGTGCGCCCCTGGTCTCGCTGTTTCAGCCACCCCAATTATAGCCTCTTCCCATCTTGCTCTTGTGTGACCCCGACGGGGTCACACAAAATGTACTTCAATTCCAATTTGATTGATTGCTTACTTTTAAATCGATTGCAGAGGAATACTTGTTATATTACTCAATATCCTGATATCTAGTTGATTAGTCAAGGTCGTTCTGGTTAATTTTTTGCTCTCTGTAGTGGGAATCCCCTTTATGCGGACACTCGTACTTTATAGTTTACTGGTTGCGACAATGCTACCGACGGTCAGTCCGTGGGGAGTCATCGCGCATTACCAGCTTAATAAAGAGTACATTGCCCGTGTTCTTTGCGAAAACCGCGATAAGCCTCAACTACACTGTAATGGTCAGTGCTACTTAGCCAAACGACTAAAAGCACAACAGGATAAACAGGATAAAGAAACAACCGAACGAGTGCAGAATATACCTGTTATTCAGTTGTTTTGTGAAGCGGCTCTTCCCTTTCAGTTCGTTCCCATCTGGCAACTGCTTCAGTCCGTTGGGTTTTCAGATTACCGTTTTCCCGTCTATATAGCCCCCTTGATGGGTTTGTTTCGCCCTCCACGCGTTTAAGTCAGGCCTAAACCTATACCATAGGTTTTTCTAAAATGACTGCTCCAGTGCTAAAAAATAAGCATGGGCCAGTCAATTCGTTTGACTTAAACTAAAATTTCGTGAAAATTTATAAATATCTCATAGCCTGTTGGTTATGTATGTTAGTTGCGTTCAATTCCTTTGCCCAGAACGAACAGAAAGGGCTTGTTTTTGACGCGCAAACCAAAGAGCCTTTACCCGGCGTAACCATTTCCTGGGCCGATGGTAAATCCGGTGCCGTTACCGATGCAAACGGCCATTTTTCGGTTGCGTCGAGTACCACAAAAGTCGTTGTATCGGCAGTGGGCTATCGGCGGCAGGAAGTTACGCTGGTAGCTGGTCAGTCGTTACGCATTGAACTGGAACCAGCTGCTGAAGATCTCCAAACGGTGGTAGTGACCGGGAATCGCGAGGCTGCGCTACGGACCGAAACGCCCATTGCGATTTCCAAACTCTCGGCCAAACTGATCAACGAAACCAAGCCGACGAGCATCTACGAAGTCATCAATAAAACGCCGGGTGTGCTCATGGTGAACCTCAATAACGAGCAGCACATGATGGCCATCCGGCAGCCAATGACGACCAACGCCTATTTCCTGTACATGGAAGATGGCGTACCTATTCGGCCAATGGGTGTGTTTAATCATAACGCCCTGCTCGAAATGAATCAGTTTACGGTCAGCTCCATTGAGGTAGTTAAGGGCCCGGTATCGTCGATTTACGGTCCTGAAGCCGTGGGTGGCGCGGTGAATTTCATTACGCAACGGCCAACGGCGGTTCCAACTGCCCGCGTGGGTATTCAGTTCGACCAATGGGGGTATAAGCGGCTCCAGTTTGGTGCTGGTGCCCGGCAGGGTAAGTTTGGGATTTATCTGGGCGGTTTCGTATCAAAGCAGCGTGATTCATGGATGGCCAGTTCTGACTATGACAAGTCATCGTATTTCGCCCGACTCGAATATGCCTTTACGCCCAGAACTCGCCTGACGGGTACGTTGTCGTATAATGATTACAATTCGCAAACCAGCGGGAGTGTAGACAGTACGGCCTTTTTTGCCCGGCAATACGTGAGCACCACCGATTTTACGTACCGCAAAACGTTCTCGTTACGAAGCCGATTGACTTTAGAGCATGACTGGAAGGGCGGCTCTCAGTCGTTCATTACGGCTTTTGTACGGAACAACAGCGTGGGTCAGAATCCGGCCTATTCCATTCGGTGGACAACGGGTGCGGCAACGGCTACGGGGCAGATCAATAGCAATGATTTCAAGAGTTATGGTTTCATTGCCCAGCATACGCAGAAGCTGAATTTCCTGAACAGCAAGCTGATTGTAGGAACCACGCTCGACCTATCGCCGAATACGTATTACGCCTACCAGACCGACCTGACAACGGAACTCCGGGCCGACAAAAAATCGGTGATCAAGTACACGCAGGTGAAAGAGCGACCCGATATTCAACTGGCGAATTACCAGGCCGATATTCATAATGTAGCGGCTTATGTGCAGTATGATTTCGAGCCACTGCCCAAACTGCGCCTGTCGGCAGGATTGCGTTACGATCGCATGGCGTTTGATTATACGAATGCGCTCGACAAGAGTACGGGCAGTAAGGATTACAGCCAGGCAACGCCCAAAATCGGTGCAACCTATGATCTGGGCAATGGCAAAGGGCTATATGCCAACTATGCCAAAGGTTTTTCGCCACCAGCCCTCACGTCGATTTTCCTGAAACGAACCACGCCCACGGCTTCCGGCGATTTATTCTACTACAACCTGCAACCCACCAAATTCGACAACATGGAAATCGGGGGCTGGGCTTCGTTGCTGAACAACAAGGTGTACGTCGATGCTGCGCTTTACCAGATGAATGGCACGAACGAGCTACTCAGCATCCGTCAGCCTGATAACTCAACCGACTACCAATCCGCAGGAAAGACATTGCATCGGGGTGTTGAGTTAGGCGTTACCTATCGCCCGTCGAAGCAGGTGTTTTTCCGTTTTGGGGGAACACATGCGGTACACCAGTTTGTCGAATTTACGCTGAGCCAACGGGCTTCCGATGTCATTCAGAACGTAAACGGAAAGGACATGCCATCGGCTCCACGAACGCTCTGGAATACCGAAATCAGCTATTATCCAGTCTGGCTGAAGAATTTCCGGACATCGGTTGAGTGGCAGCATGTCGCAAGCTGGTATCAGAATCAGACCAGTACGGTCAATTATGGCGGGTATGATTTCGCGAATGTCCGGGTGGGTTACCAATGGAAAGGCATCGAGGTGTTTTCGAATATCCTGAACGTAACCAACGCACTCTTCGCCACTAACGCCACGCGCGGAAACAACGCCACCGACCGAACAACCTACACGCCTGCGGCTCCACGCACGTTTGTGGTTGGCGTTCAGTACAATTTTGCGGGTAAACGCTAAACGAAGTCAACCAATTAAACCCAGCTATGATGAATACGCTAACTGGATTAGCCTTTGGACTCACGCTGTTGGCTAGTGGCTGTCAGTCAACATCGAGTGAACATCACCACCCCGATTCGCAGCATAAATCAATAATCGAAGGACCCGTCGCTGAACTGGAAAAGCAGGTGCTGGCTACCCACGATAGTTTGATGCCGCAGATGAGTGAACTGATCCGACTCAAAAAAGCTGTAACGCTCCATCTTGAGAAGACCACCGACGCAACAGACGCAAAACGAGGCATTGCGGTGACGGCTCAATTGGATAGTGCCGATCACTTAATGACCGATTGGATGCACGAGTACAATGGCGATACACTTAAACAGCTTGACCAGACCAGGGCGCTTGCTTATCTAAAGGCCGAACAGACGAAAGTTAATGCGCTACGCGATAAAATGCGAAAAAGCATTGCTGAAGCAACAAGCTATCTGGATTGACATAAAAGTTAATGGATAATGAATAATGTAAAATGGATAATGTAAAATGAATGGTGGGTAATGTTTTGATTTTCAGGGATTTGGTTGCCAATTATTCATTATCCATTTTACATTATCCATTAGTTTAAATAACCTAAAATGATGACCTACTCATTTCTATTTTCGATTCTCGGCTGGCTATTGAGCTGGCTACCAGCTACCGAAACAGCCGTATCTAACCCCCAATTCGTGGGTGCCGTTCCCCGATTAACGACCGATGCCTCGGGCAATCCACTGCTCAGTTGGGCCGAAAAAGAGGGCGATAAAGGGAGCGCATTTTATTTCGCCCTATCGACTGATGGTGGGCAAACCTTCGGTCAGAAAGTTCGGGTAAAGGCCCCGGCCAATCTCTCGACTCATGCGGAAGGTATGCCAAAGATTGCAGCTAAAGAAGACGGTACATTGGTGGCTGTTTTTGAAGTGCCGAATCCCACGCCATCGTCACGCTTTGCCGGTGATTTGCTCTATGTTATGTCGTCCGATAAAGGCCAGACCTGGACTGAACCCAAGCCCGTTCATCAGGATGTGCGGCCCGGAACGAGCCATTCGTTCAGTGACATTACACGCCTGCCCAATGGCGAAATCGGTGTGGTTTTCCTGGACGAAAAGCTGCCGGGGCAGGAGGGGCGTCCCGTTGTGTTTGCCCAGACGACGAAAGGAAAAGGATTTGGTGCCGCTGTGCTCGTCGATAATAATGCCTGTCAATGCTGCCGGACAAATGTATTTGTAGATGCAAAGAAACAGATTCATCTGACCTATCGCGATTTGTTACCCGCGACCAAAACTGGTGAAATCGCTTCCCGTGATATGAGCACCGCTGTTTCGACGGATGGCGGTAAAACATTCAGCAAACCACAAGTTGTGTTTGCCGATCATTGGCAGGTCAACGCGTGTCCGCATGCAGGGCCTGTCGTCGCGCAGGTGGGTAATGACATTCTGGCGACCTGGTTTTCGGGTAAGGAAGATGCTGCTGGATTACGGCTTGCCCGTTTCGGTTCTGACAAACTGGTGGGCAGTGTGTTATCAAATCGGGCGAAACACCCTCAGGTAGCGACCGTTGGTGGACGACTGGTGTGGGTTTGGGACGAGTCGATTTCCAAAGATGGTTCCAACGAAATGGGCTCGTTCGTGCAGCGAATTGGCATGCGGACCGTTGCTGGGGGAGCGGTTAGTCCAACTGTGTACCTTACGCCAGAATCGGTTGATGCTACCTACCCGGCTGTGTTGGGCACCAAAAATGGAACCCTGGTTGCTTATGAGCAGACGGTGAACAAGCAGAATTCGGTTATTGTAGTACGGCTGATAGAGGCACTTTGATGGGTTAATACTGATCATCCCGGTCGGGTGAGTAGCGTCTTCCTACACGCCCGACCGGGACGATCAGTACTACAAACAAAAATAGATAAAACCAAAACTCTCTAAAAAGGCTTTTTACCTAAAGCCGTACAGAATTCCGTCGGCTACTGAACGAACGGATGGAATCATCGACACTGGAACCACATAAAGCCCGGCGGGGCGAAAAGACAACCCTTATTGGTATTGGTATCAATATTGGCCTGGTGCTGGTGAAAGGAATTGCCGGTTGGCTGGGTCATTCCTATGCCTTAATTGCCGACGCTATCGAGTCAGCCACAGATATTGTGACCTCCCTTTTTGTTTGGGCGGGGCTACGGACGGCCTCAAAAGCCCCCGATCAAAACCATCCATACGGTCACGGCAAAGCCGAGCCCTTAGCGACTATTGTGGTTTCACTGGCACTGGTGGGAGCCGCTATTTTGATTGCGGTGCAAAGCATCCAGAAAATTCAGGTACCCCACGCTATTCCGGCACCGTTTACACTGGTCGTACTGGCGGGTGTGGTCATTGTGAAAGAGGTCTTGTTTAGACGTATAGAGAAAGTCGGTAATGAAGTGGAAAGCAGTGCGGTTAAAGCCGACGCCTGGCACCATCGCAGCGATGCCATCACCTCGCTAACGGCCTTTATCGGCATCAGTATTGCGCTCATTGGCGGCCCCGGTTACGAAAGTGCCGACGACTGGGCTGCACTGGTGGCTTCGTGCTTTATCCTGTATAACGCCTATCATATTTTCCGCCCGTCGTTTGGTGAGCTGATGGACGAAACACCAGTGGGTGACTGGCAACAGGAACTGGAAACCATTGCCCTGACCGTGCCGAAAGTAACCGGCATTGATAAATACCGGGTTCGGAAAGCGGGCTTTGAGTATTTTATCGACTTACACGTAAAAGTACCGGGCCACTTAACCGTTAGTCAGGGGCACGAGATTGCCCACGCTGTGAAAGCGGCCATCCTGGAAGCCCGTCCTGCTGTTTATGATGTACTTGTACATATTGAACCGGCCTAGCTACAAAGGCCACTTAGCTTAGTCTAATCCAAATTCATGTTACTTTCGCTTTTGTTTTGAAGAGCCGCTATGCGAATTTTAATCGTTGAAGATGAGTGGGAGGTTGCTTCACTCATTAAAATTGGTTTGGAGGAGTACGATTTTGAGGCTGATATTGCGGGCAATGCAATGGAAGCGCAGAAGCAACTCGCTGAGCGCGACTACGACAGTGTAATACTGGACGTGAATCTGCCGGTAATCAATGGGTTTGACCTGTGTCGAATGATTCGGAATCGGTTTGAAACCCTGCCGATTCTGATGTTGACCGCTTTTGGCAGCACCGATAGTAAGGTGAATGGCTTTGAAGCCGGAGCCGATGATTATCTGGTAAAACCATTCGAGTTTCGTGAACTGGTAGCGCGTTTACGGGCCCTAAACCGGCGCAGTAATGCAGCTACACCTGCCGAGGTAACGGTACTTAAACTAGCGGATCTGGAATTCAATTTGCACAGTAAGACCGTAAAACGGGGAAATCAGAAACTTACTCTAACGGCTCGTGAATTAGCTTTGCTTGAGTTTTTTATGAAAAATCAGGGCCGGGCCCTTACCCGAAACGAAATTACGGAGCACGTTTGGGATATAAATTTCGATACCGGGACCAACCTGGTAGATGTGTACGTCAACTACCTGCGCAAAAAAATAGACCGGGATTTTTCGCTTAAACTGATTCATACCATTAGCGGTATCGGCTATATTATGCGGGCTTCTGATGATTAACCAATGAAAATACGAGCTCGTCTTTCGCTTACGTTCGTGGGGGTGGTAGCAGCTATTTTGGTGCTGTTTTCGTTTGTTGTGTACGCTACATCCGAGTATTTTCGGCAACAGGATTTTTACCTCCAGTTAAGCGACAAAGCAAAAAACGTGGCCCGACTCCTGCTGGATGAAGATGAGATCAATACCCGCCTGCTTCGGATTATTGAACGAAATAACATCACGGCTCTGCCTGAAGAACAGATCAATGTCTATGATCAGAACAATCAGATACTGTATTCAACCCGCGATAGTTCGATCGTAAAACCCGAGGTATTAACGCTTATCCGTGAGAAAAAAGAGGTGTTTTTTCGAAAGCCTCAGGCCGAAATTGTTGGGTTTACGCACCAGCATCAGAACCAGGAATATGTACTGGTGGCCTCGGCTTACGATCAATATGGAATAGAAAAAATCGGCCATTTACGGACCATTATGATCGTGGGTCTGGTTTGTAGCCTGGCGTTAGTGGGTGCAGTTGGGTGGGCCTATGCAGGTCGGTCACTTCGGCCGATTTCCGATGTTGTTCGGCAGGTCGATCAGATTACCGCGTCGAACCTAAATCAGCGCGTAACCGCCGGTAATGACCATGATGAACTGGCTCAACTGGCTCACACGTTCAACCTAATGCTCGACCGGGTACAGGAGGCCTTCGAAGTGCAGCGAAACTTTGTCGCGAATGCGTCGCACGAACTGCGCACACCACTCACCATTATTACGGGGCAAATTGAAGTGACGTTGCTGAAACGACGAACGGTTGAAGAACACGAAGCCAAGTGGGCCGCAGCCCTGGAGGTCATCCAGCGGATGAATAAACTGACCAACAATCTGCTCGACTTGACGCTGGTGAGTTTTGGGGCTACTCCGTTGAAATTCAGTGAAGTATCTATCGACGAAATTATTTATCAGGCCGCTCAGATGCTCATGAACCGGCAGCCTGATTACTCAGTCGTTTTCTCGTTTGATGGCGATATGGATAATGTTCAACCCTCGTTAACACTGGAGGGAAACAAGTCGCTGTTGTACTCGGCTTTTTTTAACCTGATGGAAAATGGCTGTAAGTTTTCGGAGAAAAAACGGGTAGACGTTATTCTCGGTGCCAATGAACGCTGGGTAACAGTGGCGTTTAAAGATGAGGGGGTTGGTATTTTAGAGTCGGACATAAAAAGTATTTACGAACCGTTCTTTCGGGCCGAAAACGTCAAACGGGTGCACGGGCATGGCGTTGGCTTGCCGTTAACCTATCGAATTATTCAATTGCACCGGGGCCAAATTCATGTAGAGTCATCCGTTGGCAAGGGCACTACGTTCCTTGTTCGTCTGCCCAAGACGTTCTAATCGGTTTCTAATCAACTTCTAATGGGTCTCTCATTATCTTCTAACAGACCCTTAATTAAGCCTGTATAAATAGATACGAACTTTGTTGCGTGGAATTTCGAGTGGTGATCTAATCCGTTTCGAGTCATGAACAACAACGTCAACGTTACTACTAAATCCAGCAAGCTTATTAACTGGCTAACCGTCTGGGGCTTTATTTTTTCCGTTATCGCCTATAACCTCTACGTGGATAATCGCCTGAACCGAGACTGGTATCGTACTCAGTATAAGGCCGAAAGCCAGCGGGCCGACTCGTTATATACCGAGAAAGTTCGGTTAGAGAAACGGTTACGTCAAATTGAGGAAGCCAGAGAGGAAGGCATATCGGCACGGTAGAGCCCAATAGACTTCATCTATAGATGGAATCTTGGGTGTTAATTGATATACAACCAGAAATTGATAATGAGTAACAGACAATCTATTTTTCAACCAATTGACTTCAGCAACCTCCAGGGCGACGTTCGGGGTGGTGCGATTTCATTTCTGGTAGCCGTTCCCTTGTGTCTGGGTATTGCGCTGGCATCAGGTGCGCCACTGTTCGCCGGTATTATTGCGGGTATTGTCGGCGGCCTTGTCGTTGGTATTGTTAGCCGATCGTCACTCAGTATTTCGGGGCCGGAAGCGGGACTGATTGTGGTTACCCTGAGTGCTATTGAAACACTGGGGTCGTTCCCCGCTTTTTTGCTGGCTACCTGTATAGCGGGACTTATGCAGGTTGGTTTAGGCTTTGCGCGGGCCGGTATTGTGAGCAATTTTTTTCCATCGTCGGTTATTAAGGGAATGCTCGCCGGTATCGGTATTATTCTCATTGTGAAGCAATTACCGCATCTGGTGGGTTATGATGCCGATGCTGCCGAAGGATTTGCGCTTTTCCAGCCCGGCGGTTTCAACATCATTGAGCAGCTGAATATGGCCCTGGGGCAATTTAGTGGGGTCGCTATTCTGATTGCGCTGGCATCGTTATCCGTGTTTTATTTGTGGGAGCGTCCTGCTTTTCGTAAACTATCCTTTACCAAAAATATACCGGCTGCGTTAGTCGTCGTGTTGTTGGGCATCGGTATCAATGAGCTCGTTCGTGTGGCGTTTCCGCAATGGGCACTGCGAGGTAATCATTTAGTGCAATTACCGGTTCCAGAAAGTCCACAGGCGTTTTTCCAACTATTTACTTTACCCGATTTTTCTCAGTGGACAAATCCATTGGTGTATACATCGGCAGTAGCTATTGCGCTGGTGGCAAGTCTGGAGGCACTATTAGCCATTGAAGCCAGCGATGAACTGGACCCTCTCAAACGAAAAACCCCGGCCAATCATGAATTAAAAGCGCAGGGCATTGGTAATCTGGTTAGCGGTCTGATTGGCGGTATTCCCCTTACATCGGTTATTGTGCGGAGTTCCGTTAGTATCAACGCGGGTGCGCGGACTAAACTAGCCGCACTGATTCATGGGACCTTATTGCTGGTGTGTGTCGTAACACTACCTACGTTGCTAAACAAAATTCCATGGGCTAGCCTGGCCGCTATTCTGCTGGTAACGGGCTACAAACTGGCTCGAATAGAGATCGTTAAGGCTATGTATGCCGAGGGAGTATCTAAATTCATTCCCTTTATCGTGACCATTATCGCTATTCTACTGACCGATTTGCTGACCGGTATTGGTATCGGCATGGTTACGGGAATTGTCTTTATCCTGCATGAGCATTATCAAAATACCCACCGCGTCCGGACTGAGTGGGATAATAACGTGACGCGAATTCACGTGAGCTTAGGAGACCACGTGTCATTTTTGAGCAAGGCTAAACTGCTGAAATTACTGAAGAACGTTCCCGATAACTCGATTGTAGAAATTGATGGAACCGGCTCTTCCTATATTGATAGCGACGTGATTACAGCGATCGAAAACTTCGCTACGGCCGCCCGTCAGCGGAATATCCAGCTTGTTTTTTTATCGGGTCGTGTAGCTGATTCGTCGTTTGTCAGGCTATCAAAGGAGTTCACTAATCACTACCGGACTACCGGTTCACAGTTTCACTTACAACCTTAGGTATCATAACTTCACCTGCACCGTCAGGTAAAACCCGCGGCCATCGGAGGGTAAAATGCCGGGGCCAGGATAACCCGTTGCCCGGCGGGTGAAGTAGGCCGTATTCGCCAGGTTGTTCAGGCTACCCTCTAACCGGAACCGACTGAACTGGTACGAAAGGCTGGCATCCAGGATGGTATAGGCCGGAATAAGCCCGAGCACTGCCGATACACCGCCTTCGGTTGCGTTGGTCGCGTCAGAAAACTGGTTGGACAGGTGTGTATACTGAAACGAGGCTTTCAGGTTTTTATAGCCTATCCGAATGCCACTTTTCAAGTTTACGTTTGGAACAAACTCCACCTGATTGCCCACGACTCCGGCAATTTCGCTGGCTTTGTAGGTTGAATGGATCAGGGCTACGTTGGCAAATAAAACCCCGCTCAGGTTTGGATTCGATGGATTCACTAGCCGAAGAAAATCACCTTCCGCGTAGGATTCAATCCCCATGATAACTGCCTGGCCAATATTGCCCCGGCGACGGAGAACACGGTCGTTGGCATCGTAGAACTGGACTTCGCCAATCCGGTTATTGTAATTCAGATAAAACGCACTGACGTCGAAATTGTATAAGGTAGTCTGCGTGCTGCGGATACCGGCATCGAGCGAATACCCTTTTTCGTCCTGCATGTTAGGGTCAATCACCGACGATGGATTGGAAATACGCATATCAGTGAAGGTGATGGACCGGTAATTCTGAGAAAGATTCCCGTAAATGTCCAACTGGGCAACGGGTTTGTAGCTGATACCGATGCCACCGAGCAGAAACTGACGCCCGTTAGTGCGTAATTCAGTTGTACTGACCGAGTTGATGATATTCCCCGCCAAATCGCGGGTTATCGTGCCATAAAAACCATCGGCTGTGGTTTTAATGTACTCGAATCGAACACCCGGCGTAATAGACAGCTTATCGCCGATGTAGAAAATGTTTTCGGCAAAGGCGGAGACGTTTCGGTTCGGGAATTGGTAGTCGTACGAAATGGCGTTGGCATCGCTGATGAAGTTGAAATCGGCGTCTTTGCCCGTACTGCCTAATCCCTGTACGCTATGGTTATAGCCATGATAATAGCGGCTACCCACCAGCAGTACCGCCTGTTGCTTCGCTACGGAATACCGCTTTAAATACCGGGCTTCGGCGCCATAATTCTGAAAGTCGCCTTTGATCAAATCACGCTCGCTGTTGTCATCGACGCTGGCCACCCGGTTGGGCCGGAACCCTAGTGAATAGCGGTACGCATACAAACCAAACACCCGCAGGTTAAACTCGTTATTCGCGTTGAACTTATGATCGAAATGCAGGGCGGGCATTGTCCAGTTCACCTTAAACCAGTTACGCTCCCGATTGCTTTGCCGTGGATCTTCGCGAAACATAGCATCCGTGAGGCCACCCGGTTGCTGGGCCAGGTAACTCATCTGAGTCAGATCGAAACCCAAGGTTGTTTTCTCCGAAAAATGGTAGTCGATATCGGCGAAGGCGGTGTAGTTGGTGAAGTGCGAATTGGGCCGCCAGCCATCGCCTTTTTTGTATTGAAAGAAGGTGTAGTAACTCAGTTTGCCAACCGTACCGCTGGCGCTGGTAAAGGCATTGTAAAACCCAAACGAGCCAATGGTTTGCCGAGCCGTTAACTCAAACTTGCGATCGGCTACGGGCTTTTTCATGACAAAATTGAGCAAGCCACCAAACTGCGTGCCGTATTGAAGTGAAGCGGCTCCCCGGACGATCTGAATCCGGCCAACGGCTTCGATAGGGGGAGTGTAGTAGCTTTCGGGGTAACCTAATGCATCGGCACTGATATCGTAGCCATTCTGACGCACGTTAAAGTTAGAGCTTCGGTTGGGGTCCAGACCACGTCCGCCCACGCTGAGTTGCAGGCCTGCTCCTTCGTTTTCCCAGATGTTCAGCCCGGCCACGCGGGCGTAAATCTGGCGGGCATTGTTCGTCGAGAGATTTGCGACTAGCTGTTCCGGGATAATCACTTCCGATTTCTTACCCTCGTAGATGCCCATGCTTTCCACACTTCGCATCCGGGTAAAGCCAAAATCCGACTGTTTATCGGTTACGGTCACTTCAGCCAGCGTTTCCTGCCGACTAGCTAGAAAAATGTTTACTGACTGATCGCGCCCAGCCAGGGTAATGGTCAACGTGGTGGCCTTGAAATCAGGCGAACTGGTATTGAGTACGTATTGGCCGTTAGCCAAATTTGTAAAACTAAATCGACCCAGACTGTCCGTTACAGCCTGCCGTTTTCCATCGTTTAGGTAGATGATACAGCCTTTCACGGCCACACTATCTTGTTTCCCCTTCACCGTTCCTGATAGCTGGTACTGGGCGAAGGTGGAGGTGGTTGTAAAGAAAAAAAGTAGCGTTAATGCATTTGAGATAATGGGTTTACGTGCCGTAGGTACGACATATTTGTAGAAAAAGTTAATATCTGATTCTGTTGCGTACCTACGGCACGCGGTTAACGCCACCAAACACTTTTCTACAAACATTTGACCGCTACGCGGCCTTACAACACTACCACTACTAAAAACCGTAAATCGTATCATTGAAAGAAGTAATCCACTCTTTATTGCTAAATGAGTCTTGTTTGTTAGCGAGATTGATGGTGGGCTCCACGAGTGGTTTGCCTAACCGTCCATTAAGCGCCACATAGGAATCCACATAGACCTCAGGGTTTTGAAAACCTTGCCGGGTATAATAATCCCGGAGTATATGAGCGTATTGCAGGAGCATGTCGGGCTGTGTCGACATCATTTTTTCCTGCAAAGGGGTCAGAAAATTCGAGTTGTTAACAATGGTTTGGTGCCCCAAATGATCTTTGACTGTGAACTGCGCATAGCCTGCTTTTTCCATTAGCATCACCCGCCATGAAAATCGATAGCCTTGCTCGGTCCAGAACAGTTCGCCCGGATACAGCAGGTAACGGAACGGAAACGCTAGTTGAATCGCAAAGAAAATCGCAAGAAGACCTAGCAACACATTCGCTACAATTGGCTGATACACATAGAGTCGTTGTGGTCGTAGAAACGAGTAGGGGATGGCTAACCATAATCCTAATTGCTGACTAATTTTCTGGTGAAAACTGGCGGAGAAAAAGATCAGTGCCGTTACAATCATGATATACGGAAACATGCCAATAGGAAACAGCAGGGCCGTTAATCCATGAAAAACGACTACAGCTGCGTACGCCCAGGGGCGCGTTGGTCGGTTCCAGAGCAGCATGGGAATAAGCAGGTCGTACAGGCAACCGAACAGGCTGAACACGTAAGGAACCCAGGGGTAATTAAATAAAAAACCGATAA
This sequence comes from Spirosoma sp. KCTC 42546, assembly GCF_006965485.1. Lineage (NCBI taxonomy): Bacteria > Pseudomonadati > Bacteroidota > Cytophagia > Cytophagales > Cytophagaceae > Spirosoma > Spirosoma sp. KCTC 42546. The sequence continues at coordinate 1,298,289 of NZ_CP041360.1, forward strand.
GCGGAAGGTCATTATGGGCGGGTAGCCAAATACGTAGGGGTTGAGCGTTTATTAACCAATCGCTGTTCACTTTCGCCAGTCCGGCAAAAAAATACAATAGGGCAACAAACAGCCGTAAGGAATCGAGACACCAGGCTGGAATCTGGTCGGCCAGTAAATCGCGACGTCGGTAGGCATCGACTGAAAAGTACGCGTGGGCGGGTAAAAAAATCAGCAGGAAACAAACCATACTGGTAAAATAGTAATGGTTCAGGTACGTGCTTTTGTCAATCAGTTCGATGTAGGTAAAGCTCAGAAACAGGATCACAATGGCCACCCGGTACATTAATCCGATAGCCACCAGTAACGCCGACAGGCCGCAAATTGCGAAGAGAACGTAGGTATAAGGTCCTAGTGGCTTAACATACTCGAACCCATAGAATGGAAAATAATAATGTGGGTTGATATAGAGTTCGGCAATCCAGCCCTTACTCCAGAAACGAACAATGCTCCCGAAGAGCATCAGTCCGAACAGAAGCCTAAAAACGGCCAAAGGGGCCGCTGAGGTGGTTTTGCGTAAATAGTGCTGCATCTTAATGCATGTCATTTAATAGTCATTCTTTGTCATTACTAGTCATGAATGGTAATCAACAGTTGTGGATAAGGAAACATGGACAACTGAATGACCATTCATGACTACCGAATGACAACGTATCTAGTCTCCGTCGTTATCGGTGTATGTAATCGTGATGCTCATTGCCGATGTCATATCTACTTTCAACATCCGAACGGCCTTCTGCATTTCGGTATAGACCGCAACGACAGCCGCATCATTCGTTTTGACCTCATCGGATAGGTTTGCTTTGAGCAGTGCAAGTTTCTGATTCACCAATTCGAATTGGGTATTTACTATATCGACCAGCGATTTGCCGGTTTGACTGTCTTTGGCGCCAATACCGTTGAGGTAGGTTTTAAGGCTTGGACCTTCCTGCCCAGTTTTCACGCTTTTGCCATTAAAGAAGTCGATAGAGGCCTGATGGGCCGTTTTTGCCAGCGCGAGTGATAGGTCCTTCTTATAGTAAGCCTCCACTTTATCGGGAGAGACAGTACCATTGGTCATGGCCCCTGATGGAATCCCAACTTTCCCCGACCGGATGTATCGCTCATAGTTCAGTACGTAGCCATTGATCAGTTTTGAGGTTGAGCAACTGGCGTTCAGGGCGGTACAGTTGATGAATGTATCCCGGTAGCCACCCGTGGTCCAGGCGGTATAAACCGTTGTAAACTGTGCATTCATCTGGGTCGTGAGCCGTTTTAGATAGGCAATTCGCTTAGCGGCATCGGATGCCGTTGTATACCGGGCTACAAGAGCGTCGTCAGTTGTCTCCAGGCCATTGATGAGATAATCTAAAGCTGGAAACCCCTGTTTGGGGTACGATGCTGGTACATCAAACGTACCTGAACCAGCCGCTACATATTCTTCGATACCGCTAACGCTGGTTGGGTAGATATTGAAAAAGTTTCGGAGCGTGTACTGCTCTGCCGGACCAACGTCAAACAGTTCAACCTTCTGCCATTCGGTATACGCATCGACCCAGGCTTGCCGAAAATCGGTCAGGGAAGCTTTATCAGGCTTGGCCGCAAACGCATCCGATTTGGTAACCATCGCATCGAATTTTGTTTTGAAGTTTGCGTAGCTGGGCACGATAATGTTGTCCGCTATATTTGTCAGCATTGCTTTACGATCACTGCTGGCCTGATCGGTTGGTGTTGTGGGAGTAGGCGTGGGATCATTGCTACTACCACCTGAGCAGGCCCAAAGCACAGCGACAAACGTGCAGGCAAACCCAATTTGTTTCCACTTAACTTGTTCCATGAGGTAAAATAAGGACAGAGTGGTACGTCAAGTACCACTCTGTGCGTTGAATTAGATTCTAATGATTCTGTTGAAATGTGGGGCAATAAATTGATACCAAAAGAGACCCTGGAATCAACAGAACCAGCCCTAAGTCAGTTTATGGTAAATTGAATTTCGTTTTAATCGCGCTAGAAGCCGCGTCAATCTTGGCATTTGTTAATCCCCAAAATCCGTTTGGTGCTGAGTAGATCAGGTTGGTCAAAATACCATCAGAGAAGGCTGCATCGGCATTGTTTAGTTTAGCATACCGCAAGCTATAGATAAAACCAAGCCCCTCGCCCATGGCGTGTGCCCGAGCGGCATCCGTAGTGCCCGACTTCCATTTACTCAGATAGCCTAAGGCAGCCCCAGAAATAGCTTTTTCCATGGCTTTGTGAATGAATGTTGCCTGCTCTTTCAGGGTTTTTAGATCATTATTCACAATAGCCGCCCGGCCTGTCAGCAATGCTTTATGAATCTTCGGAAAATCCTCCTGGTTGTATTCCCACAGATATGAACCAATAAAGCTTTCGCCCGATGAGGTCGTTGTCGCTTTGCCGCCGTAGACTGGGTTTGCGGTGATGATACCGAAAATTTCATCCCAGTTTTGTTCGAGCAGCGTATAATTTTTACCCGCTACCAGGGTGCTATTATCGAGCGCGAGATTCTTGTCGCTCAGCAGGACGTTTCCGATGTAATCGACCTGAAACGCACCAATAAGACCCTTTTGGATAATCTGGCCATATTCAATGCCTTTTTCATCAACCAGATACGTACCTAGTTTACCTGCTTTCCCTTCCGAAGCTGTAGCTGATACGGATTTGCTGGCTGTAGCAATAGCTGTAAACCCTGATTCAATGGTTTGCCGTTCTTTTTCGGCATCGGCTGCTGCCAGTGATGATGCCGTTACGTTGCGTAATTGAATTCCCGACGAGTTGAGTGCTGTGTTAGCTGTACCTGAAAATGGGCTGCTCGTGTTCGAAAACATATTTTTCAAAACTGTAGCGTCCAGCGTTGCCCCTGTTCCCACTGCGGTACCATTGTAGGTATTGATCGCCCGAAACATGGCCAGCCGCGTACTTCCTGTTGTTAGGTCAACTGTTTTAGCCCCATTATTATCGACAAAGAAGTTAGCGTAGGTCGTGGTATCGGTCAGTTTGGCGTAGTCAATGGTTTTGCGAAGTTGAGGAGTAACCGTTGTAGGGTTCTCTTCGTCCTTACAGGCGGATAAACTGGCTACCAGTAAAACAAAAGGCGTGAGCCGAACTAGTAAACTTGAGGTAAGCATATATAAGCTGGTTTGTTCGAGGCATTTATCGGCCACAAAGGTAAAGCCTATTTAGACTAATTATAAAACTATTCTTAAGATTTGTTCTAAATAATATTTTAAGTATCTGATTGATAGGGAATTATTTAGGGAGAAATTTAGTTTGTATACATCACTGGATTAGTAAATAACGGATTATTTATATCGTATACTTGAAATTTTTACGACAAAAAATCGTTAAAAAAATGTTAAATTGATTGACCTATATTGGTTGGTTACGTGATAAATCAGTAAATTTATCTCCTGCTAATCTCCACAGTATTCTGGTTTCTTCGCTTACTCAACTGATATAAAAGGCAGCCATTCCAACGGTTTTAGTAGATACCGGGTCTCTAGTTTATCCCATAGTACACCGTAGTCAGTCGGTGCCAATGCTTTTTCTTTATCCGCCGTTAACCTTAATAAATGCTGAATTGTCATGGCTTTTCATCCCATAAATGACTTCAGGTTACCGTTATCGACTCCTCCTACTGTTTGGATCGTTGATGACGACGAAGATGATCAACTATTTATCCGTTCTGCCTTTAAAGAGACCCATAAGCCTATCCGGGTGCATGCGCTAACGGATGGCGATCAACTGCTCCCGCAACTAACTGACTGTGAGGAGTTGCCTTCACTGATTTTGTTAGACATCAATATGAATCGTCAGGATGGATTTGAGACATTAAATCAAATTCGGAATACGCCCGGTTTTGCTCATTTGCCGGTTGTCATGTTGACCACCTCGACGGATGCTTCCGACTGTCGGCGGAGTTTGGCCTTAGGGGCTAATCAATGCCTGACCAAACCCACCAGCTACAGGCAACTGGTTAGCCTGGTTAAGGAATTAACCAGCGATTGGGAATTGGCGTGATTGCATCACCCTAAATTTTTCATACCTCGTCTGAACCAACTTCACCCGGTATCAGATTCTGTAGGTATGTCTTCACTACTACGTTTAGAACTCAACACACCCATTAGTGACGATCGCCCGGTATTTGTATCGGGCAATTTTTGCGATTGGCTACCCGACTTGCCTCAGTTTCAGATGCAGGCTATCGGGTCAGGTCAGTTTGTGTATGAATTTCCGAAGGGCATGGCGCTGCCAAAAACGCTGGAATACAAATACACCCGTGGCGGATGGGATCATGTTGAGTTAAGTGCATCGGGGGAGTCGGTTGGAAACCGGACGGTATCGCGGTCGGTGAACTCAAAACGCGAGTATGTACCGCATTGGCGTTGGTTCGGGATGCCATTCAATCCGGCATTTCTGCCCAAAATCGAACTGCTTGGTGATACATTTAAGGTCCCTAAACTCGTTCAGACCCGCCGGGTTCATGTGCTTCTCCCACATGATTATGATCAGACCAGGCCGGGTGAGGCACCCAAACGGTATCCCGTATTGTATTTGCACGATGGCCAGAATCTGTTTGGTGGGGGTGTGGGCTACGGCAGTTGGGAAATAGACCAGAAAATGGCCTTGCTGGCCTCCCGAAACCACCATGAAGTCATCCTGGTGTCTATTGATCACGGGCACGACGAACGCATTCGGGAGTTTACGTTTCACCGGACCCGCGCCGGTACCGGCAGGGGCCAGTACTACCTGGAATTTATTCACCAGACCCTTAAACCCATTGTTGATCGAAGTTTTCGGACGCTACCCGATGCGGCTCATACGGGTATTGGCGGGAGTTCGCTGGGTGGGTTAATCAGTATTTACGCCGGTCTCCTGCATCCCGAAGTGTTTGGTCGACTGATGGTCTTTTCGCCCTCGCTCTGGATCTCGCCCAAAATTTATTTTGATGCCATTCGTTTTGAGGCACCCGTGCCCATGAAAATCTACGTATATGGCGGGGAGCAGGAGTCGCGCTACATGGTTCCTAATATTCAGCGTTTTAACGAGTCATTGTCCCGCCAGCAGTACGGTGGTAATCCAATTGATATTCACCTCTCTGTTGACCCAACCGGAACACACCAGGAAACCCACTGGGGCCGTGAATTCCCGAAAGCGGTGGAGTGGCTGTTTTATTGATATTCATGCGTTTGATGTTCGGAGTTTGTAGTTTGATGTGTAATGCACTGCAATAAACATCAAACTACAAACTCCGAACATCAAACTGCTTTTAAACATGTTTTATGAACATTATCCTAACTACACAACCCGCCACCACTGGCGATTTAATTATTCCGGTTGAACAAACCGCCGAGCTTACTGATCAATTAGCCAGTCTTGCCCAAAAACTGGCTCTGCCTGCTGCTGTTCTACAACGCGATTTTAAGGCCGATGCCAAAGAAGTATTGGTTCTGTACAGACAGGACGGGAGTAAAATATATCTTCTTGGGATAGGGGATAAGCCACAGGAAATGGACTGGTTGCGGGCGTTTCGAAAATTGATTTTCGATCATAAAACCAAACTGCCGGAGCAACTTAGCATTGATCTGTCCGCAGTTTATGCTGATGTCGTTGAGGCTGTGGTACTTGGGGTTCGATGGGGTGGGTATGATCTCAAGCTCTACCAGACCGATAAACCTGCTCCCCCTGTCTTCTTCTCCGAGGCTGGCCAGTTGACACTGTTCATAAATCCTAATCAGCAGACTGTTGCGCAGGAAGCACTAACTCGTGCTGAAGCCATTGCCCAAACTCAGCGGCAAATCCTGGACTTGATGAATGCGCCTGCCAACTATAAAATTCCCCAAACGCTGGCCGATTGGGCTGTTTTATCCGGAAAGGAAAACGACTATGCTGTAACGATACTCGATAAAGCCGAGCTGGAAAAGCAGAAACTGGGGGCCTTACTGAGTGTGAGCCAGGGAAGTGATGTGCCACCCGTACTGATTGTGACTGAGTATAAACCCAAAGGCGTTACGAATGCAATAAAAGTGGGTTTAGTAGGCAAAGGCGTGACCTTCGATACGGGGGGCGTGTCCATTAAAACATCGGCTAGTATGCACCTCATGAAAAGCGACATGGGTGGCGCTGCGGCCGTGTTAGGTACGGTAGAAGTAGCGGCTAAACTGAAACTGCCCATTCACGTAATCGGTATTGTTCCGGCAACCGAAAACTCCACCGATGGCCGTTCAACCAAACCCGGCGATGTGGTGACGGCCTATAACGGGAAAACCATTGAAATCATTGATACCGATGCCGAAGGGCGCGTTATCCTAGCCGATGGTTTGGGCTATATGGTGAAGAACTTCCAACCCGATATACTGATTGATCTGGCCACCCTGACAGGTAACGTTATTGCGGCTTTGGGCTACCACGCGGCTGGCTTATTTACGCAGAATGATGAGTTAGCTAATAAACTAACCGAAGCCTCGAATCAAACAGGGGAGCGACTTTGGCGGTTACCTGTTTGGGATGTGTACCGCGAGGATATAAAGTCGGATGTGGCCGATCTGAAAAATTATAGCGGAAAGCCGGTCGCGGGCGCTATTAGTGCGGCTAAGTTTCTGGAAGTATTTACGGAAAACCATCCCGCCTGGGCGCACCTCGATATTGCTGGAATGGCCTTTGCCGATACTGAATTTGGTTCGCAGAAAAATGCAACAGGATTTGGTATTCGGCTATTAATAGCGTATTTACGGGCATTAATTTTAGAAACTCGGTAAGAAAAATTCGTCGTTTGGTCTTTTGGCCGTATATTTTTCGTCAACATTAACGAGTACGTCGTATGAGCCAGTTGTCTTTTTTGTGCATTGCCACCTTCCTGAAGGGGCACGATTTCATGAAGGCCTGCAAAGAGTTGGGCAATACCGTCTATCTGCTAACAGATCAGAAACTTGCCAACGAATCCTGGCCGCGCGAGGCTATCGACGAATTCTTCTTTTTACCCTCACCCAGCAACGCTCCCGAGGATCTGGAACAGATGATTGTGGGGTTGGCTCATGCCATGCGCTCGCGTAAGATTGATCGCGTGGTGGCGCTGGATGACTTTGATGTAGAGAAAGGCGCACTCATTCGGGAGACGTTCCGTATTGACGGCATGGGACAGACAACGGCTCGCTACTTCCGTGATAAGCTGGCCATGCGAACACGGGCGTTTGCGGCTGGAATTCGCGTACCGGCTTTTAGTTCTCTTTTTCATGACGAAACGGTAACCGCTTTTTTGCAAACAACCGAATCGCCCTGGCTGATTAAACCGCGTTCTGAAGCATCAGCAACGGGTATTCGGAAAGTGCATTCGCTGGAAGAAGCCTGGTCGGCTATTCATTTGCTGGGCGACAAACGGCACCATTATCTGATCGAAGAATTTAAGCCAGGTAAGGTTTACCATGTAGACGCATTGTCGGTCGATGGCAAGGCGGTTTTTACGCGAGTAAGTCAATATCTGGCAACGCCTATGGAAGTTGCGCATGGGGGAGGGGTGTTCCGTACCGGAACACTACCGCTTGGTACGCCCGAATCAGCGGCTCTACAACAGATAAATGACCAGGTGTTAGAGGCCTTTGGCATGCGATACAGTGCGTCGCACTCGGAGTATATTCGGGGTGATCACGATGGGGAATTATATTTTCTGGAAACGGCCTCTCGGGTGGGTGGTGCCCATATTGCCGAAATGGTGGAAGCTGCCTCGGGCGTAAACCTTTGGCGTGAGTGGGCCAAACTGGAAGTGGCCGTTGCGCACAAAGAACATTATATACCGCCCGTTGATACAGGTAATTACGCCGGATTGATTGTATCGCTCGCCCGTCAGCAATGGCCTGACTTATCGGTCTTTACCGAGCCTGAAATCTTCTGGCGGATCAACCGGGAATACCACGTTGGGTTAATCGTAAACTCCGAAAGCCGGGAGCGTGTCCTGACCCTGCTGGACGAGTATATGCACCGGATCTATGCCGAGTTTCACGCATCTGCCCCACTTCCTGATAAACCAACCAGTTGAATGTAACGTGGACATCTTGTCCACATAGCCGAAGGCTAAAAATGGCAATTAAAACTTAGCATTCAGCTATGCTGACAAAATGTCCACATTACTAATTTCTCAACGTATCCTTTTTGGCTTTTCCAACCGGTACGGATACACCAAACGCCCGTGGGTCGCTGGGGGGAAGGGTCTTTCGTTTTTTATTGTTCTGAACGGGTGGCAATGGATTTGTTGGCGTTTGCGCCGTCATACCACCACCCGATATCGGTGTGTCGACACCCGGAATGGCGACCTGCTTTTGTACAGGTTCCTGAGTAACGGTTTTAGTCGAATCGTTTTGGGCGAAACAAAGAGAGCCAGTCAAGCTGGCAGCGAAGAAAAACAGGAGTGTGCGCATACGAAAAGATCAGTTGTTGAGTAAGTAGATCCCAGCTAAATCATTGGTAATCTGGTATCCTATCAACTCTCGTTCATGCGTAAAGTTTTGAGGTAATCCTACAATTCATCAACCCGCACAAACTGATAGCCTTTCTGGCGGAGTTGAGTCAGAAACTCGTCCAGATGATCATAAAGTTTATCCGTTCGGCTGGAGGCTGTACCGATGTGCATCAGTAACATAAATCCGTTCAGGCCAGCCCTGTTTTTCATTTCATAGCCTCGAACTGACTGTAGAATTGTCTCACTGGTTCGGTAGTTTCGGTCTTCGGGCGTTGTGTAATCAGCATGACTCAGTGTCCCGGGGGTGTAATTGATCAATTGAATTCCTTCGGCCTTCGTCCAGAGCGCAATGCTATCATTATACCATTCGTAAGGTGGCAAAAACAGGCGGATGCGCTCAGTAGTGAAATGAGCCAGAGCCGCGTAGTTTGCCCGCAGGTCTGTCACAAACTGCTCCTGACTAACGAGCAGGCTGTCGCGCTTCCGCCAGTCGCAGTATAACAGATGCTGATCGGAGTGAGGACCGATGTAATGGCCTTCCCGGGCTAATTGCTGGATTAACTGCCTAAACGCCGGATTTCGCAGAAAACGGCCCGTCAGAAAAAACGAAGCCCGAACGCCGTGCTTCCGCAACGTTCGGGCTATTGTTGATCCGCCATCGGCAAACTCATCGCCGGTAAAAACTAGAGCCAGTCGCTTGAGAGCTGTATCGCCCCGAATTTTAGCGCCTTTGAAATAGGTTGACTTTGAGTCGATTACCTGGGCCTGACTGGGCTTTTTAAGTGGCTTGCGTGCTTGTTTAGGTATCGTGACTTTGCCGGAGGAATTTCGGTTTTCGGCTTGTTTGGCGGCTAGTAGATAAATGAGAGTTGCGGTACCATCCATGGTGGGCTCATTCGTGCTGTAGTCGCCGTAATCGTCGTGATAAACGGCTACTCTGCTTTGGAAGGCCGCGTACTCATCGGGCTGATACAAGGTAATGCCAATCAGGTTTCCATAAATGCTGCTCCGTACAGGCCCATCTACCAGACCGCCGTCAATAGGATATTGCTTAAGGTGTGTAAAGGCCGAATGTGGGTCTGAGGGAGTATCGGCGTTGGCAGGTAGACCATAGACGAAACTCGTTCCCCAGGGATTACAACCGAATAACCAATCGAAATTAGCCTGTTCGAGGGCTTCATATTGCCTGTCGCGGGTGAGTTGCCGATACCAGAAGCATTGCGTAGCAAATGAGGTTGTGAGGTTATTGCTGCACCAGGTAAAGGGAACACCCCGGTAAAATGCATTCTGTTTTGCCCGTTGCCAGATGATATCGATGCCTCGTTTGTAGAAATCCGTAACCGTTTTTCGCTGGTTGGTGGGTAGTTTTTTTGCCAGCTCTGCATGACCGACGTTCACAAACGGATACCACTGATAATGGCGGGCCGTATCGTTTAAAATCCAGGGTGTAACCGGTTCCTGCCGCGCAAAATCCAATGCTGTTGTTTGCCATTTTGTAGCTAGCTTGCCCGTTGCCCCGGCTGCATTGAGTTGCTCAACGGTGGCCAGTTCCATATCGTCCGTGTAATTGTCTTCTTCATAGAAATATGGTGCCCGGCCGGGAGCTGTCTGACAGTTTCCCGGTTTATCCAGCCCGAGTTTATAGGCCGATTGCGACCGTTGCCAGAGTTTCCTGGCATAGTCAGGCTGGCTGTTTCGTAACAGCTGAAACCCTAAGGCCATGGCGCTGCTCACTTTCCCAGCCGTAGAAGCCACGCCCGTTGCCCGGTTTTTGTATCTGAACATGCCCTGTGGCTGACCCGAAGCGAAGTAAACCGGGCGTTCGAGACCTTTCCCGTAAAAATTATCCGCTTTTGGGATGCGCATCCCTGCATGGTCACGGTCGTCGCCGAGCTGATTGAAGAGCCAATCTTCTCTGGGGTGCATTTTTAGTAACCAATCCAGACCCCATTGCGCTTCGTCCAGCACATCGGGCTGCCCATTGGCTCCAATTAATCCATTTGCCTGATGCTGATCGGTAAAGGCTGTTGGGAAGTCGCGCTGAGCTGCGAGCAAATGGTAGGTGGCATTAGCAGAGGTTGTTACGTACTGCAAATAATCCGATGCATCATGCCAGCCGCCCGATACATCGACATGCGTACTATCAGGCATGGGGCCGTAGAGGGAATAACCGTCATGAGTATGGCAGGAGTCTTTCAAATAGGGATTGTACCCACTTCGCTGCTGACGCATATACCGCAAACAGAAGTCAGCCGCCCCATCATACACCTGTTCATCAATTCGAAAACTGGGTGACCGGGTACCATCCTCCGTTTGAAGGTAATAGCGACCAGGTTTTCGGATGGTCGAAAAATCGAGCCGGTAAGTTTGCTGAAAGGGTCCATACTCACCAAACGCCTTACCTGCCGGTAACTGCTGGATTTTTTGATTCGTCTGTTCATCAACGAGTTGAAACTGTGCAAGTTGTTTATCGGTCAGACTAGCCCAGACGGCTATTTTAGGGCTGCCTGGCCGGTAGCCAAGCAGGTTAATCCGAATAACGGCTGGTGGTTCTTCGGTGTGGCTGATAAATGCCGCCAGACAGATGGCTAAACTGATGAATATAGATAAGCGAATAGGCATGAGTTATGGAATACTGTAAAGCTAAGTCTACTTATCTTTATTCATTTTTTGCTGGGCAATCTGAATGGCCTTATGCAGCTTTTCCTGTAAGAGTTTTTCTGGAGGAAGGGCTGTTAAATAGTCAGCTACTCGGATATTACTTTTGTCTAATTGCATCAGTTCAATGTGCTCTTCATTCTTACCCGTGCACAGAATCAACCCAATTGGTGTATTTTCGCCTTCTATCTGTTCATACTTTTCCAAGTACCGCAGGTACAGTTCCATTTGCCCTTTGTATCCTGCCTCAAACTCGCCAATTTTTAAGTCGATAGCGATTAAACATTTCAACCGGCGATGGTAAAAAAGCAGATCGATGTAGTAGTCGCGGTTGTCAATCGTGATACGTTTCTGACGGGCCATAAAAGCAAAGTCGCTACCCATTTCAATAATGAAACGTTGTAGCTCTACGATGATAGATGTTTCCAGATCTTTTTCAGAATAGAAGTCCGATAAGCCCAGAAAATCCAGGAAATAAGGATCTTTGAATACAAGATCTGGGCTGAGCTTTTGCTCATTGCGGAGTAGCGCTAGGTCATTTTGAATAGTTTGTTCTGGCTTTTTACTGATGGCTGTGCGCTCGTAGAGCATAGACTGAATGCGCTCCTGCAATTGCCTTGACGACCATTTCTCTAAACGACACATTTCGAAGTAGAAATTTCGTTTTAGTTCGTTTTCTATCGGAATAAGCAGCCGTATATGTGTCCATGTCAATTGTGTACGCATTGCGTGCACAATGTCAATTTGAGGAAAGACCTCGGCCATGCGCTTGCAATGGTGTAATTGTCGTTTGCTCCATCCTTCGCCATAAAGCGCAGTTAGCTGTTCAGACAACATGGCTACTATCTGCTGACCATACGCGGCTCGGCTATTGTTCAGGAGTTCTTCGTTGATGCGTTTGCCAATACGCCAATATAGGAGGGTAAGGCTGGCGTTAACAGCGATGGCGACGTCGTTCCTACTCTGCTCAATGAGTTGCTGTACGTCAGCAACAACAAGTTGCTCAGTACTAAGATCTTTATTCATATTTCTGAGGCTGCCACTTACTTAACCTGATAATTTTTGCCAGCAAAAGCTGTATTATCTCCAGTTTTAGCATTTTTTACCTATATCTTTTTCAATAAACCCATCATCATTTCCTCAAAATAGGCACCATTATAGGGGCCAAACCAGTTCATGTCGCGGGTTTCATAGGTTGATCGATTGTAATAGGCATCGGGGGTGACATAGCCGATGTAGCCACCATCGAAACTGGTAATCATTAAGTTAACGCCTTTTTGAGTTGCCAGCGGGTTGAAGTCGGCCACGAACTCACCCGAAAAATCGCAGGGGGTGCCCAGTAGTACAGTTTGGCCAATACGCAAGGCTTTCAGGTCGGATGGATAATCGCCGTAGATGGCGTAGAACAGCCAGGGTCGTACCCGCCAATTGCCAATGACACGCGGGTGCGGTTCGCGCAGACCCAGCGGCAGGGTGAGAATGGATAAAGTACTATCAGTTTTTGTCTGGATTTGGGGCACGGCTCGTTCGATACGCAGGGCCAGATCACCTGCATAATTTCTGATTTCCTGGAAGTCGGTTTTACCCCGTGCCTGTGGACCTGTGCTGCCAACGGCTCCCGCCATAAAGACGGCAAAATCGGCCGATTTCTTCTCTAACCGATCGACCAGCGAGCCCGGATAATCGCGGCTGAGGTAGTTCCACATAGCGTCCTCATAGAGGGTGGCATGACCGGCAAATGTGCAGAGCAAGGCCGATTCGCCTGAGTTTTTCTTTAGCTTCAATAGCCGGATCATCCCGTCGAGCGGTCGTGTTGGGCCCGAGTTCCCAATCCGGTTGTAGATGTGATCAGTGGCATCCGTCTGGCCAAAGCCAACCTCCACGGGAGCCATATTCGTTTGTGCATCCCGAATGGCTTGTAGAATGCCGTCGGTAATACGGGGCACTATTTTCTCATCGTACCCTCCCGCAATTAACTGACCGACTAAACCGGGGGCCCATCCACCGATGCTATTGTGCGAGTGAATGGCTCCGGTATACACATTCTCCCAACGAAGCCCAACTTCCGGCAGCCGTTTCCTGAGCGCTTCCACTACCGTTGGGGGGGTAATGAGTAAGTCTAAACCAATCATAGCGACTTTGGTACTGCCATTATCCAGTACAATGGCTCGTGCAAAAATGGAATCAGCAACTATGTGCCAATGTTTACCACGCCGGGCTCCATAGCCACCCGTGGGCGTACTGTAAGGGGGCGTAATATTGGCTTTGGCCCAGCCAGCCCGTAGTGGTGCTTTCCCTTTTACTGGAGAGGGAAGTTGTTCCAACCGTTGCTTGGTTTGGGTATAATAAGGCATTTGCCGGTAGGGCGTTTCATCGACCGGGGCCAGACTAACTGCCAGAAACAGCACGATAAATACGACAAGCCCTAACAGGACTTTGAGAAGAATACGGATGAATTTCATATAGGGTCGCCTTTGGGTGCGAATTCAACCGCAAGCAACAAAAAAAGAGACGGATGAGAAAGGGGGAATTGGTAGAAGTAGTCAAATGGTTCTCTCCCGGCCGGTACTACACGCAATGACTACTCTGACAAAAAAAGGCACCGGAGAAAATCCCCGATGCCTTCCGTCACCCTACCGGTTTCCCGGCCTCCCTATATTATATGTTTATTACAGGAATGGAGCTGCAATAGCTAATACCTGCGCTTTGGTCAATGGTTCATCAAACGCTCCGCGTAAGTTGTCTTCTGAAATAGCGGATACATTTGGAAGCGTTTTTAAATTAACGGTTCCCTGCATGAACGTAGTGTTCGTGGTGTCAGAAACCCAGCCTTTCAGACCCAGCATCCGACGAACTTCCGACGCGTGCCGGGCTTCAACGGAGTGAATTTGTAAGGCTACTGCCAAAATAGATTTATCGTTAATAAGTACAGGAGCCTGTCCTTTATACGCCTGAACCCCCGTATCTTCCAGGGCACGTGCTGTAGCTAAAAATGTAGGATAGCTTGTAAATGTTCCAGCCGGAAACTTAAAGGTTGGTTTGGCTATCGCAAGTGCGCCTAAGGCACTTTTCAACAGCGCTACGTGCGCTGTTTCATGTTTGCTAATCTGCGAAATAACGGTTGTATCAGTAGAAGGTATCAGGCCAGATGTAGCCAGGCCGGTACGATAAAACTCGTCTTCCAGGTATTCCAGTGTCAGCGCAAAATTAGCCACCTCGATAGCCGCTTGCGAAGGAGGTGTCGTTGTCTGAGCCAGTGCTTTATTCAACGTACCAGCCACAATAGCTGGTATGCCCGCTGCAATCAGATTGGAGCTAAATTTGAGTAGGTTTCGGCGCGAATAAAAGCTGTGCCGATCACTAAATTCGGGATCAACCTGCTCAATATCAGAGATTAACTTGAATAAATTCATAGCGTTGTGTCAGGTTTATTTGGGCAGATTGGTGGCAGTGATGGTCGTTTTTACGTACTTCTGAGCGATGGGTAATACCGTTGCCGGTGGATTAGACACATCAAGACCCGTAGCCGGAGCTACCACATCATCGCCAGCAAAATCAGCCGACTTCGGATTGAGCAGATCCCGGATAGCGGCTGCATGACGGGCTTCAACCGATACAATCTTCCCGGCAACTGCCAGGTAGTCTGGATTTGTAATCAGTGGGCCAGCACCATTATAGGCGGATACCCCCAGATCTTCAAATGCTTTCGCCGTGTTCAAAACACTGGATCGATCCGTGAACGTGATCGAAGCAAAGTTGGGCGTTAGGCCTGCAATGGCATTGGTGCCTAAGGCTGCTTTCAGGAATTCGCGGTGAACAATTTCATGATCGCGGATATCCGTTAAGAGGGTTTTCTCCGCATCAGTCATGCCACTGTAGGGAGTTGCAATTACCTGTGTATAAAAAGCGGCTTCTAGTTGTTCCAGCGCGTAAGCGTAGTTCAAAATCCCAATGTCGCCCGTGCCTAAATCCACAGGAGCCATTACTGTAGTTGGGTTTTCTTCGCCCTCTTTACACGAGGCCAAAATCGCTCCCCCGGCGGCAAAAGCTCCAGCATAACGCAAAAATAACCGTCGGCCTACCCGAACCGGCTCTAATTGGCCTGGTAACATAGTCAGACCTGATTCATTTTGTTGCTCTTTCATAACGGACTAATTAATTGTAGCAAATGCTTCCCATTTTTCAGGGGACTCGATACACTTACGACTACAAATGAAATTTGGATTTTAGTAGTAATAAAAACCGCGCTCAGCGTATAAAACCGGCTATTATTGTTAGTTAACAGATCGTAGCCAAGTTTGTTGGAATGAAGACGCGATTCGCTGATCTGTTCGAGAGCAGACGAGTAAAAAAGGCTTCCTGAGCTAAATACACTTGAGCGTAAATAGAGATAAAATCAGTTGCTGGTCGTAATTTCGTTAACGACTTCCCCAACAGAATACATATAATCGAAGCAGCCTACGAATTACTATGAATATTACGCAAGTGCGCGAACACCTCCATCGACTCATTGATGAAGTCGACGATCTATACGTGCTGAATGGTTTATATCGCACGCTGACTGCTGATAAGCGCCAGCGGGAAGCCTATGAAAAAGAGCAGCAGCGGACCGACGCTCGGGAAAAGGCAAAAAAACAGACAGGAAACCGACAGACCAGCTAACTTATTTCGATAGGCCGCTAATAGTTAGAGCAATAATAATAGCGTTGAAACCGAATGATAAGACGCCGTGGGCCAGAGCTGTCCGGCGCATGGCTTTTGATCCAATGGTTACATCAGACACCTGACTGGTCATGCCAATAACGAACGAGAAATAGGCAAAGTCGAGGTAATCCGGTTCGGGTTCATGCGGGAAATCCAACCCACCTGGGCGCTTCTTTGGGTTGATGTCATTGCCGTAGTACAGATGTGCATAGCGGAGGGTAAAAACGGTATGAACTAACGTCCATGCGCTCCAAACGGCCAATATAGGGAGTAGAATGTGTTCTCTGCGATTCTTATCCATCGAGTTGAGCAAGGCCACAACAGCAAATAAACCGACCAATGCCGCTACCACCACAAATATTAACAGGAATAGCCTACTCGAATCCTGAATGCGCGACAGTTTGGGCAAATCTCGCGGGTGAGATACCAGCATCGATGTCCACGCTAAGACTAACACGGTCATCGCAAAAGCTACATAGACGGTTGTAATTTGAGCCGGAATAGTGAAATAGTCAGGAACATAGAAGTAAGCAACCCCTGCCGCTAATGCTGCAATAATAAACCGATGGTGAGAATCAAATCGGGAGATGTACTCCAGTAATTTAGTAATCATGTAGTTACCAGAAAAGCAGGCCGAATACGAAGTAAATCATTCGCCAAATGCTGCCCAAATGTACACGTATCCACTATAGCAAAAGTTAAAATAAGTACACACGTATGTCTCAGCAGACGAAGCATCTTGTTGTCCAGATTGGTACCCGGAAAGACAAGGCGGTTCTTTCCAAATCGCAAAAGGAATTTAATCGGCTGATACGGAAAATCGAAACACTAACGAGCGAACTGACCAATTTGCGCGAAGCTACTCTGCATATTCAGCAGCGGGTACAAACGGATTATCGGCCTTTACTTGAGCAGTACAGCCAATTTCGGGCCGATTTAGTGCGTTTGTTCGACCGGGCTTATCAGCATAAAGACTGTTCGAAAACGGAGAAGAAGAAACTCGCTGATCTTATTCGGAACATCGCCTTTGAGTTGATCGACACGTACGGAATAGCTGATCTCAAACCCATCTATGATAAATACGATGCGGATGGATTCGACAATACAAACGCTGAGTCGGATCAACTAACGGCCGAGTTGATGAAGGAGATGATGGCAACGATGTTCGGCATCGAGATAGACCCGGATGCCGATGTCAGCGATCCGCAGAAGATGAATGCCTATGTTCAGGAGAAGATAGCGCAACGGGAAGCCGCTGAGGCCGAACGTCGGCAGCAAACGGCCACTAAAAAACCGAAATCGGCAAAACAGCAGGAACGGGAAGCTAAAAAACAAGTCGAAGCCCGGAACATCACCAAGGCTGTTCGAACACTGTATATGGACCTGGTAAAAGCCTTTCACCCCGACCGGGAGCCCGACGAAGCCGAAAAGCAGCGTAAAACCGAAATCATGCACCGCGTAACGGCAGCCTATGAAAAAAGCGATTTACTAGCGCTTTTGCAGTTACAACTCGAATTTGAACACATCGATCAGGCACATCTGGAATCCCTCGCCGAAGACCAACTCAAGTATTACAACAAAATTCTGAAGCAGCAGGCGGACGAATTAGACAACGAATTCTTCGGACTTCAAAACGAACTGGCCGCTATGACTGGGAAACCGGCTTTCGCCGTTAGTTCACCCATAGCACTGGAGTTCAGTCTGAATAGCGACATTGCCCAATTGAAGCGGGATATAAAACACATTAAAGCCGATTTGAAAGCCCTTGCTGATACGAGCCAACTCAAGCAGTGGCTGAAAACCTACCGGATTGAGAAGCCCGACGATTTTACGTTTTTTTGATATAACGTGAATCTAACTACTACTAGAATCAGAACTTAAAAAGCCGTTTGAGCCAACATCAATCCCTTATATAGTTCATATAAAGGATGGTTGATGTTTTTTCTGACTTCTGCAATATTCCCGGAAAAATCTGTTTTTTCCAATGATTATACGGTACAGGAGGGCTTTTTCAAAATTTTCAACCATCTTGCCCTGTTATTTTACGCGCTTATAGCCAGAAGTCGTTTCGTTGAAATCTATGAAAGAGTACATCCGACCCATCAAACGTCTGCTTGTCGCCAACCGGGGCGAAATCGCCATCCGCATCATGCGGGCAGCTACCGAATTGGGCATCACCACCGTTGCCGTATACACCTATGAAGATCGCTACTCGCTACACCGCTATAAGGCCGATGAAGCCTACCAGATCGGTCGGGACGAAGACGCGCTGAAACCCTATCTGGATGTTGAAGGCATTATTCTACTGGCTAAGCGTCATAAAATTGACGCCATTCATCCTGGTTACGGATTTCTGTCGGAGAACGTAAAACTGGCCCGGCGGTGCCGTGAGGAAGGCATTATATTTATTGGCCCCTCACCCGAAGCAATGGACGCCCTGGGTGATAAAGTGCGCGCTAAAAATCTGGCCACCAAAGCGGGTGTACCCCTCATTCCCGATTCGCGGGAAGAGAACATGAGCCCCGAATTTGCCCTGACCGAAGCCCAGCGGATTGGTTTTCCGATCATGGTGAAAGCCGCTGCCGGTGGCGGTGGTCGTGGTATGCGTGTAGTTCGGGAAGCGCAAGAGTTTGAAAAGGCTTTTGCTGAGGCTAAAAATGAAGCACGTAACGCATTCGGTGATGATACGATCTTTCTGGAAAAATTCATCGAGGAACCTAAGCACATTGAGGTACAATTGCTCGGCGACCAGCATGGGAACATCGTTCACTTGTATGAGCGTGACTGCTCGGTGCAACGCCGGTTTCAGAAAGTGGTTGAAGTGGCTCCATCGTTCGGTCTGAAGCAGGAAACGAAGGATAAACTTTATGCCTATGCCCTACAGTTAGGTCGGGCTGTGGAGTATTCCAACGCGGGAACGGTCGAGTTCCTGGTTGATAAAGAAGAGAATATCTATTTCATTGAGGTTAACCCCCGAATTCAGGTTGAGCATACCATAACGGAAGAAATAACCGGTATCGACATTGTCAGGACGCAGATTCTGATTGCAATGGGCTACCAGCTGTCCGATAATGGTATTTATATCAATCGGCAGGAAGATATTCCACTGAATGGCTACGCGATTCAGTGTCGGATCACAACGGAAGATCCATCGAACGGCTTTAAGCCCGACTTCGGTACCATCACAGCCTATCGAAATGCAGCTGGATTTGGTATCCGTTTAGATGAGGGAAGTAGCTACGCGGGCATGAAAATATCGCCCTACTTCGACTCGATGATTGTGAAAGTTTCGGCGCGGGGCCGCACGCTTAAAGGCGCTACCCAACGCCTGACGCGAGCGTTACTGGAGTTCCGGATTCGGGGCGTTAAAACCAATATCAGCTTTTTGCTGAACGTGATTAGCCACCCGATTTTCCAGCGGGGCGAAGCACGGGTTTCGTTTATTGAGACGCACCCCGAACTGTTCGATCTGCGCAAGCCGCAGGACCGGTCGACGCGGGTACTTAATTACCTCGCCGATGTGATTGTAAACGGCAATCCCGAAGTAAAGAAGAAAGACGATAGTAAGATTTTTAGAACCCCCGTGGTTCCTGCCTTCGACACCTACGGCCCTTATCCAACCGGCAACCGGGATCGACTGAAGGAATTAGGCCGCGAGCAATTTACGCAATGGGTGAAAGATCAGAAGTGTGTTCTTTACACAGATACTACTTTTCGCGATGGCCACCAATCGTTGCTGGCCACTCGGGTCCGAACGCAGGATTTACAGAAGGTAGCCGAAGGATTCGCCAAAAATCATCCTGAACTCTTTTCGATGGAAGTCTGGGGTGGAGCCACCTTCGACGTGGCCATGCGGTTCCTCTATGAAAGTCCCTGGAAGCGCCTGGAGGCACTGCGTGAAGCCATGCCGAACATGCTGCTGCAAATGCTGTTTCGGGGCTCCAACGCGGTTGGCTATTCGGCCTATCCCGACAATCTGATTGAAAAATTCGTTGAGAAATCCTGGGAAACGGGTATTGATGTGTTCCGGATTTTCGATTCCCTCAACTGGGTTGAGGCCATGAAAGTAAGTATTCGTGCCGTTCGTGAGCGCACCGATGCTCTTTGCGAAGCCGCTATTTGTTACACGGGCGATGTGCTCTCGCCCAATCAACATAAATATACGCTCCAGTACTACCTCGACATGGCCCGCCAGCTCGAAGATGAGGGCGCACATTTACTGGCCATTAAAGATATGGCCGGGTTGCTGAAACCCCTCTCGGCTGAGGTATTGGTGCGTGAATTGAAAAAGGCTGTAAGCATCCCAATTCACCTGCACACGCACGATACGGCGGGTATTCAGGCGGCTACCTATCTGAAAGCTATTGACTCGGGTGTGGATATTGTTGACTGTGCCTTAGGTGCCTTATCGGGCCTGACGTCGCAACCGAACTTCAACTCGGTGGTGGCCATGATGCAGGGCCATGAGCGGGAGTGCGATATGAATTTGTCGTCACTAAATGCCTATTCCAACTATTGGGAAGATGTTCGGGAGTATTATTACCCGTTTGAGTCGGGCATGAAAGCGAGCAGCGCAGAGGTTTATGAGAACGAAATTCCGGGTGGACAGTATTCCAATCTGAAACCGCAGGCTATAGCAACGGGCCTGGGTGATAAGTTCGAGACGCTGAAGAAGAACTACTCGGTGGCGAACCAGTTATTTGGTGATATTGTGAAAGTGACACCTTCGTCGAAAGTAGTTGGCGATATGGCCATCTTCATGACCGCCAATAACCTCACTGCCGATGATGTACTGACACGGGGCGAATCGCTGTCCTTTCCTGAATCGGTAAAGGAGCTCATGAAGGGTATTCTGGGCCAGCCCGTTGGTGGTTTCCCGGAGGCTATTCAGCGCGTTGTACTCAAAGGGGAAGAGCCTATTACAGATCGTCCGAACAGTCACCTAAAACCAATTGACTTCGACGCTGATTTTAAGGCTTTCCAGGAAAAATACCCCCTTTGCGATGGTTTCGTAGATTATCTGTCGTATCAGATGTATCCAAAGGTATACGATGAATACTACAAGGCTAATGAGCAATACGGGAACGTCAGCATCATTCCAACGCCGGCCTTCTTTTACGGACTAAAAGAGAACGAGGAAATCCTGATTAACATTGAGGAGGGTAAAAATATCCTTGTCCGTCTGCTGTTCCGATCAGAGCCCGATGAGTTTGGTATGCGAACGATCACTTTTGAACTGAATGGACAGAGCCGTCAGGTTAAGGTTCGCGACAAATCCTCAAAAGTTGAGAAATTCCAGCACGCTAAAGTGAGTAAAGCAGGCGACATTGGCTCGCCTTTACAGGGTCGACTGACGCGTATTCTGGTAAAAGAAGGGGATACCGTCAAGAAAAACCAGCCTTTGTTCGTCATCGAAGCCATGAAAATGGAAAGTATTGTGGCAGCACAGAAAGAAGGCAAAGTCGGCAAAGTTGTACTGAAAGAAGGTACCGTTGTTGAACAGGACGATTGTGTTGTAGAGCTTGCCTAACGCGTAAATAAGGACTTAGGGTTTTTGCCTGAAGCTGTTACAAAAGCTGCTTTAAGAAAATCCTGAGTCCTATTTTTTTTTACTAAATCAGTCGGTCAACATGAGCCTTAAGAAACTAATCCTATTCGCTGGACTACTATTGCCAGGATTTATCAGCCTTGCACAGACAAAGCCAAAAGATGGTTTCTGGCGAGGAGTTTTTACAATGGCTGGTGGTCAGCAAGCGCCTTTTAATTTTGAGTTGAAAGGCAAAACGGCCTACCTGATTAATGGGACAGAGCGATTTGAATTGCCCGGCGTTCACCAACGCGCCGATTCTTTGTTTATTCCGGTCGATGTCTACAACAGATTACTGGCCGCTAAGATCGAAAACGATGGAACATTGTCGGGAACGTTCAACTATCTGGATACCTCAACACCCGTCAAACCAATACCCTTTCGGGCAGAGCACGGCAAAAAATATCGGTTTTTCGAGAAGCCAGCTGCCGCTACGGTTAGTTTGCAGGGGAAATGGGACGTGGTCATTAACGGCCAAACCAAGCTGATCGGTGTATTTGAACAGCATGCCAATCGCCTGACGGGTACGTTCCTGAGTACTGGTGGTGACCTGCGTTTCTACGAAGGCGTAGTACAAGCGGATAGTTTCGCGCTGTCGGCGTTTGACGGGTCGAGTCCACAACTGTTCAAAGGGAAAGTTAGTGGAAATGAACTAAGGGGTGAACAGGTCAGTGCCCGGAGTGTGAATCCCATTACCGGCACCCGAAATGCCCAGGCTGTCCTGCCCGATGCCTACAGCCTGACAACGATGAAGAAAGGCGTTCCTTTCACGTTTACATTCCCTGATGCATTTACGGGTAAACCCGTATCACTACATGATCCAAAGTATAGGGACAAAGTAGTCATTGTGACACTTATGGGAAGCTGGTGCCACAACTGTATGGACGAAGCGGCTCTTCTAGCGCCCTGGTACGAGGCTAATAAGAAGCGGGGTGTTGAAATTATTGGTCTGGCGTTCGAGTATAAAAATGATCCAGCTTTTGCTAAAGCCCGACTCGAACCCATGAAAAAGCGCTATCAAATCGGGTATGATATTTTGTTTGCCGGTATTGTCGATGCGAAACATCCGTCAGAAGCCTTGCCCGCTTTGAGCGAAGTGTCAGTTTATCCTACAACGATTTTTGTTCGGCGGAATGGTGACGTGGCTAAAGTGCATACGGGTTACTCAGGTCCAGCAACCGGTCAGTATTACGAAGAGTTTATAAAAGAGTTTAATTCGGAAATGGATCAATTACTGAAGGAGTCAGTTCCTGAGAACGGTCACCAGAAATCATCTAAATAAGTACGTATTAATCTATTTTTTCAAGGTCACTTCTTCAACAGTGACCTTTTTTTATTGGCTGCTGGTTAGTCCAGATGCAAATCTTTGAACATAGTATGCTGTCGATTTATAGAGATAGAGTTGTATCAATCAATGTTTTATCGCAATTTACTTGCTTAACCAAATCGCCAGCCTGCTATGGAAAATCAGCCGCCAACTTCTCCATTGTCACCCGCTCCTTCTTCCTTAAGCGAATCCGACGCCCGGCTTTGGGCTATGCTTGCTCATCTGAGTGCATTACCCGGTTCATTTTTCCTGATTGGCAGCGTTTTGGCTCCACTCATTATCTGGCAGATTCAGAAAGACAAATCGGCATTTGTCGATTATCACGGTAAGGAAGCCCTTAATTTTCAGATTACAATAGCACTGGCGACAGCTGTATCACTTCTGCTCATGTTTGTCCTGATTGGGTTTGTGTTAATCTGGGTGGTAGGTATCGTTTGGCTCATTTTCACTATCATTGCTGGTATTAAGGCCAATAATGGAGAGTGCTACCGCTATCCAATAACGATCCGGTTTATTAAATAACGGGCTATTAAGTAAATGGATAATGTAAAATTGATGATGCATAATGAATAATAAGCTGATTATTGTCCATTTCACATTGCCCATTGTTCATTATACATTTACTTACTAATGGCTGATAGAGTGATTGACAACAATTTTAGCAATATGAATGC
This sequence comes from Spirosoma sp. KCTC 42546, assembly GCF_006965485.1. Classification (NCBI taxonomy): domain Bacteria; kingdom Pseudomonadati; phylum Bacteroidota; class Cytophagia; order Cytophagales; family Cytophagaceae; genus Spirosoma; species Spirosoma sp. KCTC 42546. The sequence goes on from NZ_CP041360.1 coordinate 1,321,727, forward strand.
TCCCCAACAAAACCCAGAAGGTGCCATTGATGTCGAATTAAGTGAAGAAATTGCCGAAGGTGTTTATGCCAATCTGGCAATGATTGCTCACTCAAATAGTGAATTTATTCTGGATTTTATTCGCCTGATGCCGGGTGTTCCTAAGGCAAAAGTAAAAGCGCGTATCATTCTGACCCCCGAACACGCCAAACGCTTGCTTGAGGCATTGCGTGAGAACATCAGCCGCTTTGAAGAAGCTTACGGCGGAATTAATGAACCCAACGATGCATTTCGATTCCCAACAGGAGGATTTGGTGGTCCGGTAGGCCAAGCGTAATTGATTTACGGGGTATGATTTACGAAGTACGATTTACGTTGGCGTCAGCAATAAATCATACTTCGTATCTCGTAATTCGCAAATGTTTTTGTACCTTTGCACCTCAAATTTCGGGAAGACTGTTTTTTCGTAAACAAAATCAAGAATGCCTACTATACAACAATTAGTGCGTAAAGGCCGCGAAAAGCTGATCGACAAGTCAAAGTCGCCAGCTTTAGATGCCTGCCCACAACGTCGGGGTGTGTGTACACGGGTGTACACGACCACGCCGAAGAAGCCAAACTCGGCTCTTCGTAAAGTTGCCCGCGTTCGTCTGACGAACGGTCGGGAGGTTAACGCTTACATTCCTGGCGAAGGCCATAACTTACAGGAACACTCAATCGTACTGATTCGTGGTGGTCGTGTAAAAGATCTTCCAGGTGTTCGTTACCACATCGTTCGGGGTGCTCTGGATACGGCTGGCGTAAGCGGTCGTCTGCAAAGCCGGTCGAAATACGGTGCCAAACGTCCAAAACCAGGTCAGGCTCCGGTAAAAGGTGGCAAAGGTGCACCACCAGCAAAAAAGAAAAAGTAAGTTAGTGTAATGAGTTAATTCGTGTAGTAAGTGAGGTGAGTTGTAAACCTTACTCCACCGCTCCACTCAATTAACTAATTACTAAAAAATGACTGGACGCTGGAAAGACTACGTTCAGAGTAAGATCAAAAATCTGAAGCTATCATGAGAAAGGCGAAACCGCCCAAGCGTTACGTATTACCCGATCCTAAATACAAGGAGGTTCTCGTAACTAAATTTGTAAACAATCTGATGTACGAAGGCAAAAAGAGCCTGGCGTACTCCATCTTCTATGATGCCCTTGACGTGGTTGCAAAACGCACCAGCGAAAGTGGCCTCGATACATGGAAAAAGGCATTAAACAATGTAATGCCATCAGTTGAAGTTAAAAGTCGTCGCGTCGGTGGAGCTACCTTCCAGGTGCCAACCGAAGTACGGGCAGACCGAAAAGTCGCGGTAGGCATGAAATGGCTTATTAAGTATGCTCGTTCGCGGGGTGAAAAAACCATGGTAGACCGGTTAGCAGCCGAAATCGTCGCAGCCGCAAAAGGTGAAGGCGCAGCTGTTAAAAAGAAGGACGATACGCACCGTATGGCAGAAGCCAACAAGGCGTTCTCTCACTTCCGGTTCTAAACCGATCCAACGCGCCAAAGTCCCGATGGCCGTCGAATGTACAAAAGCTCCTCAACATTGGGGGGCTTTTGTTATTTTTGGCCCTATGACAACTTTAGAGAATGATCATCTCCGCGTCTCAATACGGCCAAAAGGGGCCGAACTGACTTCTATTTTTCACAAGCCATCGGGTATTGAACACCTCTGGCAGGCCGACGCTATGGTGTGGGGATGGCATGCGCCAAACCTGTTTCCGGTAGTGGGCGGATGTCTGAACAATCAGTTGCTGATTGATGGAAAGACGTATCCAATTGAACGGCACGGCTTTACCCGGCAGTCGTTGTTTGAAACAACAGAATCAACGTTAACACACGCCGTTTTTTCGCTCTGGTCCAGCGATGCTACACGCATTCATTTTCCCTACGAATTTGAGTTTCAAATCATCTATGAGCTGGATGGCCCTCGCCTGACCATAACCTATCGGGTTGTTAATGAGGATGAGAAACCCATTTTCTTCTCGGTTGGTGCCCACCCGGCTTTTGCCGTACCGTTTACTACTGGCGAAGCTTACGAGGATTATTTCATCGAATTTGAACAGCCCGAATCGTTGGAGACGCATATGCTTTCGGCAGCCGGTTATTTTACGGGGGAAACAAAACCAGTTCCGACTGATGGACGTCGACTACTACTAACCAAGCACTTATTTGACGAAGATGCCTTGGTATTCAAAAATCTAGTCTCCCGGCGTGTGGTGCTCCGAAGCGATAAACACGATCATTCGATAGCCGTCGGTTTTCCCGAATTTCCTTATCTGGGCTTGTGGGCCAAGCCCGGTGCTTCATTCGTGTGTATTGAGCCCTGGCTGGGTTGCGCCGATAGTGAAGGTCAACCGAAGCCGATTGAGCAGAAGGAAGCTATTCAGCAGGTGGCCGAAGGAAAAGTCTTTGAAGCTGCTTTTACAATAGAGGTAAGATAGAGGTTTACGGTATTCGGTTTACTGTTGCGCGAAGCAGTCTTGCCGTACTGGTGGGCCGGTCAGCCTCACCGTAAACCATAAACCAAATACCGTAAACCGTTATTGCGTTTCTTCCAGGGGCGAAAAATCTTTGAACGTACGCTTGAGCGCCTTGTCGGTAGCTTCTTTTTTGCTTTGCCAGTTGGCGTCCAGTTCCAGCGCTACGAGGCCGCTTAAACTCATTGAGTTGCGAAAATCGTCCAGCTTTTTTACAAATTCGCCATTGCGTCGAGTCGATTTCAAGGCAAACTCACGGGCAAATACATCCCCTTTATTTTGTAATTCACTCCGCTTGCCCAGTACGTAGTTATATCGGTCCAGCAAGTCCTTCATCGACTTACCGATTACTTCGGTTGCTTCCAGCGTACCCATTGTTAGAACGGCAGTGCCACCCACTGCCGAAATAATGCGTCCATTGCTTTGCGCGGCTGCACTGGTACTTGCGCCCGTGACGGCTGGTGTTACACCCGTAACGGCTCCCAGTGAGGCATTAGCTACGGAGCGATTACGCTTGCCTCCTTTCGCTTTTTTGTAGTCATCCTTAAGCTGCCCCTCTTTATCGCTTAACTGCTCAATTAGCCCCCATGCCTGCACCAGTACCTGACGATATTGATTGTAATAGTAACGGTCTTTTTCTGCCTCATTCACCGTGTTGAGCACGGTGAATGTTATTCGCTGTTCTGACCGGTTTTGTGCTTTATCCAACACATAAAATGTTACCTGAACATTCAGCGAATCGTAAGGGTCTTTTACAAAGTCATAACCTGGCTGCCAGATGAACTCATACTGGTTCTCCGTATTTTTCACCAACGACGTTTTTGGAATCTGCTGGTTATCCGATAAAAAGCCAAAAGTCGATACATCATCTTCACCGTTGGGATCAGATAAGTAAAATTTGAGATTTACCGTTGCATTCTCGCGCAATTTATAATGCGTTTCTTTCGGAATAACGGCTATATCGGGCGGGAGATCCATAGCCGTAACCTCAACTTTCAATCGACCTTTTGTGCGCATTTTAGCGGGCTGGTCTTCGACCCAGAACTCAATATATTGGGGTGCCTGCTTCAGTCGGTTAAACTGATTAAGCGAGAGTGTCCAGGTTAGTTCACCCTGCGAGGATAGTTTGCTACCTTCGGGCATTTGGTCGGCAATGGGAATAAATACGATTGGGTCGCCGTCATCATCCCGTACTACTTGTGGATCAATCTTATAGGTATTCTGCGTGCGGTAGCGCACATAAAAAGGCTGTAGATCTCCTACGATGGGCGGGCGATTTACGTGTACCACTTTAAAGTCGATGGTTTGCGAAGCAGTTTGGCCCCGTTTCGAGCGAACGTCAAACGTTACGGGGAAGACTTTCATCGTCTGAATCCGGTCGGCCAGGCCATAGCTGGGTATCCAGTTAAAATGACCTAACGAATCAAGATACATACCATCCGGTACTTCATTTCCAAACGCAAATGAGAGCGTATCACCAGGAAGGCCGCCAACCGCTTTCAGGTCAAATCGAACAGGATTTCCTTCTGTTACGAGGTTCCAATTGGTTTGGGAGGGAAATACGAGTTGTAATGGTTTGGAATCCTGCGCATAGGTACTAACGACCGTAGTGATCAGTAATAGCCAAGCAATTATACCGGCAGTTCGGTTCATATAGAGAGTTGGAGGTGGTCTGTGTTAAAAAACGTAAAAATAAGGCTAAGATTTCGTCTACCCTGAATGTATCTGTCAGTTTTGAGACTTTTCTTATCTATTCTGGCCTTTTTCTTTATTATAATTATATTTTTCCAAGAGAAAGTAATAGGCCTGCACCTTGACTAACCACAAGGTTACAAACTATCGCGTAAATGTTTAGGTATGTCTGTAAATGAAAACAGTCGCCACCTGAGGTCAGATGGCGACTGGTTAGAACAGGCAGAACCCTGTAACAATTACTTAGTTTTTCTTAGGTGCCGTAGCTGTACCCGATGCCGGGGCTGTTGGTTTTGCCGCAGCTGGCTGGCTTCCGCCGGTTGTAGCTGGCTTAGCAGCCGCAGCGGCTTTGGCTGGATCAATACCCATTTTCTTCAATACCAACTCTGTAATGTTGTTTTCTTCTGGTGCAACCAGTAAGATAGGAATGGTATTGGCACCTGCATCGAGGTTGAATACGTATTGAAAGCCATTCTCTTTGGCAACGGCATCAATTGCTTTCTGAATTTTCTGAACAACCGGATTTACCAACGATTGGTATTTGCCTTGCAACGATTGCTCAGCAGTCCGGCCGAACTCCTGAATCCGAGCCTGGAGGCCCTGTAATTCGGTTTCGCGATCCTTCTTGATAACGTCCGACATTTGCGCGGCCCCTTTTTCGTAGGCTGCATATTTGTCTTCCAATTCTTTCTGCATGCGCTTCAGTTCGTTTTCTGATTGCGTCCGCTGAATGGTTAACTGGTTTTGAATATCTTTTGCTTCGGGCGTTTGCGACAGAACGAAATCAATGTTCGTATAGCCTAACTTCAGCGGTCCGGCTGCGGTAGTCGTAGCAGGCGTTGCGGTTGGGGCTTGTGCCTGAGCGTTTAAACCACCCAATAGAAGGGCTGCAGCAAACGCCATGACGAGGTTTTTCTTCATTTCGAATTGATTGTTTGTATTACTTAGGTTTTGTGGTTGTTTTATTTGTTGGATTACTATTGGTAGCAGTTGGTTTAGTATCTAGTCCCAATTCTTCCATAACATAATCCGAATAGTCATGCCGGGGGTTGGTATAAAGCATGACAAAATCAGATGCTTTGTCGAAGATAAAATCCAGTTTCTTCTGAATGCATATCTTTTCAACCGCCCGGTTTATCAACTCCATCGGAGCCTTCATTAACTCTTTTTTCTTCTCAAATAACAAGCCCTGATAACCGAATACCTTGTTGTTATAGTCTCTGGCTTCACGTTCCTTATCGCTGATGATTCGTTGCCGTTCGCGCTTCATATCTTCTGTCAGCAGGATTTCTTCTGCCTGATAGGCTTTCTGTAGCTTCTCGATGTCAACGTATTTGTCCTGAATATCCTTCGACCATTTATCAGCGAACTTGTCAATTTCGCTAAGGGCTTTCTGGTATTCGGGCATCTTGCCAAAGATATACTCCGTATCGATGTATCCGAATTTCTGAGCCTGAGCAGGAATAGTTACCCAAACAGAACACAAAAGTACAAAAAATAGGGCTTTTTTCATTAGGAGCCAGTCAATTTTTGCAGGAAGTGATTGATTTTCAAGGATAGTTTCTGGAAAACCTGTAAGCCCACAGGAACGTACAGGTTTTAGTTAAAACGGCTGACCTTCTCAAATCTTATCTGAACTGCTGCCCAATCGTAAAGTGGAACTGACCTGATGCTTTGTCTTTCACGCCCGGAATTTTGTCGAAACCATATCCGTAGTCGATCCCGATTAACCCAAAGGCAGGCATAAAGATACGGGCACCAAAGCCCATGGACCGCTTCAGATCGAATGGATTATACTGTTTATAACTGGCCCAGTTATTACCGGCTTCCAGGAATGTCAGGACAAATATGGTAGCTGATGGGTTCAATGAAACAGGATAACGAAGTTCAGCAACGAATTTGTTGTAAACTACACCACCCTGACTGCGAGACGTTTGATCGACAGCGCGGTCGTAATCAGCCGTGTACACGCTACGGTCGTCATAACCACGCAGACCAATAATATCCTGTGCCAGCGCGAACTGTCCCTGGCCCGCCAGACCTGAGCCACCCAATACAAATCGTTCAAATGGTCCGATTGTCGTACGCTTGTTGTAGCTGCCCAAAAAGCCTAAGTGAGCACGGGTGTTCAATACCAGTTTGCCAAATACTGTCTGGAACCAGCTGGCGTCGAACATCCATTTGTGGTATTCCACAAACTTATATTTATCCTTTGGAGCCTCTGTTGCCGTTGTCGTACGCCAAGCCGAATACGGAGGGGTAAACGAACCACTCAAGGTAAACGATGAGCCATTACGGGGGAACTGCGGGTTATCGATGCTGTTCCGTGAGAGCGTCGTGTTAAACGTAATGTTGTTCGAGATACCGTCCTTGTAACCGATGTAGAATAAGTCAAGGTTGTTGAGGTCATAGCGCTGATACGAAATTGAGTTACTCAGCGAGAAGTAATCATCCGGTATTTTCAACTGACGACCTAACCCGATTGTAATAGCCGTGTTTGTATACGATCCAGTTGGTTTACGACCCTGTAGACTTTGGTAAATACTATACGGGTTGGTTGGATCATAGAATGTCCGATACACAGTGTGGCTGGCACTAACCGACAGGGCATTTGGCTTGCGACCGCCCAGCCAGGGCTCCGTAAATGACAGGGAATATACCTGATACTGACTACCGTTGGCCTGGAAGCGTAACTGTACCCGTTGGCCATCGCCAGCCGGTAGGGGTTTCCAGGCGCTGAAGTTAGGGATGTTGCGGGCCGAGAAGTTATTGAACGTCAGACCGAGCGTTCCTACAAAGCCGACATAACCGCCCCAACCTCCAGACAATTCGATCTGATCGGATGGTTTTTCTTCAACGGTGTATTCAATGTCAACTGTACCATCACTCTGTGGAATTGGGTTGATACCAATTTTTTCCGGATCGAAGTAGCCAAGTGTCGATAATTCGCGTTGGGTACGGATCAGGTTCGTTTTTGAGAATTTCTGGCCAGGCAGCGTCCGAATCGTACGCATGACCACGTGATCGCTGGTTTTGGTGTTACCATTCAGAATCACTTTGTTAATGGTGGCCTGCTTGCCTTCGAAAATCCGGATTTCAAGGTCGATCGAGTCACCATCGATGGATTTCTCAATAGGCTGAGCGTTGTAATACAGATAACCCAGGTCCATGTATTGCGAACTTAAATCCTGACCCGGATTACCGTTCATACGCTTATCCAGATCCTCCGGGTTATACACATCCCCTTTATTTACGCCCAGCACCTGACGAAGTTGAGCTGCGGTGTAGAGGTAGTTGCCCGAAAAATCAATGTTGCGGTAAAAATACTGATGACCTTCATTCAGCTTCATGTTGATGCTGATGGTATTGCCACCCTTGTGTACTACGGTATCATGCTCGATGGTTGCATCGCGGTAGCCGAGTTTGTTGTAATACTCAAGCACCTTCTTTTTGTCTTCTTCGTATTTCTTAGGGACGAATTTCGATGGGGTGAATACACGTCCGAACCGTTGTTCTTTCGTGCTTTTCATCTTCATCCGCACGGCATTCTCATCCAGTTCGTTAAGTCCCTCGAAGTTAATTTTAGAAATTTTAACTTTTTGACCCTTATCGACCAATACACGCATGGTCGCATTATTACGGGTACTATCTGGAACGGTGGTGATTTTGACCTTTGTATTGAGGAAGCCTTTGTCGACGAAGTACTTACGCACGGCCATCTGGGTGTTTTTCGTAATCGTATTCGTCACGATTTTACCCAGGTTGAGTTTGATTTTATCTTTAAGGTTGTCCTGTTCTCCTTTTTTGACGCCCAGAAAACTAACCCGATACAGGCGGGGGCGTTCCTGCACCCGAAACATTAGGGATACTTTATTTTCATTGACGTTTGTGGCAAACAACTCAACGTTATCCAGCAAACCCGATTCCATCAATTTACGGACTGATGAGCCAATGATTTCACCTGGAATTCGAATTTTATCGCCAACCTTCAGGCCTGCCAGCGATACAAGTGAGTTAGGATCAAGGTAGCGAGTGCCCGTTACGGTTAATCCGGCAATTTCATATTCTTTCGGACTGGCGTAGTTAAGCAAGTCGTTTGTTTCTACTGGAGCAGTACTGGGTACCCCCACGCCCACGCGCACTTGCGCCCGAACCTGAGCAGGCAATAGGCCGATGCCGATAAGCAGGTAAACGGCTCCCAATAGGACTTTTATACGGTGTTCCAAGTTGTAATGCGTGTTAATTGATTGGTTATCTGGATTCAATTTGGGCGAATAAGGTTGCAATTCACACAACTTATTTCTCACACAACAGAGCCTTGCGCTCGAATCCAATTTATTTAACTAATTGTTCGCTGATTTTGCCAAACCGACGTTCACGTTGCTGATAGTTAACAATAGCTTCGTACAGGTGAGCTTTTCGGAAGTCGGGCCAGAGTACATCGGGCATGTATAATTCCGCGTAAGCCAGTTGCCAAAGCATAAAATTACTAATACGCATTTCGCCACTGGTACGGATCATCAGTTCCGGGTCTGGAATACCGCCGGTTGACAGATACTGACTGAAGACCGTATCGTCAATCTGATCAGGATTTAGGTTACCATCACGGACATCAGTCGCCAGCTTCCGGGCTGCTTCCACAATATCCCAACGCCCACTGTAACTGAGCGCCAAAATGAGCGTTAGCCCCGTATTCTGGCTGGTTTCGCGCATGGCTTCGGTTAACTCGCGCTGACAGTCGGTAGGTAAACTGTCAACATGACCGATGGTAGCCAACCGTACATTGTTGTCCATTAGTGTTTTAATTTCCCCCCGAATGGTATGAACCAGCAGCGTCATGAGCGCATCTACTTCAAATTTCGGGCGATTCCAGTTTTCAGTGGAAAAGGCGTAGAGCGTCAGGTATTTCACGCCTAATTCAGCGCATCCTTCCGTTACTTCGCGTACAGCCTTAATGGCATTGCGGTGGCCAAACACCCGGGCAGCTCCCTGACGCTTAGCCCAGCGACCGTTTCCGTCCATGATAACGGCGATGTGCTGGGGCAGATTGCTCGAGTCAATGTGTTCCTTCATCCCAGGGGAGGAGTTTTAACAAGAATTAACAAGGCCGCGAAGATACGGAATTTTAGTCAGTTATGGGGAAGATAATGAGTGAAAGAGTGAAAGACCGAAAGACCGAAAGGCTGTGGATGGCTTCAGTCTTTCGGTCTTTCACTCTTTCGCTCATTGTTAGGTATCTTTGCCGGAGGAAAACATAAATAGGGTCGGTACGTTTTTTTGATACGAACCTGTTATTTCACTAACCACTCTAAATGACTACCTCGTTTTCGTTATTTCTGAGCCGAATGTCGGTGCTTATGTTGCTGTTAGTAGCAATGGGTTGTCAAACACGGGATGATGCCGTGGCCACCCCGCAAACAATTTCCGACCGTATTCTGGAAGATAGTCAATTCAGTTTATTCCGGCTCGCTATGGGGTATGCGGGTGTTGGGGACGCTTTAAAATCAGGTAATCTAACGTTGTTTGCGCCAACAGATGCCGCTTTTCAGGCAGCGGGCTTAGCCACCGAAGAGGCTATACGGGCAACTCCTCGGGATCAGTTACGGACTATGTTAATGTACCACGTGCTCTATGGACGGTCGGCGTCATCGGCTATTCCGGCCGGACAAAATTCTGTGATAACTGCTAATAAAGCGGCTGCTTTTGTTACGAAAACAACGGATGGGTCCATTTATATAAATAGCGCTAAGCTAACCCAAACAGACATTGCAGTTGCCAACGGGTACATTCATGTGATTGATCGGGTGCTGATTCCTGGAACCGGAAATCTGCTGACAACGATTCAGACTAACCCGAACCTGACGTTTTTGGCAGCGGCTATTAAACGAGTTGGTTCGAGTAACCCGACTTTACTGGCTACGCTGGATAATGTCTCGGCAACTAACCCAGTAACTGTGTTTGCGCCGAACGATGCCGCATTTAAAGCCGACAAAGTCTATAATACACTGGCTGCTATTGAGTCGGCCAATGTACAAACACTAACCAATACGCTCCTGTATCATGTTCTGTCGGGGGTAAAGTTTTCCACTCAATTTCAGTCAGGTAGCGTTGCCACCTTGCTCAGCGGGAATACGGTTACGTTGACGGTAGCCCCGAATCAGCTTACGGTTAAAGGCAATAAAAATTCAACTTCGGCATTTGTGAAGCAGGCCGATCTGACCGCAACCAATGGGGTCATTCATATCATTGATCAGGTCTTACAGCCGTAGGCCACAGGACTAGTTTCTAACTTAATTAGCAGAAATTTTAATCGACTTACCAACGCATTGCCACAATCAGGGGTCATTTAGCGTACAAGGTATGTTTGTTCAGTCATTTTCATGAGTAAACTTCAGCTATTAATTTTCAGTGTATTGTTACTGGGTGGGTTGGCATCCTGCACATCAGAGGATGTAAGTGCAGATACTACCAAAGCCGCTACCTATAAGTCTAATATTGCAGATATAGACACCTATATTGCGTCTCAGACCTGGACGGTAAAACCTACATCAGTGACTTCGAACTCGGGTCTTTATTTTGCGCTGACCAAACCAAGCACATCGACGGTGAGCCCACAGGAAGGACAGGAGCTTGAGTTTACCTATACGCTTTCTATACTGACTAGTACTACTGCTACTAGCTCAAGTGCTACAAGTACAACGGTTGTAAGTGCCAAAATTGTCGATACGGTCTATGCGAAAAATCCAATCTTTATTCCGTATAAGAAAGGTATACTAAAAGCGGGTTTGGAGGAAGGGCTATTAAAGATGCACGAAGGAGAACAAGCTGTTTTATTGATGCCCTCACTAATTGGGTATGGTGATGTACTTAGTTCAGATGGCCTGGTGCCTGCGAATTCGCCTTTACGGTTCGATGTAACCTTGAATCGAACCCGGACTGAAGACCAGCAAATGGATGAATATGCTGCTTCCAATAGTTTAAACCTTACCCAAAAGACCTCAACTGGTCTACGCTTTTTTCTGACAACACCCAGCACATCAGTAGATTCGGTTAAAACGGCATTAGGCAAATCGCAGACAGTGACTATACGGTATGCTGCTAAACAGCTTCATGCTAAAACAGTGGTAAGATTTGATACGGTCAGTAGCGCTAGTTTAACGTCAACCAATCTGACTAACCTTGTGACTGGCTTTGCAGAAGGAATAGTGAAATTAAAAGTGGGCGACAAAGCAACATTTCTGATGCCATCCTCACTTGGGTATAAGGATGCCGGTGTGGTTGATAAAAGCACTACCCCTGCTGTGTATAAAGTTTCGCCCTATGCACCTCTTCGGTATGATGTTGAAGTGCTTTCGGTCAAATAAATCAGTAATTTTCAATTAGTTAGTTCTCTATTTTCATGCGTAATCTACCTGTATTCATGTTCAGCCTCCTGCTAGTCGGTGGGTTGTCCTCTTGCCAAAAAGAAGATGTTGGTCTTACCGACGATCAAATTCTGGAAACCAATAAAGCCGATATTCTTTCTTATGCTGCGGCTAAAGGCCTGACGGGGTCTATTTCGTCTACCGGGGTCTATTACGCGCTGAGTAAACCCAGTGGCTCTGGCGTAACGCCAGCGTATGGTCAGGAAGCGGAGTTTAGTTATAAACTATCAGTTCTGACTCGGAATAGTGCTAACGCCGTGATCGATACGTTTGTTGATTCGACCTATGCAACCAAGTCTAGCTATGTTTACCTTGTTGCAAATACGCCGGGCTTAACAGAAGGCATACTGAAAATGAGTGAGGGCGATCAATCAGTCATTTTGTTGCCATCCGTTTATGCCTTTGGCCGAACAGGAGCTGGTAATGGTATAATTCCTGCCAATGCACCTGTTCGGTTGGATATGAAACTGAAACGGACCCGGACTGAAGATCAACAGATTGACGAATATCTAACAGCAAATAAACTGACGCCAACGGAGGTAACGCCGAGTGGATTACGGTTTATAAAAACGCTGGCTAACTCGACTGGGGCTCCTACAACGCCTACGCAAACGCTTACCATTAAGTACAGAGGTCAGTTGCTGAGAGCAACGTCGGCTTTTGACAGCACCGGTACAGGAACCTATTCGGCGGTAGCCAGTCAGTTTGTTCCTGGATTTGCAGAGGGGTTAGCTAAACTTAAAGTGGGTGAAAAGGCAACGATCGTTTTCCCTTCGAAAATAGGGTATGGATCTACGGGTTATCAAGTAATTCCTGCCTATGCACCACTGCGGTTCGATATAGAACTGGTTTCGGCACAGTAAGCTAAACAAGACGTTTTTTAGAGCGACCTACGGATTCCGTAGGTCGCTTTTTTATGGCATTTATGAAGCCATTTGTAGACGTCGTTACTTCGGAGCCATCCGAATAGCGCCATCGAGTCGGATCACTTCGCCGTTTAGCATCGGATTTTCGAGGATACTTTTAGCCAGCATGGCGTATTCCGATGGACGTCCAAGTCGCGAAGGGAACGGTACCTGCTGCCCTAATGATAGTCGGGCTTCTTCGGGAAGGGCAGCTAGTAAGGGTGTCTCAAACAGACCGGGGGCAATGGTCATGACCCGGATTCCAGACCGGGCTAAATCGCGGGCGATGGGTAGCGTCATGCCCACGATACCTCCCTTTGAGGCTGCATAAGCCGCCTGGCCGATTTGGCCGTCGTAAGCGGCTACGGAAGCCGTGTTGATAATAACACCCCGCTCACCTTCACTAGTAGGGGTATTGTGTTCCATGGCTAGTGCCGCCAGCCGAATAACGTTGAAGGTTCCGATGAGGTTAATGGAAATGACTTTTTGGAAAGCCGCCAGCGAGTGCGCGCCATACACCCCATCAACTTTGCCAACTGTTTTGCGCGCTTCGGCAACGCCCGCGCAATTGATGTTAATGTCCAAACGGCCAAACGTGCCAATGGCCATATTGACGGCTGTTTGTACATCGGCTTCATCGGTAACGTTCGTCTTGGCAAAGCGAACGGTTGCCCCTAGTTCTTCGGCAAGTGCATTGCCTCGCTCGTCGTTCAGGTCCAGAATAACAACATTGGCCCCGTTGGCTACCAGCATTCGGGTGGTGGCTTCGCCCAGGCCAGAAGCACCTCCGGAAACGATGGCGGTTGATGAGTTTAGTTCCATACGATTTACTTGGTTAATTGCTGGCTTTGTGCCTGAATGAGCCGTTGAAGTTTGGGAACGTCGATATCCTGTATGGCTTTCTTGTCATCAATGGCCAGGCAGGAAGCCTGCGCGGCCGACTGCGCCAGTACCATAAAAACGGGTTCCATTCGGATAGAGCCATACGCAATATGACTGGCCGATAAGCAAACCGGTACCAACAGGTTTTGTACACTGCCTTTCTTCGGAATAATGGCCCGGAAACTAACGGGATAAGGCGGAAACCCACCGACCTGCACATCGCCCTCGTTCCGAACCATCGGTATGCCATTGCGGTCGTTCACAATGAATCGCTGGCAATTGTGCGAGTCCATCGTGTAAGCCGCCATACCAACCGCATCCGGTACAACGACTTTACCCTCGCAATTGGCCTGGGTCATTACGTATTCGCCGATGAGCCGCCGACCTTCGCGGATGTATAGCTGGGGCGAAAAGTTATTGTTGTCCTGGTATTCATCTTTGGGATAACCCCACTGAAGCATTTCGTCCCGCAGGTGCTTCGGCATACGCGGATCGTGCCCGATGAAGTAAAAGAGCCCTTTGGTATACTGTTCGTGCTCCCGAATGATCTGGTCACGTCGGGCGTAGTCAGCGTCGGGGTAGTCGTAATTGGCCCCGATCATATCCGTTGAAAAGCCACCGCAGTTGTTGATGTCGGTTTTATGATTGGGCATCATCACAAAGTGCATCAGATTCCAGGTCAACTCCTTCGGTATCTTTTGGGCGATTTGCCGTAGCAGTAATTCGTATTTGGTGGAATCGTATCCATCCGGACGGGTAATCGGAATGCGATTGGCCGGGTCGTCGGTCAGGCACAGGCGGAAGTTGTAGGCTTGTACCGTTCGGTCGGCAGTGCCGTTGGGTGCCAGTGAGGCCGGGCCAATGCCCCACACTATTCCACTTTCGGGCTTGCCGGGCTGGTTGTAGGGATCTACGCCATCGGGAAACTGGTGCTTGTCCCGGAACTGCACGCCGTTGAGGGGTTCATTATACTGGCTGGACGCTTCCCGCCCAACCGTATAGGCTACGCCTGCTCTGGCCATCAGATCGCCTTCGTAAGAGCAGTCAATAAATTGTTTAGCCTCAATCGTTTGCGTTTCAGGACTAGGTACACTGTTCGATTGCTGGTCTTTTGTATACCACTGTGCCAGAACCCGTTCGAGTTTAATCCGCTTTATCTTGTTCGCTATGACTTCGGCAGATGTGATTCTGTAGGCATATAAAGGGGCAACGCCAGCTTCCTGTAGGTACTGCTTGAAAATTGTTTCGGCAACGTGCGGTTCAAATGTCCACTGTTCCGGCTTGCCATAATGCCGACCCACGCGCCGATAAAAATCTCTGGACAAACCCGTGATTGCCTGCTTGTTGCCAATATCGGTTGCTCCCAAACCACCCGATGACATACCGCCGAGATGAAGACCCGGTTCAATCAGCACAACCGACTTACCCGCTTTTTTGGCCGAATAAGCCGCAATCACGCCTGCTGACGTGCCTCCATACACACACACATCGACGACGTGTACTGGCTGTGCGTACAAGAGAGACGAAAATTGGGATAACAGGATGACCCCTGCAAAAGCGGATCGACTGATTGACGAAGCAAAAACAAACCCATTCATAGTAAATTTAGGATTAGTCTACAAAATTGCCAGTAGTTCCTTCCAGTGTTTGATATCGTACGTAGGCTTGTCGTCAACGACTTTGCCTTGTGGATTATAAAATACGGTGTCTAAGCCAACGCTCTTGGCACCCAGAATATCCGCTTCGTAATTGTCGCCGATCATCAAACTCTCACCAGCCGTCGTGCCGCTAATGTCCATAGCGTACTGAAACACCAGCGGGTCTGGTTTTTTTGCACTGGCGGTTTCGCTGGTAACCACATGCGTAAAATAATGGGCAATCTCTGAGCTACTCATCTTCGTGGCCTGAATATCAGCAAAGCCATTCGTGATGATGTGCATGGTGTAGCGCCCGTTCAGGTAATCCAGGATTTCCCGTGCAGACTCCAGCAGATGAGTTTTGTGAGGGAGTAGTTTCAGGTACTCGGCGTTAAGATCGGCCTGAACGGCTGATTCGTCGATACCCAGTGCTTGGTATACCATCGGGAAACGATGTTGCCGAATATATCCATGCTCGATCAGATTCTTGTCGTAATCGGCCCAGAGCTGATGATTGATGGCAATGAAGTGACGGCTGAACTCCTCCGCCGACGGAATCCCTGCATCCGCCAGCCGGAACGTATCGAAGAGTTCGGCAATGCATTCCGCCGAGTTTCGATCAAAGTCCCATAAGGTGTGGTCAAGGTCAAAAAAGAGGTGTTTATACATGGGGATGGGTTTACTGTATTTGGTTTATGGTATTCGGTGGCTGACGCGGAAGATTGCTGGTGCCAGCCCACCGAATACCAAATACCGTAAACCAAATACCCAGCTACCGTAATCACTAAAAATCCAATTTCAGTCGCTCAACGGGCTGATTATTCACGAGGTGACTATCAACGATTTCGGCAACGTCTGACAGTTGTACATTACCGTAATACGTGCCTTCTGGGTAAACGACCAGGGTGGGACCGAAGGCACAGGCATCGAGGCAACCCGTTCGTTGCGCCCGCATTTCTTTTAACAGGCCCCGCTCAGCAAGCGCTGCTTTGAAGGCGTCGACTAGTTCGTTGCCGTGTGCTTCACCACAGGATTTTTTTGGCGCGGCTTTCTGATTGTTACAGATGAAAACGTGCTTTTGATATTTCATAGATCTGATTGAATTCGTTCTCAAAGGTACGAATGAACCCGATGCCAGCGTCATATTCTTTAGTACACTCAATGTCAGCAGATGTGCCTACTGTACCGGTAAAAAAATAATTAAACCTCAAGGCTAACATTTTGTTATGGATTAGATGTCTTGGCGAGTTTGTGTTTGCTAACCTGCTGACTATGTGTGTATTCTTATTGTAGTTGTATCATGAATCGCCCGCCTGCTTCGTTTCTGGAACTGGAATTAGTAAGCAACCTGAAGGCTAACAACCAACTGGCTTTTTCTAAATTGTATGATCAATATGCCGCCATATTGTTGGGCGTTATCACGAAAATAATTACTGACAAAACGGAAGCAGTTGTCCTGCTCGAAACAACCTTTAGGCGTATCCGTTTGCAACTGGATCAGTTCCGGCCAGATAAACAGCCATTGTTTCTGTGGCTGTTACAAATTGCACGAACTACGGCTTTAGATGCGCTTAAAGAACGACAACAGGTTAAGGCCGCTGTGTTGCAACTCGCTGAAACCGGAAAAGTAGTAAGCCCGGTCTGGCAAAAAACTACCTCGACGTCGTCAATAGATAACCATACGGATTCCGTTGATCCTCAGTTGAAAGCATTGCTTGATGCTATTCTTTTTAAGAATTGCACGCCCGAAGAGGCCGCTGCTTCGTTAGGCCTGCCCGTTGAAACGGTTCGGCAACAGTTGCGGGTTGCTATGCAGCAATTGCGTACAATTTCCAGGACTTAAGCACAGGTAAAAAGCCTTATCGA
Organism: Spirosoma sp. KCTC 42546; assembly: GCF_006965485.1. Taxonomy (NCBI): domain Bacteria; kingdom Pseudomonadati; phylum Bacteroidota; class Cytophagia; order Cytophagales; family Cytophagaceae; genus Spirosoma; species Spirosoma sp. KCTC 42546. The sequence continues at coordinate 1,338,626 of NZ_CP041360.1, forward strand.
CCTCGTTGAACGGCCTGATGGAAGGAACTCCAGGCCTGATTTAACTCATCTTCAATGTGCTGCCAATCGGCTTCGGTAGCTCCGCCTGGTTTCTGTCGTACATCATCGCATAAGCGCATGGCGTCGGCTCGTAAACGCCCGTATGTACCAAAGGATGCGGGAGGTTGATTATACAGAGCAGCCGACGTTTGGACTAAAGCGTTCGCTAAATCTGAATAGCTATAACGCTCGCGCTGGCGGTGAACAATCCACCACTCCAGCTCCAGTTTGGCTACGTTCGGTACATTAAATTGTTCGGTGCTAAGTGCCTGAATGGATTCATAATACGAAATCAGATCGGGTAAGGTTTTCTGGTACTCCATTCTTGATTTTCCTTTCTTAAAATCGAAAGCTGCTTTAGACGCTTGAAAACCTAATATGAACGACCGCCAGAAAGGTGCATGAAATTGCTGCCGTAGTCCACCCGCCAATTGCCAAAACAGAAGCACCGGTTTCTTCTGATAGTAGGACCGCCACATGGCTGTTTCCAGTCGGGCTACTTCGTTTGGGTTGAATTCACGCAGGCTGTTCTTTCTGGGCACATACAAATCCACTGCAACCCAAAGGACTAGTGCGAGTAGTGCCCCCCATAATAGCAAGCGAATTGGGTTTGGAGTGTGAGTAGGGATGGAGTTTGTTTTGGTTGATATAGAAGCTCCCATGACCTTTGATGAAGTAACTGATCGAATTTATGCAAGTGAGTGGTTTGTCATTCCGACCTCAGGAGGAATCTCAAGCTTGATTAATCAGGAACTCGAGATTCCTCCTGAGGTCGGAATGACAAAAAATATGCCTTTTAGCTAGAAAATGGACTTTTAACCGCTCCAGCCTGAGTTGGGCAACTGATGAGATATATACTATACCAAACGATCATTTGGTTTTGTGGATATGCAAACCCCCATCAGATTGCCTGCTTGATGCAGATCAGTCCAATGGGGGTTTAACTCATCTCTGGCAACTATGATTATTTCTTCGCCACTGCCTTTGCCGAAGCGGTGGCCGATTTTTTCTTATGGGTTGCCGACGGAGCCGTTGGATTTTGCTGCGTCATGGTAACGGGGTCCCAATACACTACCTTTTGCTCGAAGTAGCTTTCGTTAGACGCCAGTACGGGAGCGGCTGCCCGGAACCCGAATACAGGATCTTCAACGGTGCCCTGACTACCTTTGCGGACGTTTTCGAAGAAGTTGCCGAAATGCTTGGCGTGTGCATCGTCATCTTTCGGTGCTTCGAATTTGACTTCTTTTACCGGTTCTGCCTTACGGGTTTCGGGTGGGTATTTGGCATCGTACTGTTTCACAAATTCCTGCTGAACCGGTTCTGTAAAGGTAAAGAAGCTGTCGTAGTTGCCGTAACCTGGTGCAATGGGCAGTTTCTTTTTGGTCATAATGAGGTTATCTTCCGAAAACTCGATCTGGCCCTCGTTGCCAATAATACGCGTTACGTTGCTGATCTTACCGGCGTTGGCAAAATTGACTCGCAACACCATCTGGAAGGCCTCATGTTTGTCGGTTTTCGGGTAATCCATTAGGCTCGTCATCACATCGGGCACATCACGACCTTCTTTCCAGTAGGCAAGGTTACCTGACGAGAAAATTCGCGTTGGTCCCAGAGTATTCGTGACAAAGTGGACACCCGTAATGAGGTGAATAAACAAATCGCCCGCGACACCCGTGCCGTAGTCGCGGTAGTTGCGCCAGCGGAAAAACCGATTCGCATCGAAGGGGCGCTTGGGCGCATCACCTAGAAACCGGTCCCAGTCTACGGTTTGTGGCGAGGCATCGGGTGGGACGGAGTAGTTCCAGGCACCAATGGCGTTGAAACGGTCGTTGTTGGATTCAATGTAATTGATTGCGCCAATATCACCCGCTTCAACCAGTCGTTTCGCTTCCTGAAAGGCAGCACTACTGATGCGCTGACTGCCTACCTGCATAGTTTTGCCCGATTTTTTCCAGGCGTCGATAACGGCTTTACCTTCGTTCAGGTGCTGTACCATCGGTTTCTCGCAATACACATGTTTACCTGCTTTGAGCGCTGCAATGGTAATATGATCGTGCCAGTGATCGGGGGTAACAACCAGCACAGCGTCGATATCCGGGCGAGTCAGGATTTCGCGGTAATCGCGGGTTGTAAAGAGGTCTTTGTCTTTACCAAAAGCCGTTTTTGCGTGCTCAAGCCGACCCGTGTACAAATCAGCTGCGGCAACGAGTTCGACATCTGGATTCCGAAGGGCAGCCATGGTATCGTAATTGCCCTGAATGCCCATGCCAATCGTCGCAAAGCGGATTTTGTCGTTGGGACTTACCTTTATTAAATTCGGAATGTAGGCTGGAAAACCGAATGGTTTGGCAAGCCCCTCGCTGGCAACGAGCGCTGAAGCTGCCGATAAGCTTTTTATGAATTTGCGTCTGTTAGCCTGCATAGAGATGAGGGTTTTTAGTATACCAGATAAAGCGACTTCTCGGTATAATTTACCCTTAAAAATTTATTGTCCACAGAGGCACAGAGAACACTGAGTTATAGAGTATCTCCCTTTATTCTGTGTCCTCTGTGCCTCTGTGGACAATAAATTTAGAATCTCAGAACCAGTCCGAACCTATTTCTTTTCAAACTGCACGGATACCCACTGGCGGTCGGTTGGGACTTTGTGGGTGGCGTTCCAGACAAACATTGCCTGGTCAAGCGCTACGTTTAATTGCTGTTTGGTTTGTCGGCGAGCCAGGTTCAGTTTGCGGGCTACGGTTTCTTCGTAAATCAGTTTTTGCTCATTCGTATAAAATCGAACGATGCTTTGGTCGCTTTTTGGGGCGGTTTCAACCACCCAGAATCCATCTTTAGCAACGGGTTGCTCTTTTGTTGTTTGTGCCTGTGCGGCAAATGAACTAGTAGTGAATACGAGGGCCATAAAGGCCAGGCGGAGTTGTGAGCTAGTGTTCATGGTGTTTGTGTGTTTACGTTTAGTTATTAACTGACCCAAAAGTAAACACACGGCTAATTGCCCGCTCAGAATTTCGCCCGGTGACCACGGCTGGGTACTATACGGCATGATCTGGTCTGCTAACGTCGTTTGGCGCTACATTTCGTTGTTCGGCGACGGTAGTTCGTCGTCTGTCGATAAATGGATTCGGCTGTAGGCAAAACCACTCCGTTTGTCTATCTTCGATTAGCTAACTGGCTGACTTATGCAACGTTTGACCCAGGAATTTGTCTTCTCCAATCAACCGCGCCAACGGCTGGCACGGCATGGTTTATTCTGGTTGGCATGGGCGTTGTTCTTTACGCTCACCTACGGTTTTTTGCCCGCTAATTACCTGATCCACGAAGGCGTCGCCTGGCCGTTAGCGCTTCTGAAAGGCTTCTTCATTTCGGGTATTGATTCGGTGCTGTTTATGCCAGCCCATATGTTCCTGACCTATGCTCTGCTGTACTGGGTAATCCCGCGTTATCTGCTTACCAACCGATATATCTTGGCATTCATTAGCATTGTTGGGTTAATAATTGCCACGGCCTTTCTTTCGGCGGTATTAGCCAAATTCATTGTTTATCCTGTGCGCATGGCCTTGCATGGGCGGTATTCAGGCAATACGTTCTTTTTTGCCATGATGGCGGGTATGCGAGGAGCAACGACCATTGGTGGGTTTGCAGCCGCTATTAAACTGGTAAAAATCTGGTATCTGAAGCAACAGGCTTACGAGCAAATAGACCGGGAGAAATTACAGGCCGAATTACAACTGCTTAAATCGCAGGTGCACCCGCATTTTCTGTTCAATACGCTGAATAACCTCTATGCGCTCACACTCCACAAATCCGATCAGTCGCCAGCCGTGGTGCTGAAGTTGTCGGAATTGCTGAGTTACATGTTATACGAATGCAATGCGTCGGAAGTGCCGCTACAGAAAGAGATTGCGTTTATGCGTAACTATATTGGGCTGGAGCAGCTTCGCTATGGCGATCGGCTGGATATGTCGGTGACTATTTCTGGCGATTACCAGCATAAACTAATTGCACCGTTGCTACTGATTCCATTCCTGGAAAATGCCTTTAAACACGGCACCAGTGAACAGGTTGAGCAGGCCTGGATGCACATCGATCTGTCGGTTCAGGGAAACCAGCTGAAATTTAAAGTCATAAACAGCCGGGAGTCAACGTTGGAGGAGGGTGTGCACAGCGGTGGTATCGGTTTGCAGAACGTGCAAAAACGATTGAAACTACTATATCCTAACCGTCATGAGTTACGAATTGTGGCCGAAGAGGAAACGTTTATGGTTACGTTATCGCTGGAATTAGGGCCGACACTAATCGCGGATTTTCAACCGGTCAACCAACTCGCCGAAACAACCTGATCTAGTACCACTATGGCCCCAATACGTTGTCTGCTCGTTGATGATGAACCACCTGCATTGGCTGTCATTGAGTCGCACATCAACATGATCGATGGTCTGGAAATCGTGAGCAAATGTCACAACGCCATTCAGGCGTTTGGCGTGTTGCAAACCACACCCGTTGACCTGATGTTTCTGGACATTAAAATGCCAAAACTGCTGGGTACCGATTTCGTTCGTAGTCTTCGCCAGCCACCCAAAATCATTTTTACGACTGCCTACCGCGATTATGCCCTGGACGGTTTCGACCTGGATGTGGTCGACTATTTACTCAAGCCTATTTCGTTCGAGCGATTCCTGCGGGCAGTTTCCAAGGTAATGCGGGTTGAAACGAGTTTACTCAACGTTGGGCAAACCGAAGCCTTGCCTGTTCATTCTATTGAGAAACAAACGGTAGCGCCGTCGGAGAATACGTTTCTGTACTTTCGGGCCGATCGCAAAATGGTAAAGGTATTTATCCGCGATATTCTATACGTAGAGAGCCTGAAAGATTACGTCAAAATTATCACGACCTCGGCTAAGCCCTTGGTGGTCAAACAGAGTATTAGTTCACTGGAAGATATGCTTCCCGAAGCTGGTTTTCTACGCATTCACCGCTCGTTTGTTGTGGCCGTAGATAAGATAACGGCCTACACACCTACTCAGGTCGATGTGGCTGGACAGGAGTTGCCCATTGGGCGGTTGTACCATAAAGAAGTGGGACGGGTGTTGAAGATGGAATAGAGTGCGGTAGTATGTCCTTTCGTTTTCTAGCTTTAGCAAGCAGGATTTACTAGCCATCCAATGTCTCTACTCAATAAAAGAACGATCCAACTACTTGTCGTTTTCCTGCTTTGTATGGCAGGCACGCTTCACGCGCAAACGAAGAAGCCAAAATTCAAAGTCATTGCCTTTTACACCGCTCAGAACGATAAAGCGCATATTAGCTACGTGCATGAGGCTAACCGGTGGTTTCCGAAGGCGGCTGCAAAATACAATTTCAGTTATGATTCAACCGATAACTGGAATAACCTGAACACCGAATTCCTGTCGAATTATCAGGTCGTACTGTTTTTCGATACCCGGCCCGAGGAGCCTGCCCAACGGGAAGCCTTCGAAAAGTACATGAAAAATGGGGGCGGGTGGATGGGTTTTCACTTCGCCGGATTTGCCCTGACACCTTCCAAATACCCACAAAACTGGGATTGGTATCACAACGAGTTTATAGGTGCGGGTTCCTACAAAAGCAATACCTGGCGGCCTACATCGGCTATACTGCGCGTTGAAGATCGGAAACACCCTGCCACGAAGCACTTGCCCAAAACCTTCAAAACGGCTCCGAATGAATGGTACCGCTGGACGAATGATTTAACAAAGAATCCAGATATTGACATTCTCATGGCCATCGACTCAGCCAGCTTTCCACTGGGTACGGGCCCCAAACCGCATGAGATCTGGCATAGCGGTTATTACCCAGTTGTCTGGACAAACAGGAAATACAATATGATCTATTCGAACATGGGCCACAATGACATTGATTATGAGAACAAAACGAACAAAGAATTGTCGTTTACTTTCTCAAATGAAACGCAGAATAAATTTCTGATCGACGCTCTTTTGTGGTTAGGAAGCGGCAAAAAATAACTTACCTATACAACCACAGTGTTGTTAAGTTCTGAGTGCGTTTACCCCCCAGCCCCCTGAAGGGGGAGAATGTCCACTTAGTAGTACTCCCCCTTCAGGGGGCTGGGGGGTAAACGCAACCCTTAAAAAGCACTTAATTGGCTAGTCAGCAAACGTAACTCCCTATCTACAACCTTATGAAACACATTTCGCGCCGTAATTTTCTGCAATCGTCGGCCATTCTGGCTGGTAGTTCAATCGTAAATCCACATTTCCCGGCATCACAAACAGCCCAAAAGCCATTGCGATTGGGAGGGCCAATTTTTCTGAAAAGTCAGGACCCCGACGAGCTGGCGCGTGAGCATCGGCGGTTGCAATACAGCTCAGCTTATGTTCCTGCGGTTGAGTTGAAAGACACCACGAAGATTGAGGCCATCCAGAAAGCGTTTGCGGGGCAGAATGTGATTCTGGCCGAAGTTGGGGCCTGGGTCAATATGCTGGATCAGGATGCTGAAAAACGCCGTAAAAATCTGGAGTACGTTACTGAAAGGCTGGCCTTAGCCGAAGCCGTTGGAGCAAGAACCTGTGTCAATATTGCGGGCTCTTATAACCCTACTCGCTGGGATGGACCCGATGCCCGTGACCTGACGAAAGACTATTTTGATGCGACGGTCGAGAATTGCCGAAAGGTAATTGATGCCGTAAAACCCAAACGGGCCAAATTCGCGCTCGAAATGATGGGCTGGAGTTTGCCCGACGGTCCAGACTCGTATCTGAAATTTATCAAAGCCATTGATCGGCCGGCCTTTGGGGCTCACGTCGATATGGCGAACATCATCAATAGTCCGGCGCGGTACTACAACAACACAGCCTTAATGAACGAAACCTTTCAGAAATTGGGGCGTTGGATTGTGTCGGTCCATGCGAAAGATATTGCTCCGAAAGATGGCCATTTTATGGAGACCATGCCGGGACGAGGAAGCCTGGATTACGTTACCTACATCCGAAACGTGACGTCCTTACCGCAGGAAGTGCCCCTATTACTGGAACATCTGCGCACAGCAGATGAGTACGACGAAGCCCGGCAATTCGTGATCAGTCAGGCAGTGAAGGCACAGGTTGAATTGGCGTAAATAAGGTTTATTAACCACAGAGTGGTACGCCATTGCGACACGGAGAATACAGAGTTTTTAATTTATTTTATACTCTGTGTTCTCCGTGTCGCAATGGCGCACCACTCTGTGTTCATAAAAATCGTGATCTTATAAATCCGGGATGTCTTTAATCCGAACTTTCATAACCGGGCGTTCGCCCTTGGGGACAATGGCAATAAACGTATTGCTTACTGTTTCGCCATTTCGGAGCATAAAACCGGCCTGCACATTGGTGGTGCTGGTTACCTCTTTCCCTTCCGAATTTTTTATCCGTTGCTGATAAGGCACCGTGAACGGTCGGGCTACGACTGTACCGCTTTTTGAGGTCAATCGTTTTCCGGTGGCATTCAGGCAATCGAATACCGCCAGTTGATTGGGTTCATCGCCACTTAAAAAGGTTGGTTTCGGAAACATCAATTTGGTGCAGTTGCTCCGGTTGGTGGCGTAAATCGCAACTTCGTAACGCATGAAGTTCTCCCCGCTAATTTCCATTTGACGTTCATTGCGGATCTCGAAACCATAGTCAATGCCATTCAATTGAGCGGGTTTCCCAGCCTCGACATCATAGGCTTGCTGGGCAAAAATAGGAGAGGAGAGGGTTGTTAAGAACAGGGAATAACGTAAAAATCGATTCATTGAAATAAGGACTAGGTTAAAGTTGTACACTACGGATTATGTATGCTTATCAAGCTGAAAGCCCCAAAAATAACTATCATTTGAGATATTTTCACGTTCTGCCTCATTGCCTTACGCATCCTGACTCAGGCTTTATCAAACGGTCAACTACCTGGAAATGGCCAACCAGCGCAGTTCAGTGGTCTCACTAAAAAATGAGTGGTTTAGGTAACTCCCGCACGCACCTGATCGGGTAGTTTATTCGCGGTTAGAACTTATTAAGCAACTGCGCAAATTGACGATCGAAAATCAATTTTCGTACTCCTAAACAGCCTTCAACTTTTCGTTACTTATGATTTGGTTACCAACCTCTACTAGGCATGTTCGTCACTTGCTGGGAGTCGCCGGGGCTACTATAGCCCTATACGCGTGTATGAACACCCAGAAAAATGCTACTCATACCGGAATGACGACCACTGTATCTGAGTCAGTTATCGGCACTGCCCCCGCACCAACTGCTCCGAAGCGTGCCAATCCCCCCCGGATTCTGGTTTTTTCAAAGACAAAAGGCTGGAAACATACCTCCATTCCGTTTGGTATTGCCGCCTTCCAGAAACTCGGACGAGAGAATAATTTCAGGGTTGATACCACCAAAAATGCGGCTTATTTTAACGACGATAGCCTCCGGAATTACCAGGCCGTCGTCTGGCTTAGTACCACAGGGAACGTATTGAACCAGGTCCAACAGGCTGCTTTTGAGCGGTACATTCAGGCCGGTGGCGGCTATCTGGGTATTCACGCGGCTGCCGATACCGAATATGACTGGCCCTGGTACAACAAACTCGCGGGTGGCTATTTTGCCAGTCACCCCAGTCAATCCAATGTTCGTAAAGCAACGGTTGACGTAACGGACAAGAACCACTCGTCGACCAGCATGCTGCCCGATCATTGGGAGCGAACCGATGAATGGTACAACTACCGTTCACTCTATTCCGACTTGCACGTATTGGCCAGTCTGGACGAGAGTACCTACGAAGGGGGGATTAATGGAAGCAATCACCCCATTGCCTGGTATCACGAATTCGATGGCGGGCGAGCGTATTATACCGGCGGAGGGCACGAAGATTCCAGTTTCAGTGAGCCGCTGTTTGTACAACACCTGCTGGGCGCGCTGAACTGGGTGATGGGAACTGGTAAGGCGCTGGACTACAGTAAAGCACATGCCGTGGTAATGCCCGAAGAAAACCGTTTTGTGAAAACCGTATTGGTCAATGACCTGAACGAGCCAATGGAACTGGCCGTTGCCGACGATGGTCGGGTATTCTTCACCGAGCGGAGCGGCAATTTGTGGGTGTATAACAACCGAACAAATACCTACAAAGTAATCCATCGGTTTGCGGTAACTACCAAGCAGGGCTTTGGTGTACAGGGCATTACGCTCGATCCGAAGTTTTCGACAAATCACTGGCTGTATGTGTATTACTCGCCCAATACCGACAAAGACCCGACTTACCATCTGTCGCGCTTTGTGGTCAAGGCCGATAATTCGCTCGATCTGACTTCCGAAAAAGTACTGCTCAAACTACCGGGCGAATTTGAAGCCAGCGCTCACCACGGCGGGTCGCTGGCCTGGGATAAAGAAGGCAATCTGTTCCTCTCGACGGGCGACAATACCAACCCCTTCCCATCGAATGGCTACTCACCCATTGATGAGCGCCCTGATCATCTGACACTCGATGCGCAACGTACAGCGGCCAATACCAACGATCTGCGCGGTAAAGTCTTACGAATTCACCCCCAGGCCGACGGAACATACACCATTCCCGACGGCAACTTATTCCCGAAAGGCACGGCTCAAACACGGCCAGAGATTTACACGATGGGTTTGCGCAACCCGTATAGGATTGCCGTAAATCCTAAATCATCGGTATTGTACTGGGGCGAAATTGGCCCGGATGCCGGGAAGGATAGTACGATTGGGCCAAGAGGATATGATGAGTTCAATCAGGCCAAAAAACCGGGTAATTATGGCTGGCCATTGTTTATCGGCAACAGTCAGCCATACCCAAAGCTTGACTTTGCAACCAATGCACTCGGACCCAAATTTGACCCGAAAGCACCAGTCAATAACTCGGTCAACAATACGGGCCTGAAGAACCTGCCTCCCACTAATTCGGCGATGATCTGGTATCCATACGCGGCCTCTAAAGAGTTTCCCGAATTGGCGCAGGGTGGACGTAGTGCCATGGCGGGTGCGTTTTATACCTACGACAAGAATTCGTCCTCCAAAACAAAATTCCCGGAATACTACGATGGTGCCTTGTTCGTCTTCGACTGGATGCGCAACTGGGTGCTGGCCGTTCGGGTCGATAAGGACGATAACTATAGTCGGAATGAGCCATTTATGGCTGCAAACGGCGATTTTCGGCGACCTATCGATCTGGCTTTCAGTAAAGATGGCGTCATGTATATGCTGGAATACGGCTCGGTCTATGGAGCCGATAACGACGATGCCCGTTTAGTGAAAATTGAATACAATACTGGCAATCGTCCACCAACGGTTAAGGCCAATGTGGTTGATTCGGTGGCGATGGCGATCCATAACTCACGCTCGTATCTAACCTCCGATGGACAAAATGCGCCTGTGCAGCACGAAGCTGCCGGGCCCGCTCCGCTGCGTGTGAAATTCAGTGGGCGCGGTACTGATCTTGACGATGACGATGCCATTACCTATGAATGGCTATTTGATGGTAAAACGGTTGGCGCCCAGCGCCCGATGGCGACCTACACATACACGCAGCCTGGTGTATATAATGCCATTCTGAGAGCAACGGATCAGAAAGGTTTAGTCGGTACAGATACGATCGTGGTGAAGGTTGGTAATGCCAAACCGGAAGTTGTCATTGAGACGCCTGATAACAAATCGTTTTTCTGGGAAAATAAGCCGTTTACGTACACGGTAAACGTGACGGACAAAGAAGATGGGAAAGTTGATCCCAAGCGGATCAAGGTGTATTCCGAATACAGCGCTCAACCCCGAACTGCCTCACCTGCGGTGGTGCAACAAGGGCATCAGGACCTGGCCTCTATCGGAAACGGGTCGATTGGAAAGATGCTCATGGCAAGCAGCGACTGTAAAGCCTGTCATACGATTGATAAACCATCTGTTGGGCCAACGTTTCTGGCCGTGGCCGACCGCTATAAAGGGCAGGCCGGAAGTGTGGACAAGCTGGCGAAAAAGATCATCGAAGGCGGGGGCGGCAACTGGAGCAAAGACCACCTCATGAGTGCGCACCCACAGATTCCGCCACAGGACGCGCAGGAAATGGTGAAGTACATTTTCTCGCTGACCGACGCCCGTAAGCAGAAAGTGGCACCGTTGCAGGGTAGCCTCGCACTAAACGAGCATAAACCAGAAGATACCCGAGGTCAGTATACACTCATGGCTTCCTATACCGATAAAGGCGCATCCACGCCGGGCGGAAAGGTTGTAGGACCACTTACGAGTAGCGAAGTAGTTACGCTGCGAAGTGCGAACGTGAAAACGATAAACGCCGATGCGTATGTGGGCTTCCCAAGGTTTGGAAATCGCTTAAATGCGGGTAGTCACAAAGCGTATGTCCTCCTGAAAGGGATTGACATGACCACCATCAAATCGCTGACGTACGATTATTCGTCGCTCAATAAAGATGGCGATATTGAAGTTCGGCTGGATTCGTACGCCGGTCCCGTCGTTAGTCGAGCACCCTACAAAGCTACCGGCGACTGGAAAACCACGAATAAGGTGACGGGCACCTTCGATAAGGCGTTCACGGGGAAACATGATGTGTATGTGATCGTGATGAAGCGCGACAAACCCAACGATAACATCATTCAGTTGAACAGCATCCAGTTTAATCAATAGGAGCGTCATTAATGCAATGAGCCGTGCTACAGTTGTAACTGTGGCACGGCTCATTGCATTAATGACGCTTTTAATATTCAATAATCTCCAACCGCCATTCAGTGAGATTTTTTTGTATTTTATTTTCTATACAAACAGCTGACGTTTTCGCTTGGCTACGCCGAGCGAGGACTATCTCTTCAAGGGCCTCTGGCCCGTTTTTAATATAGACTTTGCTATTCTCCGGCCAGAGGCCGTTAAAGAAATAGTCCTCACTCGGCGTAGCCAAGCGAAAACACTACAAGCTAATAAGCAATAATCTCTTTCTTCGTAGACTCTAGTTTCCGATACGGATTATTGAGGAACGATTGCATGAAGCGGGTCATATCTTCTCCGCCAACCATATGTGCTTTATTGGTAAACAGCAGTCGTTGACTGTTAGGCATGTAGTGGTGAATCCGATCGATATAAATTGGCCGACAGGCGTTGTCCATTTCGCCATCTGCTAACAAGGCCGGTTTGCTGGAGTAGAAAGGCTGTTTGGTTTCCGGTTTTATGGGTGGCACCTTCCAGCAATCACATAATTCTTTATAGACATCATTAATGTGATAGCCCTTCAAATAGGGGTATGTTTCATAGAGTTGCTGAAGTACTTTTTCGCTGTGATAGGCAGTTTGGTCAGCGCAGTACACCGAGATTCGCATGCCTGACGGGGCAGTGTTGTGTTCGAAAATAGCATCCAGCGTTTGTTTGATGTAGCTATAATGATTCCCCTTGATCATGTCGGTAATTACGTAGGGGATGTGCTTCATTTGCGTGTTAACGAGGATGCCCAATAACTCGCGTCGGGTGTATTGAATTCGTAGCGTGTCGGTAGTGCCTTTTTCCAGATAGGGAGTGGTAAATATTTTGCCATTAATGGAAGAGAAATAGCGCTGGAATTTCTCTTGTAGGTTGCCGTAAACCGCTTTGTTTGTTGAGTCTTTTTCAACGTGATTGAACAGGATGTTCAGCGATTCGTTGAAGTTGGCGGGTTCATCTTCGTCAATGGGAACGAACGTCGGGAGGGGCGAATCCAGCACTAACGATCTGATCCGGGTAGGGTCTTTCTGAAGAACGGCTAGCATAAGCCCCCCACTGTACGACCCTCCTAACAGATTAACCGAATCAACCCGTAAAGTGGCCAATAGGTCGTGAATGTCCGCTACTGTTTCGTCGGTATTGTAGCCGGACAGGTCAATTCCCTTTGCTTCCAGGGCTTTTTTGTAGCGCTTGACCCCCACAACCGCCATGCTGTCTTTATTCAGATTTTTGCGGTACGACTCTCTAATAGCATCATCCAGTTCTTCGCTCCACAGGTTGGGGACGGCATAATGAGTACCTCTTTGTTCGAACGCAATGCAATCCCGGTCCTTGATGAGAGGGCTTCCAGAAGCTCCCCTTGCCCAACCTAGCGAACTGCCACCCGGTCCGCCCGCCGTGAACAAAAGTGGATCTTTCTTCTTGTTGGGATTTTTGCTTTCTACCAGAATAAAGGGAAGCTTTATCGTTTTTCCATTCTTCTTTTTCCTGTTTTCGGGCACGATCAAATAAGCGCAACGCGTGTGGAAACTGCTGTCTATCTGAACTGGACAGGCACAGGGCTCAAGGGTACGAACAACGCCCGGCTGGCCCTGGGCATAAACTACGGAGAGCAGGAAAATCAAAAGTAAGTAGGTTCGTGTCGAAGCTGTATTCATACTGATTATGAACTAATTTTCGGCAAAACTAAAGCGGGGCTAAGCTGAATTTTAGTAAAAACTGGACATCTTCAGCCAACGCTTTCGATTAATTTCTTTCCAGTGAATCGGATAACGTCTTTATAAAAATGGCTCATATCGTAATAGCCATAGTCATAGGGTGAGAAGAGTTTTTTATTAGTGACGTAGGCCGATAAGGCCGCTCTGGCCCGAACCGTCGAGAAGTATTGTTTTGGTGTGGTGCCAATCACTCTCGTAAAATAGCGGTATATCGTTTTGTTGGTCGTATACAGCTCGTTTGCCAGTTGGCTGCTCGTAAAGTCAGGATTGTTAGCACTGTAGATGCCAATGGCTTTCTGTACGACATCGATATAATAAGCGCTGGCATTCTTCTTTTTGTATTGGCTTAAGAAGAAATTCTGGAGCAACTCGACACGCTCGCCAAAATCAGGCAGATGCTTTAACCGCTGAATCAGGGTTGCAGGCAAAACGTTCTCTAATTTCACCACCTGATCAGAAAATTGAGCCTGATTTATACCTAAGATCGCTTCCAGTCCGCCCGGAAAAAACTTGATGGTGAGAATGTGGTCCGTTGGTAAATTATGCCGCTCAACGATGTTGTTTCGTAAAATGAGCACGTCCGTACTCTGTTGAATCTGGTATTGGGTTGTACCAACAGATAGCTGATAGGGTTGCCCTAAATTTATGTAGCAGGTGGGTGTCCAACTCGGAAACATCTTGATGGCAAACCGATTATCGCCCGCATATTGATAAGTTTCCTCTGCCGATGATTCTGAGAAAAACTCAATATACTCAGCCAGTTCAGGACAGGGCGTCGCGAATTGATAGAGTTTTCGAATATTATCGAAAATCTCCGTCATCCGATGCTGACATCCGTTTACTGGCTTCTCCATTGACGCATTAGTCTTTTTATAAAACGGCATGACGTGGTGTCGGTTTCTCAAAACCGACACAGCGAGGTTTCTTAAAACCTTGTCAAGAACTACGGATGAGGTTTTAAGAAACCTCGCTGTGTCAGATGTAAGCATCTGACACCACAAGAATGGCTCGTTTGTTCCAATTGTTGTAGACGGTTGAACCTGCCAAACCGCTACTTCTCCACTACGTCATAGTCTGTGACTAAGCCATCGGAAGTCAGGTGGACGATCACGTAATGGGGCGTGTTATTAGTCGTGATTTTGTAGTTCAAAATCTGATCCACCTTGCCCGCGTGCCGTTCAATACCACGCCCTTTCACATCCTCAGTGCTGATAAATGTCATGGATTTGAGGTCAGAGAGTACACCGGCACCCTGCATGAAGTCCTTTCGGGCACCCGGCGTAATGCCCGGCGCTTCTTCCACCGCTTTACCCCCTTTGGCCAGTGCCATCAACGCAACTTCGATTTTTTTTGTACGCGCGGGGTCGGGATCTGGTGCCGATTTTGGCGCGTTGAAGAGTGGCCCAATACGTGGTATTTTTCGTTCTTCTGTGCCATTTTTCCACACTAATTCGGTCACCTCACCCCTGGCGTTAGGGCTGAATGTGACGTACGCATCCCGATCCGCTGAGACAAAACGCGTTGCTGTTTCGGGCACGAATTCTTCATCATCAAACCCATCGGTCAGCGTAAACAGCCGATCTTTGGTGGCTATAAAGGTGATCATCCGGTTGTTGTAAAGTTCGTAGCGTCCTTCATAAGCCGTGAGGGTTTTTGCCGTGACAGGAACCGCTATGCGTTTGGCGGGCGACGATGACTTATAACCCGCCCAATGGTATTGCCTGGCAACTTCATCTACAATATGCCCCATCATCCGGGAGTTGTCGTTGGCATTGATCATGATCGCTACACCCTGACCTGTTTCAGCGCCAGCCGTGAGCAAGGCATCGAACCCTTCATCCCGCCCGTTGTGTCCGAAACGCATCGTTGGGCCGTCTCCCTCCAGAAAAATGCCCAAGCCATCCTTGTCCTTTTGGTCGGTCAGCATCTGCTGGGTCATTTCCTTCGACAATACAGACCCGGCTTTCCCCGCGAACGCATTTTGAATGCCCATGGCAAATCGGGCCAGATCGGAAGATGTTGTCCACAGTCCGGCGGCTGCCATTTCGGGGTAAATATGCCAGCGTCCTTTTACGAGACTCCGGTCGCCGTAATGGCCCGTCGCCGTGAGTTTGGCTTTATCGGCCGGAAGAGGTTGCTGGTAGGTGCTCTCGTTCATGTTCATCGGCCCCAATACCGTTTCCTGCATAAACTCTGGGAAGGGTTTGCCTGTCACGTCGAGCATGAGTTGCTGCATGACTGTGTAGCCACCACCCGAATAACGCCAGCGGGTACCCGGTACAAAATCCGCCCGAACCGCAGGTGTGTTGGCAGGAGGGGAGCCATCGAGAATCTGTACCACTGATGGAATGGGTTTGCCTACCTCGTAACCAGGGAAACCGTGTACGGTTAGCCCCGTTGTGTGGCTGAGTAATCCCCGCAGGGTCACTTTCTTATCCTTCGTGAGTTCATTCTCCGGGACTTTCCAGGTCTTTAATTTGACGTTTACATCCTCATCGAGCGCCAACTTGCCTTTTTCGGTCAGGTACAAAGCCCCGGCAGCCGCCACCGACTTACTAATGGAACCGGCCTGAAACAGGGTAGATGCTGTGATGGGTGTAGTACTGTTCTTGTCAATGGTGCCGTACCCTTTCGCTTTCACGATCTTGCCGTCCTGGATGATGGCGATGGACAGACCGGGTACGTGCCGTTTTTGCATTTGCTTCTTAATGAACTCATCGAGATCGTCGGCACGGCTTTCGGAAGCTAGGGACAACAGCGAAAGGACAACGAGGGACTGGAGTAATTGACGCATAGGCATGACAGTGAGGGGAATAGTCAACCTAAAGATGCGTAAAAAACGGCTTTCGTTGCCTGATAAGGTTTTTTCGACAGGATTAACAGGATAAAACAGGATTATAAAGCCTAAAATCCTGTTTTGTCCTGTTAATCCTGTCAGAAAAAAACACTCCTGCCGAATCGAATTAAAAATGGCCTGTACCGTTTCGTAGCAGGTTAGGTAAAGGCTTACTGTTTTCGGGTTTTAAAAATGCCCGCTTTCAGATCGTAGCCCGCCGATTGGGGCAGTAGATTCAGGTAATCTGGTGGCAACCCATTGGTTTTTACCTCGCTCAACAGAATCGTGCCCGTTTTTTTGACTCCCTGTTCGATCTGGTTCGTTTCATTGGCCTCAATAGCGCCTTTGGAACCGTAAAAGCCCATGTAATGCGCATTCCCCGCGATGACCGAATTGCTGAACGTGTACTTAGGCGTTGTATCCGGGGCCCTGAGCCAGACGTATTCGCAATTGGTAACAATGTTGTTGCGAAACAGGAAGTCGGATTCGTACGGACCGAACCACACCGCAGCTTCGTAAGACCCGGAAATAATCGAGTTGGTCAGCGCGAAATCGGTAATCGACTTGAAAAGCAGGAGCGCATTCTTACACCCATAAAAAATAGTGTGATCAACATGGGTTCCGCCACCGTGCGCCCAGATCGCACCCTGAATAGGCGAAGAATTCTTCTCACCGATGAAATAACACTGACTTACGCTGAGCCCCTGTAAGGTTTCATCTTCCCGCGTGATGGGGTAATAATAACGTACGGCAGGATTGGCATTTCCGACAAACTTGAGCCCCTTAAAACTCACGTTGTTTTTGGCAACCAGAAACCCGATTGTATGCGCAAACTGCTTAGTGGAATTGTCGGCCGACACCGATTGGATAACAGGCATTTTCGTAGGTTGCCAATCGAGATCGTCGGGCATCGTAACGGCTTCCAGACTATACCGGACTGTGTCTGCCGATGAACTACGGGTTTTGATTTCCAGCACCTGCCGAAGCACGTACAGACCGGGGTAGATTTTAATCGTTACGGACTCTGTTCCTGTAAAATCGCGGGCCAGGGCTACGGCTTTGTCTAAACTGGCAACTGGATCAGTAGCGGTGCCGTTGGCTTCATCTTTACCTCGTGTGGCATCGACATACAGGGTTTGGGCGCTTGTGGGCAGAAGGAAACTTACCCATAAACTAATGCTTAAAAAGAGTAACTTGCTCATGTTGTTTATCTGAATTTAACGATTCGTTCATAAACCTACCATCACCGCTTACTAGCCTGCAAGTCAAGTGCCTGTCAAGATTTTTCAAGTTTTATCATATTGATTTACAATGGTTTCCGATTCGACCGATTTGCTCCGATGCAAACAGCTTATTGAACGAAAACTCGACTGGGGAGCGAGTGAATCCTGGACAAGTGTCGATTTTGAGAACCTTCAGCAACGGATTCTGGACGAGACCGGCGTTTCATTGAGCGCCAGTACGCTACGGCGAATCTGGGGACGGGTCGACTACCAGCATTTGCCCAGCACTACGACCCTGAATACACTGGCTCAATTTGCGGGTTATGCCGATTGGCGAACATTTCTTAAGGCGCAGTTGGTGGCCGATTTGCCGCCAGAATCTGTTGAACATCTGCCTGTAAAACCAGCCAAATCAGCCATCAATTGGGTAACGCTTAGCTGGATGGCGGGCCTTGTTGTCGTAATTGGCCTGATCGGCCTTGTTGCGTTCGACCAAAAGTCAGCCCAACTGGATGTAAGCCAATACAGGTTTAGCAGCAAACCGCTAGTTCGAGGCCTTCCCAACTCGGTTATTTTTACCTATGATGCGTCGGCGTCGCCTACCGATTCGGTGTCTATTCAACAATCGTGGAACCCGCGCTTACGAACGTTGGTGGATAAAGACGGCAAAACGTACACATCCATTTATTATGAACCGGGGTATTATCGGGCGAAGTTGCTTGTTGGTAAGCAGATCGTTCAGGAGCATCCTCTACTGATTCCGACCGATGGCTGGCTTGGTACGATTGCCACGAAACCCGTGCCCGTTTATCTGAAACGGTCCGAGTTTATCGAATCGGGTAGGATGCAGTTGCCTGTTGCAACAATCCAGCAGAAAAACGTGGCTTTACAGCCTGAAGTCCCGCTGGTGAAATACTTCAATGTCGGTAATTTCGACCCCGTTCCCCTGACCGATTTCGCGTTTAGCTGTGAGGTGAAAAACGAGTATGGCGAGGGTGCCGCTGCCTGCCAGCAAACCTGGATCGAACTGATCACGGACGATATGCCCATTACAATACCCCTTTCAACCAAGGGTTGTGTATCGGAACTGACACTGCTCGATGGTACGCGGATGGTTTCGGGTAAAAAGACCGATTTATCCAGGCTTGGGGTTGATTTTGCAAAATGGGTACACGTATCCTGCAAAAGTGACGGGCAACAACTCCACTATTACGTTAACGGTGAATTGGCCTACGAAGCGGCTCTTCCCAAAAAGAAGGTATCTATCGTAGGAATTGCCTACGGTTTTCGGGGTACGGGGGCTGTGAGGAGGGTTAATCTGCAAGCGAGTGGTAAAGAGGTGTTTCATGCTTTTTGATAAGGAAACTGCTTTTTTGTCATTCCGACCTTAGGAGGAATCTTAAGCTTGACTAATACAGAAGCTTGAGATTCCTCCTAAGGTCGGAATGACAAAAAAAGATCCCAATAGTCTCTACAAGTGGGAAGCTGAAAACAGAAAAGGCCCAGGCAAAACCAAAGAAATAAGGGCTCGCGGCCTTTTAATTACGTTCCCTAAATCCTGACGCTCAAGACCTTTTCAGATGAATAAATCACGTCGACAATTTCTCCAGAATTCAACCCAGTTAGCCGCCAGTGCGGGCTTGACTACGTTGCTCCCAAACGAAGTTATGGTGGCTTCACAACCTCGTTTGTTTTCCGCTGCCGATACCGTATCGGTTGGCTTGATTGGCTGTAACAGTATGGGCTGGGCCGATCTGACGTCAATGCTCAAGAATCCGGGCGTACGTTGTATCGCCTTGTGCGATGTAGATCAAAACGTGCTCAACAAACGCGCGGCCGATCTGGCAAAACTGCCTTCGGTGATGGCGTCGGGGCAGAAAGCGACGCTCTATTCTGATTTTCGCAAGCTACTGGAGAATAAAGATATCGATGCCGTAATCGTCGGAACACCCGATCACTGGCACTGTTTACCTACGGTATATGCCTGTCAGGCGGGGAAAGATGTGTACGTCGAAAAGCCATTGGCCAATAGCATTGAAGAGTGCGATTTAATGATAGCAGCCGCCCGCAAGCACAAGCGAATTACACAGGTAGGCCAATGGCAGCGGAGCGGCTTGCATTGGAAAGCCGCCCTCGATTATGTGCAGTCGGGCAAGATTGGCACCATTCGAACCGTGAAAACTTGGGCTTATATGCCCTATGGCAAAACGTTTCCGGTGGTTGCTAACAGCCCCGTTCCCGAAGGCGTCGACTACGATATGTGGCTCGGTCCCGCGCCGAAACGGCCCTTCAATCGGAATCGATTCCACGGTACATTTCGGTATTTCTGGGATTACGCCGGTGGTCTGATGACCGACTGGGGCGCCCATATGGTTGATATTGGCTTATGGGGCATGAAGGTATCCACGCCCAAGTCGGTGATGTCGATGGGTGGTCGATTTGCTTACCCGGATCAGGATGGTGAAACCCCCGATACCATGCAAGTGCTCTACGACTATGGGAATTTCACCCTGTCATGGGATCACGCCATTGGTATTGGTCGCGGCCCCTACGACCGCGATCATGGCGTGGCGTTTATTGGTACCCAGGGCACCGTGGTCATTGATCGGAGCAAGTGGGAAGTACTGCCCGAAGTTGAAGGCGGAAAATACCTGACGCCCGCCATGCCAACGCAATACGGCGATGGCAAAGACCTCGACCGACATACGCTGAATTTCGTTGAATGTATCCGAAGTCGCCAGCAAACGAACTGCCCCGTTGAGGTAGGGCGAAACGTAGCGGTGAATGCTCAATTGGGGAATATGGCGCATCGATTGGGCCAAAAGTTATATTGGGACGATGCCAAAAGCACGGTCACCAGCGATTCGAAAGCCAATGAGTTGGTGAAAGCGCATTACCGTAAGCCGTGGAGCTTGCCAGTAGTTTGAGAAATTGTACCCACGGGCTTATTGATTTGCATTAAATAACCGCCTACATAAAACTTGTCCTTTTTGGGCTTTCAAAACCCCCAACCCCCTGAAGGGGGCTTAGTTCGCTGGGGAGAAAAGCCCCCTTCAGGGGGTTGGGGGTTTTGAAGACTAGCCAAACGGCGGTTAATTTCTTCAAATCAATTAGCCCGTATTTTTACGAATCATTCACGGGCTAAAGCCCGTGGGTACATAAATACAGAACATGCAAAACACTTCAGGAAGACGAAAATTTGTTGTGAACCTCACCAAAGCGGTAGGTACGACTATGCTCATCAATACCCCTGGCCTGATTCAGGCTGAGCAACTCTGGGCGAATCAGGAGTCGATTACGGTTGGCCAGGTGATGGATATGATCCTTAAAACGATCCCGAATGCGCCCTTCCCCAAAACGGTCGATACGTTGAAATCGGGCAATGCCTCGCAGAACGTGACGGGCATCGTGTCGACGATGTTTGCGACCATCGAGGTGATCGAAAAAACGATTGGTGCGGGGGCGAACTTCATCATTGCCCACGAGCCAACGTTTTACAACCATTTGGATGAGACCGATTGGCTACAAAATGACCCCGTCTTTCGCCACAAGCAGGAGTTGCTAACTAAAAATGGCATTGCCCTTTGGCGGTTTCACGACTACTGGCATTCGCACCGCCCCGACGGCATTCAGACCGGTATGTTAACGGCTTTAGGTTGGGAGAAATATGCCGATGCGCAGGACGCTCATATCATTACCTTACCCGCTACCCCGCTGAAGCAACTCATCACTCATGTAAAAGGGAAACTGGGTATCAAACAGGTGCGGGTCGTTGGCGATGTGACGCAACGTTGTCAGCGCGTTCTGCTCATGCCGGGTGCTGCGGGCGGTCGAAGCCAGATAGCGGCCATCGAAAAAGTAAAACCAGATGTGATTTTCTGTGGAGAATCCAGCGAATGGGAAACGCCGGAATATGTTCGGGATGCCCGACGGCAGGGGCAGAACGTATCGCTTGTTATCATGGGCCACATCATGAGTGAAGCCGCCGGTATGGAATGGCTCGTACCCTGGCTGAAGCCGAAACTGCCGGGATTGAAAATTACGTATATTCCGTCGGAGAATGCGTTTACGTATGAGTGAAAAGTTTGTTGACAGGGTTAACAGGATTTTTCTCACCTATGCTCCTGTTAATCCTGTCAAAAAATACACATTGTCAGCCCGCCCAATTCTCCCGATCCAGACTTCGGTATTGAATGGCTTCGGCGAGGTGTTCAATCTTGATTTCGTCGGAGCCTGCTAGGTCGGCAATCGTGCGGGACACTTTCAGGATACGGTCGTACGCACGGGCAGAGAGTCCCAATCGTTCCATCGCTGTCCGGAGTAAGGCTCGACCCGCATCGCTGATCACGCACACCTCTTTCACCATCTGCGAAGGCATCATGGCGTTGCTGTAAATACCCTCCTGGCCTACGAAGCGTGTGGTTTGTCGTTCACGCGCCTTGATGACTCGCTCGCGGATCACCTCGCTGGGCTCGGCCGGTCGGTTGCCCGTCATCTGATCGAAGGAAACAGGAGTAACTTCAACGTGCAGATCAATCCGGTCGAGGAGTGGGCCGCTGATTTTGGCCAGGTATTTCTGAACGACACCTGCGCCACAGACGCACTCTTTTTCGGGGTGATTGTAGTAGCCGCAGGGACAGGGGTTCATGCTGGCAATGAGCATAAAACTGGCAGGGAACTCAACGGCCCATTTCGCCCGTGAGATACTCACTTTTCGATCTTCGAGCGGCTGGCGCATAACCTCCAGCGCGGAGCGTTTAAACTCGGGTAATTCGTCTAAGAATAACACCCCGTTGTGCGCTAATGAGATCTCGCCCGGTTGCGGGAAACTACCTCCACCAACTAATGCGGCATCTGAAATCGTGTGATGGGGACTTCGGTACGGTCGGGTTGCAATCAGGGTAGCGCGGGCTCCGAGCTTACCGGCTACCGAATGGATCTTGGTTGTCTCCAGTGCTTCCTGTAAAGATAAGGGCGGCAAAATAGTTGGCAATCGTTTGGCTAACATGGTTTTACCTGCCCCCGGTGGCCCAATCATAATCACATTATGGCCACCCGCAGCCGCAATTTCCATCGCCCGCTTAATATTCTCCTGACCCTGCACATGCGAGAAATCGACTTCGTAGGCGTTAATCTGGCTCATGAACAGGTCGCGGGTATCGCTAACCAATGGTTCGATGTCTTTCTTGCCTTCGAAAAACTCGATGGCATCCTGCATGGTTTTTACGCCAATAACATCCAGATTATTGACAATAGCCGCTTCCTGAGCGTTTTCGACAGGGAGGACAAAACCCTTATATCCTTGTTTACGCGCTTCGATGGCAATGGGTAATACGCCTTTGATTGGCCGCAGTGTACCATCGAGAGCCAGCTCACCCATAATGACGTACTCTTCCAGACTACGGGTAGTTGTGATTTGTTCGGAGGCTTGCAGAACGCAAAGCCCAATTGGCAGATCGTAGGCGGACCCTTCTTTCCGAATGTCGGCAGGAGCGAGGTTAACCACCACTTTCTGGCGGGGCATTCGGTAACCGAAGAACTTCAATGAGGCTTCAACGCGCTGCTCGCTTTCTTTTACGGCACTGTCGGGCAGGCCGACCAAATGAAAATGCAGACCCTGAGCAACAACGACTTCAATGGTGATCAAACTGGCATTAACACCATAAACGGCTCCACCAAAAGTTTTGGCTAACATAAGCGTAAATAAGTAAACGAATCCGGGTAATGGGTTTCAAAACTACTGAGTCGGTAGCCAATAAAAAAATGCCTGCTTAAATCTTCTCGGCAATGCGCAGTTTGGCACTTCGGGCGCGGGGGTTTCGGGCAATTTCCTCGGGCGTGGCTTCAACAGGTTTGCGGGTTAAGGATTGCAACGGTTTGAGGTCGTTCCCAAACAAATCCTTCTCGACTTCACCCTGAAATTTACCCTTATTAATGAAATTCTTCACCAACCGATCTTCGAGTGAGTGATACGACATAACGACCAGTCGTCCGCCTGGTTTCAGAATGTCTGGCACCTGTTCTAAAAACTCTTCCAGCGCCTGTAATTCTTCGTTTACCTCAATCCGCAGGGCCTGAAATACCTGCGCGAAGTACTTGTTCTCTTTGCCACGTGGTGCATACCGTTGCAGCGCTGCCTTTAGGTCGTTCACCGTTTTAAGTGGCCGATTCGAACGGGCGGATACAAGGGCGGCTGCAGCCGTTCGGGCGTTGGTAATCTCACCATACATGCCCAGAATTCGATGCAGCTCCGGTTCCGAATACTCATTGACAACCTGCCGGGCGGTGCGGTCGGCGTTTTGGTTCATACGCATGTCGAGGTCGGCGTCGAAGCGGGTCGAAAATCCTCGCTCGGGCGTGTCGATCTGGTGCGACGAAATGCCCAGATCGGCCAGAATACCATCCACTTGCTCCGCTTTATAGAGTCGCAGATAGCGTTTGATATTCCGAAAATTCGAGGCAACAAATGTTAATCGGGGATCGCCAATGGCCTGGGCGTTGGCGCGGGCATCGGCATCCTGGTCGAAGCCGAATAATTTTCCGCCTTCCAACTGGTTAAGAATTTCGCGACTATGCCCTCCGCCACCAAACGTAATATCAACGTAAGTGCCGCCGGGTTGCAAATTCAGCCCATCAATGCAGGCTTGTAATAAAACAGGTTCGTGGTATTGAGTCATTTAGAAACTAACCTTCTTTAGTAGTCGTTAATTTGGGCATTGATGCACTGCTATCATGTACAACCTGAATTCAGTCTTAATCATAAAAAAATGAAGAACCTTCTTCCTCTTGTTGTCAGTACGCTCTTATCGATGCCTGTTGTTTGTTCCGGTCAATCGCCGGTTCCGTTTAAGCCTGGCCAATACCGGGCTGTTCTGAAAACCCGCGGGGGCGACTTACCGTTCGGGCTGGATATTAAGCCAGCAGCGAATAGCCCCAGGACCTACACCGTGTTTGCGCTCAATGGCAACGAACGACTTCCGATGGACCCCGCCACCATTGAGGGCGACTCGTTACGGATACCGATGGCCCTGTTTGAATCGGAATTAGTTGCAAAGATAGACGGTAATACGCTCCGGGGTGTATATCGTAGACGGCGAGTTGCTTTGCCGCCCCAAACGTTGCCCTTTGAAGCCCAATATGGTGTAAGTTATCGCTTTACACCTAAAGAAGAAGCTGCTACTTCGGCAACGACCAACCTAACCGGCAAATGGGCCACTGATTTTGGTAGCAAAACTGGCAAAGTCGATACGGTCAACGCGGTGGGGGTATTTGATCAGAAAGGTAGCCGCCTGAGTGGTACGTTCCTGACGCCCACCGGCGATTATCGCTATCTGTCGGGAAGTGTTATTGGCGACAGCCTGTTTTTATCCTGTTTCGATGGCTCGCACGTCTATTTATTTAAAGCCAAACATGACCCGGCTACCAAAACCCTCAAAGGTGGTTTATGGGCTGGTATTGCCGGTTACGAAGCCTGGGTAGCTCACTTCGATCCGAAGGCTGAATTGCCTGATCCGGCTAAGCTTACCTATCTGAAACCGGGTTCAAAAACGCTCAATGCCTCATTTCCTGAACCAAACGGAAACATTGTTTCCCTATCCGATGCCCGTTTCAAAAACAAAGTGACCATTGTGCAGATCATGGGTTCCTGGTGCCCGAACTGCATGGACGAGACTAATTTCATGAGTCCGTGGTATAAAAAGAACAAGAGTCGGGGCGTAGAACTCGTCGGCTTGTCGTTCGAGCGGTCGCCGGAAATGAGCATCTCGGGGCCAAAAATCGAGCGGATGAAACAACGCTTCAAGATTGATTACCCAGTCGTGCTGGCTGGAACGAACGACAAAGCACAGGCCTCCAAAGCATTACCCGATCTAAATGCGGTTGTCGCTTTCCCCACCACTATTTTCATCGACAAAAAAGGACAGGTGCGCCACATTCACACGGGTTTCTCCGGCCCCGGCACCGGTAAATACTACGACCAATACATAGAAGAATTCAACCGGCTGGTGGATAAGCTGGTGGCGGAGTAAGTCAGAACCGGGATTTTTATGATTTTATTGACTGACTATGATTTTATTAGTCCATTCGACCTTGCCGAAATACAAAATCACAGTCGGTCAGTGAAATCACAAAAATCCCGGTTCAGATAATTGGTATGCACGCATACTATTTTTTGTGAAAAAGTGGTAGATTTACGTCCTGATGAGAACAGGACGACATCGATCATGAAAAAGGAGAAAACGGTTGATTTTCACATAAAATGGGGTTGGCATGCCATTTCGCGCATGTATAACGCCTATGCAGCCCGCTTCGACATCACGATGGCGATCGGCTATGTGCTGCTTAATATTGATCTGGAAGAAGGAACCCCGGCCACCAAAATTGGGCCGCTACTGGGAATGGAGCCCCGTTCGTTGGTCAGAATGCTGAAAAATCTGGAAGAGCGCGGCCTGATTCGGCGGGAAGTTGACGGGAACGACAAGCGCTTTGTTCGGATCTACCTGACCGAAGAAGGACGTGCCAAACGCGAGATGGCCCGCGATGGCGTTATTCAATTCAACAACATGATTCGGGAGCGAATTCCGCTCGATAAACTGGTTGTCTTTCTGGACGTAATGAAAGAGATAAACCGGATGGTTGAAGAAGAAAACGCCCGCATCAAAGCCACTGAACCAGAAGAGCTGCCACTAGATTAATTCAAATAAATTGGACTACAACTGTCCAGTTGTATCATCCATCTTCCAATTACCGAGTCAAACTAAACCATGGAAGCTACCTTAGAAAAACCCAGATCGGATGGGCGCCCCCCTCAAACCAAAAACCGTACGATTCGGCGCGTGGCTGTGCTGGGGTCAGGCATTATGGGTTCGCGTATTGCGGCTCACTTCGCCAACATCGGTGTCGATGTACTCTTGTTAGACATCGTACCGAGAGAACCCAACGAGCTCGAACAGGCTAAAGGCTTAACAACGGCTAGTCCGCTGGTTCGAAATCGGATTGTTACGGATGCGTTCCAGACGATGCTGAAAGCCAGTCCAGCTTCACTGTACAGCCCTAAATTCGCCGACCGTATTAAACTGGGGAATTTCGATGATAACCTGAAAGACATTGCCACTTTCGACTGGATAATTGAGGTTGTGGTCGAACGCTTGGATATAAAACGGTCTGTTTACGAGCGTGTTGAGCAGTTTCGTAAGCCTGGTACGCTGATCACCTCAAATACATCAGGTATACCCATGCACCTGCTGGCTGAAGGGCGTAGCGAAGACTTCCGTCGGAATTTCTGCGGAACGCACTTCTTCAATCCGCCACGTTACCTGCGTTTACTTGAAATCATTCCCGGCCCCGATACCGATCCTGCCGTTATTGATTTCCTGATGAACTACGGCGATTTGTACCTGGGCAAAACGACCGTTTTGTGCAAAGACACGCCCGGTTTCATTGCTAACCGACTCGGTATTCAGTCGCTGATCCAAACCATCCGGGTGGCCGAAAATCTGGGATTGACCGTAGAAGAAGTAGACAAACTTACGGGTCCTGTCGTGGGCCGTCCGAAGTCGGGAACGTTCCGATTGTCGGATGTGGTGGGCTTGGATACGACGGCCAATGTGGCGGGGAATCTGGTTAAAATGGAGCACGACGAGTCCCGTGCCTCGTTTGAGTTGCCCGCTTCGGTGCAGAAGTTGATGGAAAACAAATGGCTCGGCGATAAAACCGGCCAGGGTTATTACAAGAAGACAAAGGACGAGAAAGGCCAAACCCAGATTCTGGCGCTCGACCTGAAAACCTACGAATACAAGCCTTCTGGAAAGGGAACGGGGGCGGCCATCCGCTTTGCGACGCTGGAAAGTACGAAGGCCATAGATAACCTCAAAAAGCGTTTTCCGGTATTGATCGCTGGTAAAGACAAAGCAGGTGAGTTTTATCGACAAACCTTTGCCGATGGGTTCCGGTATGCCACTTATCGTATTCCCGAAATTTCGGACGAGCTCTATCGGATCGATGCGGCCATTACCGCTGGTTTCGGCTGGCAATTGGGCTTATTTGAAACCTGGGATGCCATTGGCGTTAAGAAAGGAGTTGAACTGATTGAATCGTTCGGCCAGAAACCCGCGCAGTGGGTGTACGACATGCTCGACGCGGGCTTCGATCAATTCTATAAAGTTGAAAACGGCAAACGTAAATATTACGATATTCCAACGAAAAGCTACAAGGTTATTCCGGGTGTGGAAACGTTTACCATTCTGGAAAACCTCAGCAATAATATCGTCTGGAAAAATTCGGGTGCCAATATCGTTGACCTCGGCGATGGTATCCTGAACGTGGAATTTCGGAGCAAAATGAACACTTTCGGACAGGAAGTTTCCGAAGCCTTGAACAAAGGTATTGCATTGGCAGAGAAGGACTTCCGGGGACTGGTTGTGGGTAATGACTCAACCGAAGCGTTCTCAGCCGGTGCCAATCTGGCCATGCTGTTCATGTTTGCCGTTGAGCAGGAGTTCGACGAAGTGAACCTGATGATTGCGCAGTTCCAGAAACTGATTGCGCGTATTCGATACTCATCTGTTCCCGTTATCGTAGCTCCGCATACCCTAACACTCGGTGGTGGTTGCGAAGCCGTTCTTCATGCCGACCGTGTTGTTGCCCATGCCGAAAGCTATATTGGATTAGTGGAAGTAGGCGTTGGTCTGATTCCGGCTGGTGGCGGTACAAAAGAAATGGCCGCTCGTGCATCGGATCTGTACCAAACCGGCGATCCCGAGTTGAATATCCTGCAAAACGTGTTCATGAATATCGCTACAGCGAAGGTGTCAACGTCGGCACAGGAAGCCCGCGAAATGAACTACCTCCGCGCAACCGACCAGATTGTACTGAACCGTAGCCGCCTGCTCGCCGAAGCTAAACAAGCGGCTATCGAACTGGCCGACAATGGTTACACGCAACCCAAGCCACGCACCGATATTAAAGTGCAGGGTAAAACGGGTATTGCGTTGTTCCGGGCGGGTGTTACGGCCATGCATATGGGCCGCTACATTTCAGATCACGACCGAAAAATTGCCGATAAATTGGCCTACGTTATTTGCGGTGGCGATTTAAGCAGTCCACAAAATGTCTCGGAGCAATACCTGCTCGATCTGGAACGGGAGGCCTTCCTGTCCCTGACCGGCGAAAAGAAAACGCTGGAGCGGATTCAGAGCCTGCTGACAGGCGGTAAGGCATTGCGGAATTAAACTTTTTTAGTTAACCACAGAGGCACAGAGAACACAGAGTTTTTAAATCATTTCTCTGTGCCTCTGTAGTTACACAAAAGACTACATTAGCAGATACGGAATTTGCTGGTGTAGTCTTTTGTGTAAGTTGTTCGTCGTAAATCACGCAATACCATGACATCAGCACAGGCTTCTGATCTACTGCGGAATAACTATATAGAGACAGGAAGTAAAACGAGTTGGGCTGATTTGGGAGCTGGTAGTGGTACCTTTACACTTGCTCTGGCGGGTTTGCTACAGCCTGGCAGTACGATCTATGCCATTGATACCAACAAAGATGCCCTAAAGGCTATTCCGGCTGTGTACAATCAGGTAAAGATTGAAACGCATGTGGTTAATTTTCTGGATGATGAACTCCCATTTCAGCAAATCAATGGATTCCTAATGGCTAACTCACTCCATTATGTTTTAAACCAGACGGCCTTTCTGGAAAAAATGAGTCAGTATGTAACAAAAACGAGTTATTTACTGATTGTCGAGTATGACACCGATCGCCCTCAAGTACCCTGGGTTCCCTATCCACTCAGCTATAATTCCCTCCGCAATCTGGTTGAACGCCTTGGTTATCAGAGTTTCTTTAAGCTACAGGAACAACCGTCTAGGTATGGGCAAGCGAACCTATATTCTGCTCTCGCAGTCCGAAACTCGGTCGGCTAAAATTGGATTCATTTCATATAACCCCTTTAATGGAACTGGCTTTATAATGCATAAAATATAACTATTCTTCTTTTGCAATTAGATTAACCACCGCTTAATATATTTTCAGGGGCTTAAGTAGCTGAGTAGGGAGCATTCTATGTAACTTTTCAGTTAAAATACCTAACCCAGGGGTGTTAATCTAAACTATTATGACTGATTCAATAAGCGATGAGGAGATGATTCGTCAGTACCTTTCTGGTCAGCCCAGTCACTGTTTCGAGACGCTTTACAATCGCTACGTTAATAAGGTTTATCGTCGATGTCTATCGATGACGAAAGACCCGTTGAAAGCTGAAGATTTTACGCATGACATTTTTTTAAAGGTATTTAACCGATTAGAGGCTTTTCAGGAACGGTCAAGTTTTTCGACCTGGTTATATGCCATTTCCTATAACTACTGCTCTGATCAGATTCGCGTAGCCAAACGCACTAATTTTATCCCGATTGAGGAGGAACTTAATCAGAGTATTCCTGAGCCTGAAGAGACCCAGCTACATGAAGAAACACTTCAATTGATTAACCATATACTGGCAAAACTTGCTCCTAATGAACGGGCTCTTTTACAGCTTAAGTATGAAGAGGAGTTAAGTATTAATGAAATTGCCGAACGCTATAATCTCAACCCAAGTACGGTTAAAATGAGGCTGAAACGAAGTCGAGATAAAATACAGCGCCTATATTCGCAACTATACAACCGGTAAGGATTTACAACTAAATAAGGTCCATCTAACTCAATAGGTGGACCTTATTTAGTTCCGCTGTTGGAAGTGCTGAAATCAACTTACTTAATGAACTCGGCAAATTGCGTTAAGGCAGCTGGATTACGAAGCGTATCCTTGCTGGTTGCCAATGATATATCCATACCTGCCAGAATTTTTCTGACGGATGATTCAAGCTTCTTCCCGCTAATTGTATAGGGTACTTCCGAAATGGCATAAACAGCGTCGGGTACGTGATGGGCGCTCAATTGGGTTTGTAGGGTATGTTTAATACGAGTAACCAGCTCGTCGGTCAGTGAGAAGCCAGTTTGCATAACTACAAACAGGGGCATAAAATATGACCCGCCCGGTTGCTCCAACCCTACCACTAAGCTATCTGCAATTTCGGTCAGACCTTCAACCGCATTATAAATTTCACTGGTGCCAATGCGCAAGCCGGTACGATCCAGCGTTGCACCAGAACGCCCATGAATAACAATGCCGTTCCGCTCTGTAATTCGTATGTAATCGCCAGACCACCAAAAGCCGGGGTATTCATCAAAATAACTCTTGCGGTATTGCGTGTTTGAAGGATCGTTCCAGAAATAAACAGGCATAGAGGGAATGGGCTCCAGAACAACCATTTCACCTAATTTTCCCCGTACCGGTTTTGCCTCTTCATCAAACGCTTCGACTTTGCAGCCCAACCATCGGCACTGGATTTCGCCTTCGTAAACAGGCAGGAGTGGATTGCTTCCAACAAAACTGCTGCAAATATCAGTAGCTCCACTGAGTGCCGTGAGCCAGACCGTTGGTTTGACCGACTCATAAATCCATTGAAAACCCTCTGGCGGTAGAGACGACTCAGTTGAGCTGATAGTTCGGAGATGAGTCAGTTTGGCTGTATCGATAGGTTTCAATCCGGCTCGCAGACAAGCCATATAATAAGCTGCTCCGTTGCCAAAATGATTGATTCGGGCGTCGTCGGCTAGTTTCCAGAGCGCA
Source organism: Spirosoma sp. KCTC 42546 (assembly GCF_006965485.1). Classification (NCBI taxonomy): domain Bacteria; kingdom Pseudomonadati; phylum Bacteroidota; class Cytophagia; order Cytophagales; family Cytophagaceae; genus Spirosoma; species Spirosoma sp. KCTC 42546. Next base: position 1,369,828 of record NZ_CP041360.1, read on the forward strand.
TTCAAATCCGGATAACCAGCTGCGCCATCGTAGAGAACGGGGGTAGCGCCAACCAGCATAGCACCAACGGCAAAATTCCACATCATCCAGCTTGTATTGGAATGCCAGAAATAGCGATCGCCCATGCGTACATCCTGATGCAGCGCCAGCGCTTTCAGATGCTCAAGCAGACAACCGCCTACACTATGGGTAATGGCTTTAGGCTTGCCCGTTGTACCCGATGAATACAGAACCCAGATTGGATGATGAAAAGGAACGGGTTCAAATAGTAATTCGTCTGGTGTTTCTAGGGTTAGAATATCAGCCCAGAGACTGGTTTTAACCGGTTTTTTCTCGACAAATTTACCATCAGGATTTAAGTAGGGTACCCAAATTAGGTGCTGAAGGGTAGGTAAACGACTACATAATTCACTGATCGTGCCCGTTTTGTCAATGTCGAAGCCATTATGAACATACCCATCAGCGGCTAGCAAGACTTTTGGCGATAGTTGACGGAACCGGTCTAAGGCCCCATCTGTACTAAAATCAGGGGAGCAGCTTGACCAGACGGCGCCGATGCTGGTTGTCGCCAGAAAGGCAACAACGGCTTCCGGAATGTTCGGTAACATAGCCACCACCCTGTCGCCCACACCAATACCCTGTTGCCGAAAGTACGTTGCCAGAGCCAAAACCTGCTGTTCCAGACTCTCCCAGGATACTGCTAGTAGTGGCTGCCGTTCCGAAGCAAACAGTAAGGCAGGAGATTTGTCGCCACGGCCCTGGGTGGGTTTGTGCCGGAAAATGTGTTCGGCATAATTGAGTGTAGCACCCGAGAACCATTCCGTGCCAATCATATCTTCCCGATTAGGCCTGAAAATTACCTGACCATAAGGCGTATGACTTTGTACATCGAAAAATTGCCAGATACTTTCCCAGAAATCTTCCAGGTCTGTTACCGACCAATCCCACAGGTCGTCATAATCCCGGAAATACAAACCTTTCTTTATAAATAGCCAGTCCATATACCGTTTCATAAGAGACTGTGCAGTAGTCCGGCGGTCGGGTGCATAAAGCGGTGTTCGTGTTGGATGGGACATAAAGGAAGAAGTCAATAATCCATAGTCGATAGTGAGCTGTTTTCAAACTGCGACTTTACGTATTGACTAACGTCCGACAACGATCATGGATTGTTTTTCCGATAAAAAGCGTTTGGAGAAAACGGGGTATAGCCGGGTTATCTTGAAAACCCCTACCTTTGTAGCCCATTTTGCACTTGCCCCAATAAGGATGCTGATTGTCAGCATTATTTATACATACAAACAGACGATTTACTGTACTTTTCCATGAATCAGGATTCAGAGCAGAACGAACCGCGCCGTGATGGTGAGCCACGTTCTTTTGGCCGTCGGGATGATGGCCGCGACCGCAACGGCACAGGTGCCGGACAACCACGTTTTAACCGTAGCCGTACAGACGATTCGGCTAAACCAAAGGACACTAAATTCGAACGCCGGGATCGCGATGACCGCCCATCTGGCGCTCCCCGTTTCAATAGAGAATCAAACGATCGCCGAAGTCAAGATGAGCGTCCGGCTGGACCACCTCGCTTTGGCCGGGATAACGACTCTCGGAATAGTGATTCCCGGAACGGAAGTTCCCCGAACGGAAGTTCCCGTCCGAATGATCGTAACACGGGCGACCGTCGCCGGGAAACGGGCGGGGCTGGCTCAAGGCCAGAGCGTTTCGACCGACCGTCAAACGACCGTCCTCGTTTCAATAAAGACAGTAACTCAAGAGATACGAACCGTTCCGATGAACGCCCTCGCTTTGATCGGGAACGGACTGATAATCGGTTCAGTCGGGACGAACGCCCTTCCAGACCCGCTCGTTCCGATGAGGAGCGGAGTCGCCCTACCAGCCGCCCTGGCGATGATACACCCCGCCGACCTACGAATCGGGATGAAGAAGGCCGTAGAACACGTTCCAACCGTGAAGAACGCCCGCGATTTGAACGTACAGGCACCGAACGACCTGAGCGCGGTCGGCCCACGCGCGACAACAATCGCCCGGACGGCGCTCCCCGTTTTAATCGGGAGGGTGGACCCCGCGATAATGCCCGAAAAGGCCAGTTTGACAAACCATCCCGTTTCTCACGAGATGGCGGATCCTCTAAACCAACCTTCAAACGGGTAGGTGGTTTTAACCGGGAAGCCGATGAACGCAATCGCTTTGGCAACGACGATCAGCGCGGCAGTGATCGCCGGGACCGTGGTTCCCGCGAGGACGACCGGCCAGCGGGAGAATCTCGTTTTTCGGGTCAGCAACGTAAAGATTCCAGTGACCGCCGGACCGGAAATTTCACCAAAGCCCCAAACTATAATCTGGAACAGGCTCGTGAAAATGCCTATCCCCGTCGGGAACGTACGGATGAACGCCGTGGAGAACGCAAAGGTGAGAATGGCACAACTAAGCGCGGAGCATCCAACGACCGTAATGAAGGACCCCGCAATGACACACCGCGTAATGAAGGGCCTCGTCATGAGGGTACTCGTAACGATGGCCTGACGCGCTTAAACCGATACATTGCCAATTCGGGTGTTTGCTCCCGTAGGGAAGCGGATGAACTTATTGCACAAGGCGATATTTCGGTAAACGGCAAAATCGTGACCGAGATGGGCTATAAAGTCAAAGAGGGCGATACGGTTAAGTACGGCACCAAAGTGCTGAATCCAGAGCGCTTTGTGTACGTTCTGCTGAATAAGCCGAAGGACTACATCACCACGACCGAAGATCCCGAAGAACGCAAAACGGTTATGGAACTGGTTGCCGATGCAGGTAATTTCCGCATGTATCCGGTAGGCCGTTTAGACCGTAACACAACGGGTCTGTTGCTCCTGACCAACGACGGCGAACTGGCTGATAAACTAACGCACCCATCTAACAACATTCGTAAAATCTATCAGGTAGAGCTGGACAAGCCGATTACAGACGAACACTTCGAAGCCATTAAAAAAGGCATTGAACTCGAAGATGGCCCTATCAAGCCGGATGCACTCAGCATTGTTACACCCGATGCATATGTAGTTGGCATTGAAATCCACTCCGGCCGAAATCGCATTGTGCGCCGGATGTTTGAGAATTTCGGTTACGAGGTTACCAAGCTGGACCGTACCACCTTTGCCGGTTTGACGAAGAAGGAGTTGCCCCGCGGTAAATGGCGCTTCCTCGATCCTAAGGAAGTGATCAAGCTGAAGTATTTTAACTCTTAAATTTAAAGAGCGAAAGAATAAATGAGTGAAAGAGTGAATAAACCTTGCAATGGCAATTCACTCTTTCACTCATTCGTTCTTTCGCTCTTTTGATTTCTATGAATCACCTCTTCCCCTACATCGAGCGAACGTTGTTGCACCCTGGCGTGACGCTCAATGAGCAGTATGAAGCGCTCGATGAGGTGACACAGTTAGGAATGGCTGGCCTGACCGTAGCGCCGTTTTGGGTGAAGAAATTTCGGCGCGAATTGGGCGATACCCACCCGGCTGTTCTCGCTACGGTGATAGGTTATCCGTTTGGCTACCAGCGTACCGAAGCCAAACAAACCGAAATAGAGTGGGCCTTAAAAGACGGAGCCAGCGAAATTGAAGTTGTCCTGAACACATCGGCTTTGTTTTCACCCATTTCTGTCTGGCTGAAAATTGAACTGGCCAAACTCGTTGCGCTGGTTCATGCGCAGGAAAAATTCTTTACCGTCATTCTGGAAACTGCCCTGCTCGATCCCGAACAGGCGAAGAAAATGATCAAACTTGCGGCTGATACCGGAGCTGATTTTATCAAAAATGCCACCGGGTTTGTTCCCGATTTATCTGGCCAACTTTACAACCATAGTCAATCTCTTCTATTTCGGGAATTCGTGCCCCGCTCAGTCGGTGTTAAACTCGTGGTCGATGGGGCCACGGAGCAGCAGATGGAAGAACTGGTAGCCGCTGGTGTGGAGCGGTTGTCATTAGGCTTGGATTTGCTATAAAAACAGCCTCTGCTTTGTCATAGAACAAATCGTTTTCATAATTTAGGGCCGATCTCACATCGTATTCCCGTTATGAAAACCTGGCTTCTATCTATTCTTCTTCTCGGTTACACATCAGTTATTGCTCAACAGAATGTCTATCAATCGTTTGAGGTTGATAGCGCAGCTGAACCACGTGGAGGTATAACGACCTTTAATACATTTCTTCAGGCAAATTTACGAAAGCCTATACAAGCCGAAGCTGAGGGTAAGGGCGGTGTAATTGTACTTAGTGGTGTTGTGGAGCCAGATGGTCACGTGTCGAACTTGACAACCATAAAAAGCCTTCGTCCCGACTGCGATCGGGAGGCTATGCGAGTCGTTAATTTATTCAGAGTTTGGAAGCCAGCCCAGAAAGGCGGGCAAATTGTTCGGCAGCAGGTGAGTATTCCAGTCGTTTTCAAGCCGAATACACCGTTTATCTATCAGAAAGGTACTATGGTTGCCTATTTTGATGCCAATAAACAGCCGGTTCCTGTTGGGAGCGACCTGATAGTCTACAGGCAAATCATGCCTTTGGATACTAACGGGTTACCTACTGATGATCTAGTGCTTTATAAAAAAGATGGTAAGGTTTGGGATGAATCGTATCGTGATCCCTTTGTGCGTGAAAAGAAAGGCCAGCCTAGTTCTTCCGGGCGACCTGTTTATTCGATTGGGTATCAAAGTGCAGTTCGAAACTGGAACGGCTATGTTTATACCGTTAATCAGACAGGTAAGCTTATGCAGGAAGCGCACTATACGGATGGTAAACTGAGTGGGGAGCAGGTTGTGTATTATACTAGTGGAATGGTGGCCGAAAAGCAGGAATATGCGGATACCAAAAAAACGATGACATCCTGGTACCCGAATGGTCAGATAAAACAAGTTCAGCAAACAAACACACGTGTACTGTCAAATGCACTTGTTTCTGATTTTATGACCGGGCTTTGGGATAGCACTGGCCGCCAGATGGTTAAAGAGGGTAATGGTTGGGCCAGCCTTACACAACGTGTAAAATCGAACAGCGACACAATTCGCCAGACTTCGTATGTAGAGCAGGGAGCCTACCAAAATGGTACTAAGCAAGGAATGTGGACTGGCCGCTACGGGGATGGGTCTTACTTTTATGAAGAACACTACAATAAGGGTATTTTTCAGACTGGTAAAGCCTATTCAGCAGGAGCAGATACGGTACGCTATGACGAGTTAGAGCAACAGCCAAAATTTTCAGGGGGAATGCCAGGACTGAGCGAGTTTCTGCAAAAAACGTTAGGTTATCCGGCAGATGCCCAGCGAAGTGGAGCGCAGGGTAAGGTGTTTGTAAGCTTCGTAGTTTGTGCCGATGGAACACTCTGTGATTATGAAGTCTTTAAGAGCGTCCACCCTTCCCTGGACCGGGAAGCGGTTCGGGTTGTTCAGAAAATGAGTGGGTACTGGACACCAGGGATGCAGCGGGGGCGTAGAGTCCCGGTTAAATACAATATGCCAATTAATTTTACGCTCTACTAAGATAAATAATTCTGAACCAGTGCTTTGACTGTCTCTGTAGATGGAGAATTGGCTGCCATCGGGTTACCGTTTCCTATAAACTCCTTTTCGGTTTTGACTTCACTACAGATAGTTCATATATTTCAAACGATTCATCTATCCATTCGTTATGAAACTTTGGCCGATCTTATTTCTTCTTTTTGCTGTATCCTTTGCAAACGCCCAGTCCACTATTTATCAGGAATTTGAGACTGATAGCGCAGCAGAACCTCGGGGTGGTATGCCTTACATGGCCACATTTCTTCAGGCAAATCTTCGAAAGCCCCTAGCTGCGGAAGCGAAAGGCATTGGTGGCCGAGTGATCGTAAATGGGATCGTGGAGCCGGATGGTACCATATCCAATGTGAAAATTATTAATTCATTCCGACCGGACTGCGATCGTGAAGCTGCGCGTGTATTCAGTCTGTTCAATGCCTGGAAACCTGCCTATAAAGGTGGTAAACCTGTTCGACAGCAGGTTAATATTCCGATTACCTTCAAACCCAATCCACCATTTATGTATGAGAATGGTGCCCGGATCAGTTACTTCGATTCGGAGGATAAACTGCTCACTGACAGTACGAAGGCACGTTACAAGCAAATCATGCCAATTGATTCGGCAGGAATACCCACCGGTGATATTGTGCTTTACAAAGCCAAAGGAAATGCCTGGAAAGAAGAACGACGGATACCGCTTGTCCAGAAACCGAATAGCATTCCGGGAGCATCAGGAAAAACAGGGTATCTGATTGGTTATCAGAATGGTATTATTCAATGGGATGGATTATTGATTAGTGTAGATGATAAAGGCGCTTTACTTCGGCAGGCGTATTTTCAGAACGGCAGGCGTTCCGGTACCGAATTAAATTACCACCCGAATGGGGCTGTATCCGAAAAGATTGAAGAATACGAGGAGAAATATGTGGCTACCGCCTGGTATTCCAACGGGCAGGTCCAACAAATTAGAGCCATCGCCAAGCCAAAACCTACGGAATCTCTCACGCCTGATCATGTTTTGTCTTTTTGGGACAGTACAGGGCATCAGCTTGTAAAAGATGGAAATGGCCGGGCTATCTATCGACGTGATACACGATCGTATGCAGATACTACCAAACGCACAACCTATATTGAACAGGGAAGCTACGTAAATGGCTTCAAGCAAGGTGTCTGGCAGGGTCGCTATGCAGATGGGTCCTATTCCTACGAAGAAGAGTATGATAAAGGTATTTCCCGAAGTGGTAAAGCCTTATCGGCGGAGGGGAACGTACTGTATTATACGGTTGTGGAGAAGCAGCCCGAATTTAAGGGCGGCATGCAGGCCCTGGGCCAGTTTTTAAGTAGTACGTTGCACTATCCGCCCGATGCTCAGCGAGCCAAAGTGCAGGGAAGGGTATTTATAAGTTTCGTTATCGATACCGATGGCAGCGTTGTAGATGCCCAGGTGTTGAAAGGTATTGGATTCGGTACCGATCAGGAAGCCCTGCGAGTGGTAAAAGCTACAAGTGGAAAATGGAACCCGGGTATGCAACGGGGGCAGGCTGTTCGCGTCAAGTATAATCTGCCAATTAATTTTACGCTTAATTAGCTTAGTTTGGAGTTAATTGAACTAGATAACTATGTTCGTGAACCTGTCCCGGAGCGAATGTAATTAAAATCTATTTGAGCTGAGTGTCTCCCATTAAAGGACGTGCTTCAATAAAATGCCATTGAATTTGTCATCAAATTAGGCCTTTTTGTATCTTACCGACAATTGCATAAAAACAACTTGTCATGAGATTTTGGCTTCTACTTCCGTTTCTCTTTTTCTTTTCGTCTGTAATTGCCCAACAAACGGCTTATCAACAATTTGAGGTTGATACTGTTGCTGAACCGCGTGGTGGCATCTCCTTTCTGAAGACATTTATTCAGACAAATTTTCGAAAACCTGTCCTGGCCGAAGCTAAAGGTATTGGTGGGCGTATTATTATTAGTGCCATTGTTGAAATCAATGGTAGTGTTTCTGATGTGAAATTGATGAATAGTATCCGGCCTGATTGTGACCGGGAGGCTGCACGTGTATTTGGTTTGTTCAACGCGTGGAAACCGGCTCAAAAAGATGGGCACGCCGTTCGGCAGCAAGTTACGTTTCCAGTTACATTCAAGCCGAATACACCGTTTGCCTATATGGGTGGCGCTAGAATTGACTATTTTGGGAGTGATGGTAAACCAGTTTTAGAAGACAGTAGTCGGGCTGCTTTCAAACGAGTGACGCCTATGGATACAAATGGTATTCCTAGTGGAGATGTGTCCGTCTATGAAATGAAAAACAAGAATTGGAAAGAATACTTTCGATTGTTATTGATTCGCAAAAAGAGCGGTAAGCATAATATATCTAACAAACAACTTTATGCAATTGGTACTCAAAACTACAATCAATTTTGGGAAGGAGAAGTGTTTGTACTAGATGAAATGCAAAAGCTTGTGAGTCTAGCTTATTATGAAAATGGTAAACGGGCGGGCTCCGAATTAAACTTTCATTTAAATGGAGCAGTTGCTGAGAAAAATGAGGAGATGGATGGGAAATCGACGAATACAACATGGTATACGAATGGGCAAATCAAACAAATAAAAACAGTTGGTGAAATTAAGGCGTTGGTGCAGAACGAGCCAGAACAAGTTACTGCTTATTGGGATAGCACTGGTCATCAGAAAGTCAAAGACGGAAATGGGTACGCTATCTATCAAACACGCGTTAGATCGAAAAGCGATACAGTTAGACATACGCTTTTTATTGAGCAAGGAGCCTATAAAAATGGATTTAAGCATGGAAACTGGACGGGGCGCTATATTGATAATTCCTATTTCTTTGAAGAGCAGTATGATAAGGGTGTCTGTCAATTTGGAAAGGCACGGGTTGGCGAAGGAGATACAGTTCGTTATAGTGTGCTAGAAAAACAACCTGAATTTCCAGGCGGCTTGCAGGGACTGGGGGAGTTTTTATCAAATAATCTTCAGTATCCACGTAAGGCGCAACAAGCTGGTGCAGAAGGTAAAGTATTTGTTAGCTTCGTGGTATGTACAGATGGTACGCTGTGCGATTACGAAGTGTTGAAAAGTGTTCATCCTGATTTAGATAAGGAAGCTGTACGTGTTGTACAGAAAATGAGTGGTCGATGGAAACCAGGTTTTCAGCGTGGGCAGAAAGTACGGGTCAAGTATAATCTGCCCATCAATTTTTCTCTGTACTGAGGCTAATATGAGCGAGCAGCGGTTAAAACCGTAATCTGTTTGTAAATTTGTCGGCTAACCCCTAAATACATATCGCTTACACGGATGCATTAATATTTATTGACTTTGTAAGATTCGGATAATTATTAATCTAAATGAATAGTTTTAGTTGATACTCTCAAGGAGAAGCGTAACCCAAAAAGCACCGTAAAACATGGTAATTAAATACCCATTAATAGTATTGATGGAACATACGCATCGATAAGTAAGATTGTTTACTACCTCTCCAACCACCCGATTGGAACTGGTTGGCGAAACGGCGGATGTCAGCGGCTTATGGTTCTCCAATCTAACGAATTCCAGCCCAACAATATACTTAAACGATCAGTTCTTAACAGTCAATGAGAAAGGCGGTGTGGTTAAGGCACGGTACCAACTGAGAATTAATAACCCATCCGAATGGAGCGATAAGGTGTGTTTGCTGCAGGCTATAACCTGCGCTCGCTCTCAGAGGTAAAGAAGTATATCGAATTGGATCAGCACTTGCCGAAGATTCCCTAAACAGAGCAGGTCGGTAATCAGAGGGTGTATCTGGTCCAGATGAATGCTAAACTGCTGGAGATAGTGGAGAAGTTGACGCTGTATTTGATCGAGCAACAAAAGGCCAACATGGAGCTAAGGGCTGAAATTGATAAACTGAAGGTACTGATCAAAAAATAAGACAACAGTAAAAATTTGCCCAAGGGCATTCGTTCTTAAAACCAATCAAGGTTATGAATCCATTTATCAACTTAAAACGATCATCCCAGTACGGCGGTGTCGATTCCTATTATGTCAATGTGCATCACATTGTCCGAGTTGTCCAGTCCCCTACGGGTAGCCAGGTCTATACCATAGGAGGGGACTTTTACTGTGATGAAAAGCCCAATGTAGTTGCCATGTTGATTAATCGGGTATACGAGTAGTGTACATCGGTTTACCGTTTTTTTAGCCTAAACTTTATTATTTCTTAACTACATCCTAATGAAATCTCCCATATATAAAACAACACATTCTAATGAGCCTATTTATTTTTTTTGCGGTGGTACTGGCCATTATTGGCTTCCAAATTTTCGCTGCACAGCGTGAATACGCCCGTAAGCAACAACAGGAGGAGAATAAACTAAACAAAACGTCTGTACCCAGTCAGACTATATCAAAGCTCGAAAAAGGCCACTATGCCATTACGCCTGGTGAGTCACTGGCTCCCCAATTAAAACCTAAACACTTCAAACAAACTAAACCTGTTAACCAATCATGAATCGTTTTTCTACAAACCGACCCCTCATCATTTTGGCTATTCTTGTCGCAATAGCTATTGTTTATTCCATTTTTGTCGGGATTTGAGGAAGATAATGATTCACGAAGTCGCTACTGCTTCGGGCGATTTTTAAACATCATTTGCGCAGGATGAATCCCAAATCACAGCGTATCAATATGCGGTTGATACGCTGGTGAACCGAAAAAAGTTAAGAGGTAAATCAGCTTCGTAACGCTCTTCAGGCTAAACAATGGTAACTCGACATAATCCAGAAGACGTATCCCAACTATGCTATTTGAGCTGATTAGCCAAGGATTTTGACTTATCAGCGGAATGGTTACTAACGGATAATAGACCCTATTCGCTAAACAGGTTACGCCCATCTATAGGTAAAAAATTAGCAATAAGCTTTATCCACATATACAGAGGGTTATTCACAATCATAATAAATTCTTTACATACTTCTCAGTCTACTCACCCTCAAAGCTCTCCCTGATAACCCTGTGATGTTTTCAGGCTGGTATATAGCCCGGAGACTGGTATATATAGGACACCAGCGCTTCTGAATAGAGTAGAATCCTCACTATGAATCCCCAGTTCCTGAGCTATCCGAATCAGCTACTTATTAGTCTGATTAGTGAGTTGTTTAAGTACCGCCCGCTTTTCTCTGACGCTCATGGATTCAATTATATGAAAAGTCACCACGGCGCTGGTCGCACTGAAAAGTAAGGCGTAGTTTCAGCGACACTAGATTTGTCGTAGTTTTGTCAAACTATAGCGTAATAGTGGCTTGATAAGTAATTGTGGCAAGAGTAGGAGATGGCTTACAAAATCGCCTACAAAATGCTAGTCTTACTGCAAACCACTGCCATATAGTAGGTTGATAACGTGCTGATTTATTGAGTCATTAACAACTAAACGACACTACTCTACTTCCCCTGCAATGTCTGAACACACGACGCTTAAGCAAGTTCCTCTCCATCACATCCATCAGCAGTTAGGTGCTAAAATTGTGCCGTTTGCGGGCTTTGAGATGCCCGTTCGTTACTCATCCGACCTCGACGAACATAATACCGTCCGTAACGCGGTGGGTATTTTCGATGTCTCGCACATGGGCGAATTCATCCTCAAAGGCGAAGGGGCACTGGGCCTTATTCAGCGCGTGTCGGCCAATGATGCCAGCATTTTGTATGATGGCAAAGTGCAATATAGCTACCTGCCGAACGGCCGGGGTGGTATTGTTGATGACCTGCTGGTATATCGGATCAGTGAGCTTGAATATATGCTCGTGGTCAATGCCTCTAACATCGAAAAAGACTGGAACTGGATTAGCCAGTATGTATCGGACTACGATCGTGATGGCGCACCACTATCCATGGTAAATGTCTCCGATGATATGTGCCTGTTTGCTGTGCAGGGGCCATTGGCTGCCAAGGCCTTACAGTCGCTCACCAAGGCCGACCTTGATTCGATGGAGTATTATACCTTCGAAAAAACCGATTTTGCCGGTTGTGCCAATGTAATTGTATCAGCCACTGGCTATACGGGTGCGGGTGGTTTTGAGATCTATGTGTCCAATCACCAGGCTGAAGAGGTTTGGAATGCCATCGTAAAGGCTGGTGAGCCGTACGGCTTAAAACCTATTGGTCTGGGTGCACGCGATACATTACGCCTTGAAATGGGCTATAATCTGTATGGCAATGACATTACTGACGAAACCTCGCCCATTGAAGCGGGCCTGGGCTGGGTCACTAAATTCACCCACGATTTCATTGATGCCGATCTATTAAAAGCCCAAAAAACGCAGGGTGTTCCCCGCAAATTGGTTGGCTTTGAATTAGTAGACCGGGGCGTTCCCCGCGGGCATTATGAATTAACGGATGCTCATGGAAACCAAATTGGCGAAGTAACGTCGGGAACTCAATCGCCTACGCTGGGCAAAGGCGTTGGTCTGGGTTACGTTCAAACGGCCTTCAGCAAACCCGGTTCCGAAATCTTTGTCAAAGTCCGCGACCGGCTCTTAAAAGCCGTTGTTGTTAAACCTCCCTTCGTTAAAAAATAATGGGTTTTTGTGGTGTCGGTTTCTCAAAACTGACACCTTCTATTATAAGTGTGTCGGTTTTGAGCGGTCCGTCGTTACGGAAACCGACACCACATTCAACCAAAATGAAACAAATTGACGTTTGCTTTACCCCCGATTTATTACACCTGCACACCGTTGAAAATACCATTGTTGTGGTGGCCGACGTATTCCGGGCGACTTCGTGTATGGTAACTGCTTTTGCCTATGGCGTAAACAGTATTATTCCCGTTGCTACCGTAGAAGAATGCCGGGATTGGCAGGAGCGAGGCTATCTAGCCGCTGCCGAACGAAATGCCCGTAAAGTGGATGGATTTGAGTTAGATAACTCGCCGTTTACCTACATGGACGAGCGCATTCGGGGTGCAAACGTAGCTATGACCACTACAAATGGAACCCTGGCCATTACCAAATCAAGAGCTGCTGTAAAAGTATTGGTAGGGTCTTTCCTGAATTTAGATGCGATTGTTCGCTTCCTCAAAACGGACGGGTACGACGTGATGGTGCTTTGCGCAGGTTGGAAAGGACGTGTCAATCTGGAAGATACGCTCTTTGCGGGTGCCCTGGTGGATCGCCTAAAAGACAGTTATGCTATGGCTGAAGACAGTGCCATTATGGCCTGGCGGCTCTACGTACAGGGCAAAGATAATCTAATTGGCTACATGGCGAATGCGTCACACATCCGACGCTTACAACGGCTGGGTATTCAGAAAGACATTGCTTATTGTCTGCAACATGATCTTTACGACGTAATTCCAGTCCTGAGGGGCAATGCGTTGGTAAATATGAGTGTATAACAAAAAAGTCCCGAAATCAGCTTTCGGGACTTTTTTTAGTTTAAACCACGGCCTGTTCTGCTTCCAGATAATCCAGAACACCTTTCATGGTTGTCAGTTTTTCATAATCTTCGTCGGGAATTCGAATTCCGAATGCCTGTTCAAGTTGCATAATCAGATCAACCGTATCGAGGCTATCCATACCCAAATCGCGCGAGAAATGAGTTTGGTCAGTGATGGCAGTTTCCTGTATGCCAAAGTCTTTCAGAATCTCAATAACTCGCTCTTTCATAATACGATCGTTGTTTTGCAACCTGTTGTCTGTATGTATAGAAGCCATTTTTTGCGCGATTTAGTATGTCTCTGACCGATTTCTTAACAATTTTTAGGGAACGGTTTACGTAAATGGGCAATATAAAATGAACGAAGCATAATGACTACTGCTTAAAAATCAGGCCATTCATCGTTATCAATTACACATTATTCATTATTCATTCATTTACGAACACTGGGAAGTTGGTATCAAAACAAAGGCTCCCCCAGCAACCGCTTCAGTTCTAACTGATTTAACATCAGTTGATATTGGAAATTCAATCGACCCAGCTCGGCTTCTTCTACGCCTGTTTCGGCACTTTGTAACTCAACATTCGTGATGACTCCATTCCGCAGGCGGGCGTTGGCAATCTGAAGAGCTTTCTGAGACTGCTCTACCTGCGTTTCGAGGTTGGCCAGACGAGTCTGGTTGCTCCGAATATCGGCGTTGAGTTGGGCAATGCTTTGGCGAACCTGCGCATTGGCATTCTCAACTGCGTATTGACTCGCACTCAGGTTGAGCTGAGCAGCCTGATTCTGTAATTGATACCGCTTCCCGGAATAAATCGGCACCGTTAGTGATACGCCAGCGGCAATATTAAATTTCGGCGTGTTGATTTCGGGAAGATACCCATTTCGGAAACCGGCTGATCCCGAAAAGCTAAGGTTGGGTCGATTGCCCAAATTGTTCACCAATACATCCGTTTCGGCCTGCCGAACACGATCCTGAGCCAATTGTACATCTTTGTTACCTGCCAATGCCGACTGCGTATCGTTAGCCAGCGTAAAAGCCTGCGTAGGCGTACGGCCCGACATCGCTTCCAGCGTAAACTGTTCAACGGCACGGCTAATATCTGGGTTTGGGTTCCCCGTTAGGTAGGTCAGAACGGCCAGTTGTCGTTCCAGTTGGTTCTGAATCTCAATCTTACGATTCTGGGCTACTTTCACCCGAACCTGTTGCGTAAGCACGTCATATTGGAGCGCATCGCCGTTTTGGAGTCGTGTGGCTAGCAAGCGTACGTTGGCACCGGCCGTTCGGATAACAGAATCCTGTACCGTTAAACTCCGCTGTAAAAAACCAACGCCATAATAAGCTGCGGCCACCTGATAAGCCAGGGACTGCTGTGTGATTTCCAGACTTCGGCGCAATAGCTGAACGTTATCAGTAGCCTGTCGAACGGAAGCATTTGTTCGGCCCCAGTCATAAATCGTCTGACCAACAGCAACGTTAGCATTAACATTATGATTGGGCTGAAACTGAATAGTCCGATTGACCCCATCGACCGGAAGCGTGGCCTGCGCTACAGGAGTTACGTATTGATAGGATGCATTGCCAGAAACGTTTGGTTTCATGGCTGTACGCGCAATATCGACCCGCAGCTCATTGGCCTGAACCTGTTGTTGTTGCTGTTTCAACACCGGATAATTTGCGTTGGCCTGTTGAACCAGTGCCCTCAAATCGTCGGGAAGTTGCGCTGGCTGATTCTGAGCCTGAATGGCTCCCGCTATCAGCAGTGCAGTTATTGTTAGTAGTTTGGAAGTCATAGTTGAAGGAGTTGTCGGTATTCAGTTTATGGTCACTCACCGTAAGCCATAAACTGAACACGGCGATTAGTGTGCTGAATCGGCAATGGCTTTGGCCGTAGCTGCATCCATTTTCTTCTGCTTTAATAAGAATAGCAACGGGAACGAGACCACGAAAAACAAACCCGCCAATTTGAAGGTATCCAGATAGGAAAGCATTAGCGCCTGCCTTGAAATGATCAGATCTAGGTTTTTGTAGGCTCCTGTTGCCGCATCAAATGCGTTAACACCCTTGGCAATCAATGCCTGTGTCATGGCGGTTACGCGTTCCGTTGTCAATAGATCGCCAGGCTGTAGATTCGAAACAAGGTCGCCCCGGTGAACGGCCACACGTTGCGTTACATACGTATTGGTGATAGCAACTCCGAAGGCCCCACCAACCTGACGCATCATGTTTACGATAGCGATACCGGTTGGTAATTGGCGGGGCTCCAATGTTGAAACCGATTGGTTAATGAGCGGAACGTTCACAAATGCCAGACCAACCCCCCGAATTGTAAGCGCCATAATGAAGTTTCCATTGGAGGCATTCATATCATAGGTCGACATCAGGAAGCAAAAGGTGGCAAAGGCTACGTACCCCAGTGCCACGGCCAGCCTTGGCGATACGCCTTTGGCCAGTAATCGGCCAACCAGCGCAAACATGGGGAGCATGATTAAACCGCCAGGTACCAGAAGCTTACCCGTCTGGGTCGCGGTTAACCCCACAATACGCTGGGCAAAGAGTGGATACAACAAGACTGAAGTAAACAAGCCATAACCAATAACGACCATCAAAATTGATCCAACTGCCAGGTTCCGGTTTTTCATGGCCCGGAGATCTACTACGGGATCTTTGCTCCCCCTGAGTTCCCACCAGATGAAGAGTGGAATGGCAACGACAGCGGCCATTGTCAGCCACAGGATTACTTTACTATCGAACCAATCGTCAGCTTCGCCCCGCTCCAGTACATACTGCAAACTCCCGATGCCAACGGCCAGCAGCAGAATGCCAATCTGGTCAATCTGAATGCTTTTTCGGTCAATATTTTTTTCATCTTCCTTCTTGTCTATATAAGCCAGACTCAGGAAAACGGCTACAATACCAATTGGGACGT
This sequence comes from Spirosoma sp. KCTC 42546, assembly GCF_006965485.1. Lineage (NCBI taxonomy): Bacteria > Pseudomonadati > Bacteroidota > Cytophagia > Cytophagales > Cytophagaceae > Spirosoma > Spirosoma sp. KCTC 42546. Next base: position 1,385,732 of record NZ_CP041360.1, read on the forward strand.
TGATGTAAAACATCCAGCTCCAATGGTAATTGTCGATAATAAAACCACCCAGTGTAGGACCAAGGGTAGGGCCGAGCACAATACCCATACCGAACAAGGCCGATGCCAAAGGCCGTTGTGAAGGCGGAAACGCATCGAACATCAATCCCTGTGAGGTCGACAGAAGTGCTCCACCGCCAATTCCCTGCAGGAATCGGAAGCCTACAAGTACCCACAAATTATCCGCGAAACCACAGCCGTAGGAAGCAATGGTGAATAAGATAATAGATCCGATATAATAGTTCTTGCGGCCAAAATACCGTTGTAAAAAGCCGGTCATCGGTATCACAATGACGTTGGCAATGGCGTAGGCCGTTACTACCCAGGCTACATCTTCGATCGTGACACCGAGGTTCCCGGCAATGTCGGTCAGGCCGACGTTCACGATAGACGTATCAATTAATTCAATAATGGCCGCCGAGATGGCTGTTACTACGATAATCCACCGTTTAAATCCGGTTGGATACGTCGCCTGCATCGGAGGAGCCAATGTTTGAGTTGCCATAATGTAAGGAGGAGAAGGGAGGAAGAGGAGGAGAGGAAAAAAGGATAAGAGCGTGATGCGCACTTTCGTCCTTTATTACCTCTCCTTCCTTTCCTCCTTTTTTAGTTTGCTACCCGAACTTCAGCGTCTACGCTGAGACCCGCCCGCAGTTGATTTTTGTATTTTTCCGGGTTCAGAATCTCGATCTTTACCGGAACCCGTTGCGTGATTTTTACAAAGTTACCCGACGCATTATCCGCAGGCAGTAAGGCGAAGCGGGCACCTGTAGCGTCGGAAAGAGAAGCTACGCGACCTTTGATATCGAGGTCAGGGTAGGCATCTAACTTAATGTCAACTTGTTGGCCGAGCTGCATTTTCTCCAGCTGGGTTTCCTTGAAATTGGCAACGACCCAGAATGTTGAATCCGCAACGATCGTGAACAGATTCTGTCCAGGCTGCACGTACTGACCAACCACTACGTTTTTACGACCAATTTTACCAGCAATCGGAGCGGCAAGCCGGGCATAACCCACTTTCAGCTTGGCGCTTTCGATAACCGCCTGTTTTACTTTCAATACCGCCTGAATTTTCTGGATGTTGGCCTGCGCTTTGGCAATACCAGCCTGTGCTACACCTTCCGACGTTTTGGCGAGATTAATTTGCTCCACATTCGCAGTATACTGTCCAGCCTGTACGTCTACATTATTCTGCGAATCCTCCAGTTGCTTTCTGGTCAGCGATTGTTCTTTATAAAGATTCTGGTCGCGCTGTAAATCCTGCTGAGCTTTGTTCCGTCGGATCGCCTGCACCTGTGCATTCGACTGAGCAACCCGGGCGTTCTGCGCTACATTGCGGGCAGTAGCCTGTGCGTTTTGCAGATCGGCACGGGCGTTTTCAAGATCGGCCAGCGATTGCTGATAGTCCGCTTCTGCCTGTGCCAGTGCTACATCGTATTCCTGCGGGTCAATCGTCACCAGGGGTTGACCTTGTTTTACATTCGCGTAATCATCCACATTAACGGATGTTACATAACCGGCTACACGAGCCAGTACCGGGGCCGAGTTGCCTTCAATCTGGGCATTATCGGTTGTTTCATATTGCTGGCTGTGGCGGAATGCCTGATAGCCAAAATAACCTCCTACAATAAGAACGAGGCCTATAATAATACGCGGCAAGTACGTACTTAATCCGCTTTTTTCTTCGGTAGTTGTTTCCATTCGGGTTGCCGTTGTTGTTGCCATGATCTTTGTTCCGCTAGCGGTTATTTATTCATCGTGAACAAATCATATAGTCAACTTGTTTGACTATTGATGTGCAAAAGTAAACCAGGTTGACTATAAAGTCAAGAAGGTTGACTATATTTGTACAAAATTTAGTGTGAAATTGTTTCATACTTTTTTAATTTGGATTCATGAACGTGGAAACAGATAAAAATTCCTTTGATTTTGACCAGTATCGGGCCATACGTGATCGATCAATCGGTCGTTTGTTCTGGCGTCTAAAACGATTTACCACTGTCTTTATTGAGCCGCGCCTACATGCGCTTGGCTATACTGATTTTAAAATGAGTTACCTCATGTTCCTATCGAATATAGAAGAAGGGGGAACAACAAATAATGAGTTAGCGAAGCGAGCCTGTGTAACCAAGCAGATGATGAGTAAGATCGTTGGTCTGCTTGAAGACCAAGGTTATATCTATACGAAGAAGAACCCGAACGACTCCCGTTCGAGTATCATTTTCCTGAATGATCGGGGAAAAGAATTATTCATGGCCCTGAAAGGCTGCATGCAGGAGGCTCGTAATAAATTTGATGATATTATTGGCCACGAGCGAATGGATCAGGTTATTGATACCATGGTGGAACTCGTCAATAAACTGGAAAACGAAGAGAAAGAAGTATGATATAGTAGGTATCAAATAGGATGTATTGCTTTCGCATGCGACCTGCTATATCATATACCCTACTGCATGGGCGGCCCCGATCATACATCTTATATCTCTTGATTTTCTTTACGGGCATTCAAATAGCCTTTGATAACCGTGAAGGTGGTAATGGCTAAGAAGAAAATGATAATGTACTGGACGTAGTCAACGATACCCGGGAATCGCTCACCGAAGTAGAATCCGCCCCCTACCAGCGTCAGTACCCAAATGGCTCCCCCAACAACATTGTAGAGCATGAAGAACTGGAAGGGCATGTGAATAAGTCCCGCCAATAAAGGAGCAAATGTGCGTACAACCGGCAGAAACCGCGAAATAATCAATGCCCCGTTGCCATAACGTACAAACGCAGCCCGTGTATTGTCGATGTATTTCTGCTTGAAAAATAGGGAATCAGGCCGATTTTTGATTTTCGCGCCGAAATAATACCCTGTCAGATAGCCCGTTAACGACCCTAGTACAGCCGCCCCAAAAATACACGCGAGTAAGAGCAGGAGGGGTACGTTCAGCAGTTTGGTTCCGGCAAACACGCCCGATAAAAACAGCAGATAATCGCCCGGTAGGAAGAAACCGAAAAATATACCGTTCTCCACATAAATGATGAGCGTAATTAATACAAGCCCCCCCGTTCGGATAACTTCTTCGGAGTTAAGAAGATACTGAAAAAAGTCGATTATCTGGTTCATAATTAATGAGTGAATGAGCGAATAAGTGAATGGGTGAATAGGGCATGTAGCAGCTATTCACTCATTTACTCATTCGCTCATTCACAATTATATAAATTCCGCCAGTTCAAGCCAGCGATCTGATTTTTCAGCAATACTATGCTCAATTTGCTCAATCTCACGCGACCAGGCTATCAATTGCTCATGAGGGCCACCTGCATTCAGCAGATCCACAACCTCTACTTTCCGTTGTTCCAGCGATTCGATTTCTTTTTCAAGTGTTTCGTATTCGCGGATCTCCTTGAACGATAGCTTTCTTTTTGTGCCGTTCACTGGGGTTGCTGCCGGAGGAACCGCCGGTACAGGCGTTTGGTTCTTGGCAACGGTTGGCGTGGCTTTGTCCGGTTGCGACACCGATTTTTTCGGCTGTGCATCTCGCCACTCCCGATAGTCGGTGTAGTTGCCCGGGTAATCACGAATTTTGCCTTCGCCTTCCATCACAAAAACGTGCTCCACCAGCCGATCCATAAAGTAACGGTCGTGGGTTACGATCAGCACACAACCCGAAAAATTAAGCAGAAAGTCCTCCAGAACGTTCAGCGTCGTTATATCCAGATCGTTTGTCGGTTCATCCAGAATTAGGAAGTTCGGATTTTGTACCAGGACTAATAAAAGCTGAAGCCGTCGTTTTTCTCCTCCGCTCAATTTCGCTACGAAATCATACTGTTTCGAGCGGTCAAATAAAAACCGACTGAGCAATTGCGTAGCCGTGATGGTATCGCCATTGGCTAATTTCATGACTTCGGCCACATCCTGCACGACGTCGATCACCCGCTGATTTTCGGGCAAATCCAGTTCCGTTTGCGTGTAATAGCCAAATTTTACGGTGCCGCCCGTACTGATCTTACCTGAATCAGGACGAAGTTTGCCCGTTAGCATGTTCATTAGCGTGGTTTTGCCCATGCCATTCTTGCCAATAAGCCCCACCCGGTCGGGCCGCTTAAAGGTGTAGTTGAAATGGTCAAGTAATACCTTGTCGCCAAAGCGTTTGCTCAGGTTTTCAACTTCCAGGATTTTGCTACCTAATCGAGCCATGCGTAGGTTCAGATCAAGTTCGCCATCTGAGCGTTTGCCGCTTGTTTTCTCTTTCAGATCTTCAAACGCATCAATTCGGTACTGGGCTTTTGTGCCCCGCGCTTTGGGTTGTCGACGCATCCACTCCAGTTCACGCCGGAATGTGTTGCGATCTTTGGATAACTCGGAGGCCGCAGCCATCTCACGCTCCTCTTTTTTCTCCAAAAAGTAGGCGTAATTGCCTTTGTAGGTGTACAACTGGCCATTGTCCATTTCGGCAATGTGATTGCAGACCCGATCCAGGAAATACCGATCGTGGGAGACCATCAGCAACGTACCGTTATTCGTATTGAGAAAGCTTTCGAGGTATTCGATGGCTTCGAGGTCGAGGTGGTTGGTTGGCTCATCCAGAATAAGCAGGTCTGGATTCTGGATCAGTACTCGTGCTAAAGCCACCCGTTTTCGCTGACCGCCCGAGAGGGATCCAACCATCTGCTCAACATCCTGAATCCCCAGTTCTCCCAGAATTTGCCGTATCTGGGCTTCATAATCCCAGGCTTCGAGCTTTTCCATATTGCTCATGGCCTGTTCGAGACCCGCGTGATCATCGTGGGCGAGAGCATGCTCATAGGCACGAACGGCATCGAGCTGGGCGCTTTCGCCCGCTAGTACGACATCCATAACCGTCAGGGCGTCGTTCAGATCGGGCTGTTGATCGAGGTAGCCGATGGTAATATTTTTTCTATGGCTGACAATACCCGAATCGGGCGGCATAGCACCGGCCAGAATGGATAATAAGGTGGTTTTTCCTGACCCATTGGCCCCAACAATAGCGACTTTATCGCCCCGATTCACACCAAATGTGAGGTTTTTAAACAGGGTGCGGTCGCCGTAGGACTTGGTTAAATTTTCGGCTGATAGATAGTTCATAAGTTCGGAAGACCTACATGATTTTGAAAACCGTATAGGTTTGAAGGCACAAAGGTACAACAAAGAAAATCGTTCGTACTTTTACCGCTCAATGCTGTTTTTATATTCATAACCAACAATGCGGCTGAACTATCTCCTATCAACTATAGTATTACTGGCTGGCGCCATCGGTAGCGCCAATTCCCAGACCTCAACCGACTTCAAATCCTATACCCAAACTGTTCCTGGTAGTAATCAGACCTATGCACTGGTGGCTATTCCGGGTGGAAGCTACATGATGGGTAGTCCTGCCGCTGAAAAAGGCCGCCAGTCCGACGAAGGACCACAGCATAAGGTGCAGATTGAGCCCTTTTATATGGGGAAATACGAAATAACCTGGGACCTTTACGATCTGTTTGCCTTTACAAATATGGAAAAGGAAATGGCCGCGAAGTACACTGAATCGGACGCTAATCTGGCTAAAACCGATGCGACTACGCGCCCTAGCCCTCCGTATGTAGATATGTCCTTTGGTATGGGACGGGCTGGTTATCCGGCCATTAACATGACCCAATATGCGGCCATTAAATTCTGCGCCTGGCTTTATGCGAAAACCGGCGTGTTTTATCGCCTGCCTACCGAGGCTGAATGGGAGTACGCTTGCCGGGCTAATACAACAACCCCATACTCATTTGGGGCAGATGTGAAGAAGCTGGGTGAATATGCCGTATTTACAGGAAATAGTGATGGTGGTTATAAGAAAGTGGGTACTAAAAAGCCCAACCCATTCGGGCTTTATGATATGCATGGTAATGTAATGGAATGGACAAAGGATCAGTACATTGAAGACTATTACAAGCAGGTAGCTAGTGGCAAAAAGGAGCCGTATGCACCAACCACTACCCTGTATCCGAACTCGGTACGGGGTGGATCATGGGACGACGCAGCCGAAGTGCTACGGTCGGCGGCACGCACACCTTCGGCACCCGCCTGGAAAGTCCTTGACCCGCAAAGCCCAAAGTCAGACTGGTGGCTAACCTCGGCCTCCTTCGTGGGCTTCCGGATTGTTCGGCCTGCCAAAACACCCAGCGAAGAGGACATTAAAGCCTATTACGGAATTAAGCCAATTAAAGATTATTGATCGATGAATGAGTGAATTAATGAATGAGCGAATAAAATCGGCTCGAAGCTATTCACTCATTCACTCATTCACTCATTCACTCATTGAAAATACTCCTCCTCGGCGCCAACCTCGGCGATCGCACGTTAACCTTAAGGCGGGCAATTGACCTGATTGCCGAACGCGTTGGACTCGTAGTCAACGCATCGGGTTTGTACGAAACGGCACCCTGGGGCGTAACCGATCAGCCGACTTATCTGAATCAGGTACTGGCTGTTGAAACGATGCTGGAACCCGAAGAGGTATTAACTCAGACACAGGCTATTGAGCAGGAGTTAGGGCGTATTCGGCTAGAAAAATGGGGCGCGCGAGTAATTGATATTGATATACTGTATTACGACCAGCTCATCTGGCAAACCGACACGCTGACGATTCCGCATCCTTATTTGCATCAGCGACGTTTTACGCTTGTACCTCTAGCTGAGATTGCTCCCGCGTTTGTGCATCCAGTTTTGAAGAAAACAACGGTTGAGTTGCTGGAAGAATGCGAAGATGAAAGTGAGGTGATTAATTTTTAATTCCCCAAAAACTTCGCCCCTCCACTGAAAACATAGTACCTTTGCGCTCAGTTTGTTATCATTTTCTCAAAAACATTACCGATTATGTCTGCCACGCTTGACACCGTGAGTTTGTTAGCCGACCGCATCAATGCGCTGGAGGAGTCGTCCACGCTGGCGATGACCAAAAAAGCCCGCGAATTGGCGGCACTGGGCCACAAAGTAATTAGCCTCAGTGTTGGAGAGCCGGATTTTAAAACGCCCCAACACATCTGCGAAGCCGCCAAGAAAGCCATCGACGATGGTTTCCACGGTTATTCGCCCGTTGCGGGCTACCCCGATCTTCGCAAGGCTATTGCCGATAAGTTCAAGCGCGACAATAATATTGACTGGAAACCCGAAAATATTGTCGTCTCGACTGGCGCCAAGCATTCACTTGCCAACGTCATTCAGGTATTGATTAATCCTGGCGATGAGGTCATTATCTTCTCGCCTTACTGGGTTAGTTATTCCGAAATGGTGAAATTGGCCGAAGGGAAAGCTGTAGTTATTGACGGTTCGTTCGACAACAACTTCAAAGTTACACCCGAGCAGTTTGAGGAAGCCATCACCGATCGGACCAAGATTGTGATGTACGCGTCGCCAAACAACCCAACCGGTTCTATTTACTCCGAAGCAGAACTGCGGGCTATTGCCGAGGTGGTGGCCCGTCACGAAAATGTGTACGTGCTGGCCGACGAAATTTACGAATACATCAACTTCACGCCGGAAGGTCACTTCAGCATGGGCTCAATACCTGAAGTAGCTGAACGAGTTATCACCGTGAATGGCGTGGCTAAAGGCTATGCTATGACGGGCTGGCGTATCGGCTACATTGGTGCAGCTAAATGGATTGCTGAGGGCGTAGAGAAATTGCAGGGCCAGGTTACGTCTGGCACAAACTCCATTGCCCAGAAAGCAACCGTTGCGGCTTTGAACGGTCCGATGGAGCCGTCCATGGAAATGGCTAAGGCATATCACCGTCGGCGTGATTTAGTCGTGAAACTGTTGAAAGAGGTACCGCATTTCCGGACAAACGTACCTGAGGGCGCTTTCTACGCTTTCCCGGATATCAGCTATTATTATGGAAAATCAGATGGCACAACTCGTATTGAAAACTCAGACGATTTTGCTGCCTGGTTGCTGAACACCGCTTATGTGGCTACTGTAGCCGGTTCGGGCTTTGGTGCGCCTAATTGCCTGCGTATTTCAACCGCGGCTTCCGACGAGTCGCTTGTGGAAGCTGTTCAGCGGATCAAAGACGCGGTGGCAACGTTAAAATAAGTTAGCCTAACCGGCCAACTAGCAAAAGTCGTCAGTAGTAGTATTGACGACTTTTTGCATTTATAAAGGATGGACATTCCTAGCCCGATCTGAAGATTATGGGGTTATTGATATAGAAGTAGCTCAGGCAGGACCCTATATATACGTGACAAATCCAATTCGTAGCATTTCAGGTTAATACATGTAGAATAGACTAAATCTGCTGATAGAGAGCTATTAATGTAACATTTACTGAAAATTTTAAATAGAATAGAAATCTTAATTATAGATTAATTAACTTAGGGGGACGTAACTTTTTTTGGCATTATAATTGATGATGTTAGAGCAGGTACGGCAAGTCACAATATATTTACCAGTAGGCGCGCACAACACTAGTCGTTAATTATAAACTTTTAGAGGGTCTCCTTGTTTTTGTACTAAGGCAAGGTTAACTTTGAATAAGAATAGAATGGTGTACTAAACACTGATTTGTAAGTTGTCTCTTTTGCCAAACCGTAACCTTAATCTTAAAATTACATCTTGAAGCCGATGAGAAATTTCCGCCTGTACATGATTTTTCAATGGGTTTTTTTCTTGCCCATTATTCTGCCTCTCTGCATCATCTTCGGAGCCTTGCGTGGGATTGTGCAGATGGTTGAGCGCGTTATGGAACAAATCATTTCGGATATAGCTCCTTCGGAACAAGCGTCGGCAACGACATTGACTGAACGCTAAGTAATCCTTATGGATACATATGTTTGGAGTCGACTTTACCGTAGCTCCAACTGTTTTAAGGGCCGCATTTCTGGGGATCAGAAAATGCGGCCCTTAACTTTTTGAACAAGCCCTGGATAAGCTGCTATTATTCAAAAATGAAATCCAGATTCTTATCCTTATAATCCTCGTCATCCAGGTCCAGGAACTCCTCCCAGAACGGATCGTTAGGTAAGCCTGCTTTGCAGATAATCGGGCGGTCTGGTGCTCCGGCTTGCTTAACCGGGTGAATGAAGTACAGGCGACGGGCGTGCAGATAGATTTTCTTATCGGCTACGGCACGGTCATATCCATACTTTACGTCGCCCCTGATCGGGCAGCCCATATGCGCCAGCTGAGCCCGAATCTGATGGGGGCGGCCCGTAACCGGATTAACCTCTAACAAATAGTGCTCATTAATTCGCCCTAACACCCGATACGATAATTCGGCCTTCTGCGAATTTGGGGCTTCATAGTCATAGACAGTTACCTGATTTTTCTGCTCATCCTTAACCAGCCAGTTTATCAGCTTATCGGCATCCTTAGGTGGTTTTTGTCGAACAACAGCCCAATAGGTTTTTTGCACCTGTCGTTTCCGAAAAATCTCGTTCATGCGCTCCAGGGCTTTCGAAGTGCGGGCAAACACAACCAGGCCACTTACAGGCCTGTCGAGCCGATGAACCAATCCCAGAAATACCTCGCCAGGCTTGTTGTATTTTTCCTTAACGTAGTCTTTCAGAACATCCAGTAAAGTAGTGTCGCCGGTGCGATCACCCTGCACCAAAATGCCTGGATCTTTATTGACAATTAACAGGTGGTTATCTTCGTAAACAACCTGATATGGTTTCTTCTTCATGATAAGTAATGGATAATGAATGATGTATAATGAAAAATGGAAATGCACTGTGCATTATTCATTGTACATTATTCATTTATCCTTTAACTCAATACGCTTCTTTCTCGTTCGGAAAGTCGTTGGCTTTTACATCATCCACATAATGAGCAATGGCCTCTGTCATAACCTTGTGTAGCTCAGCGTACCGACGCAGGAAGCGTGGCTTAAACTCATTGTTAATACCTAGCAGGTCGTGAAAAACCAGGATTTGACCATCGGCGTCGGGGCCCGCACCGATCCCAATGGTCGGAATAGTCAGGCTCTTGGACACTTTTTTGGTTAAGGATGCGGGAATTTTTTCAAGTACAACACCAAAGCAGCCAATGTCTTCGAGCATGTGGGCATCTTCCATCAACTTTTCGGCTTCGGCTTCTTCTTTAGCCCGCACGGCATAGGTGCCGAATTTATAGATAGACTGAGGTGTTAAACCCAGGTGGCCCATTACGGGAACCCCCGCACTCAAAATCCGGACGATGGATTCTTTGATTTCCAGACCCCCTTCCATCTTTACCGCATGCGCGCCCGACTCTTTCATGATTCGAATGGCCGATTGCAATGCTACCGATGAGTTACCCTGATAGGAGCCAAATGGTAAATCGACGAGAACCAACGCCCGCTTAACGCCCCTCACTACCGAGCTGGCATGGTAAATCATTTGATCGAGGGTAATGGGCAGCGTTGTTTCATGGCCCGCCATAACGTTCGAGGCTGAGTCGCCGACCAGAATCAATTCAACTCCGGCAGCATCAACGACCCGGGCCATCGAATAATCGTAGGCAGTTAGGGCAGAGATTTTTTCGCCTTTATTTTTTAACTCCTGGATGGTGTGCGTGGTAACGCGCTTGATGTCGGGGTTATGAACAGACATTGTGTCGGTTTTCTGTTTACGGATTTCGGTAAAAGTGCGTAAAAGTACAACCTTTTTACCTATGCACTCTTGTCGCAACTGGTGAGCTTAAACCGAAAACCTGAAACGAAAAACCGAAAATTCACCTGGGCGTAAGCCATGATTCGGGGTTGAGTTTGGTAAACTCCTTCCAGATTTGGAACTGGATTTCAGACACCCCATTTTTATCCGTTGCTACCGTTCCGATGGATTCGCGGGCTTTTACGCGCTGACCTGCCCGGACGGATACGCTTTTTAGCTTGGCATAAACGGTAAAGTAATCGCCATGCTGGATAGCCACCACGTTGTTCATGCCGGGCATACTCGTTACATCCTGCACAATGCCATCATACACGGATCGAACGCCTTCTCCGGCATTTGTCTGAATATCAACGCCTTGGTTTTCTACGAAAATGCCTTTTAGTACTGGGTGAGGCTTTCGGCCAAATCGATCCGAAATGAATCCTTTTGTAACAGGCCAGGGTAAATGCGCTCGTGAAGCTGTGAATGACGAAGCCAGGGCAGTTTCTTCATCATTGAGGTTATTGTTCCGTCGTTCGTCAGGTTTTTTGACGGTGGGCTCAGGTTCAGTAGGGCGCTCCACTTTGGCCACATCGGCCGGGGCTGGTTTTTCGCCCGCCTTTTCGGCGGCTGCTATGGCATCTTCAGCCCGTTTGCGTTCGGCTGCTTTTCGGGCGGCTTCCAGTCGGGCAAGGCGGTCACGTTCGGCACGCTCACGTGCTTCACGTTCAGCCCGTTCTTTGGCTTCCCGCGCAATGATGCGGGTAATCATAGATTCGAGCCGGTTGATGGCCCGTCGGCTTTCAGCCAGTTCTGCCTGGAGTTCAGCTTCTTTCTGGCTTAACTCTTTAACTACTACATTTTTCTCAACCTTCAGCGTTTCAAGCTTTTTAGTCTCATTTAATTTGGCACCAATCGTACTTTTCTGTTCCAGGCGTTTGTGTTGGGTAGCCTTTTGTTTTCCCTGTAGCATGACCTGTACGTTATTCATTTGCCGTACCTGACTCTGGCGGGCATCAGAATACTGACGTAGGTACCGGTACCGGGCAACGAGCTGGTTGAAGTTGTCGGATGCAAATAAAAAGCCCATTGGATTAACCTGCTGCCGTCGTTTATCGGCGGCATAAATCATAGAGCCGTATTCTGACTTAAGCTTGTTTAGGTCCTGGGTGAGGGTTGTGCTGGCCTGGCGAAGCTCCGCAATTTCAGCCTCAGTTAATCGAAGGTCTTTATTAAGTAGACCAATCTGTTTCGATTGTGTCTGAATTTGCTGATCAAGGGCCTTCAACTGACCCAAGCTGGCTTGCTTCTCCGTTGCAGTTTGTTTCAGAATCGTGCGTATCTGGTTCATTTTTTCCAGATTCTGCTTCTTTTCCTTCTCTAAAACCTGCCGATTGCGCTGCGTTTGATTCGGCGGCTGAACTTGTGCCTGAGCCGGTTCGGTAAACCACACAATACTGAGCACCATCAGATTGATAGCTGACCAGAAAACGATTCGAAAGGTAGACAAACGAGTGGGGTGCATGGGTTCTAAAACCAACGAAAATTCTTAAGGCCGACGCTGGTAATTGGATGGAATCGTGAATGGGAATCCCGGGTTTTTATCGACCAGTTCGACTTTGTTATGTTTGATACGAAGCAAGGTTTGGTAAAACTGCCCGTCGGTCTTCGATTGGTAATCGAGGGTAACGAGGCTGGTGTACGGAAACAGGAAATTATTGAGGGACGTAAAATCCTCATAATCCAGCCGCAACGTGTTTTTGGTTGGCTGTTCCGTCACCATTAGTTTTTTTAATTTTCGGTCCTGTTCGCCGATATAATTTTCAACCAGTACTTTTCCTTCGCTCTGCCGCAGCAATAAATAGTCGCGCTCATTTTTGATTTTTTGCGCCGGACGTTTTGGTAAAGGTAAGTTGCCAACGATCAGTGCCTGTAACAACTGGAAGTTCATTTGAAAGTTGAACTGCTTACTCAGCGTTGGGAAATCATAAACGGTATATTCCCGATGGATCTTGTCGATGATCGTGATAGAATCGTGGGTAATCAGTCCCCGAACAGCTTCGATCCCCAGTTTGGAGACCGACAACCAGATCAGGCTGTCTTTCCGAACCCGGATATTAACACTGGCATTATCAATGTCCTGCGATGGGCTTTTGAAGGAAATTTTTGATTTGGCTGCGAGGTAGCGAAAGTCTATTTCGGCAACATTGGCCCGGGCTTCTTCAATACCCGGACGGGCTGGACGAATAACAGTGACGGTATCGGTAGGTGCACTCGGTGCAGGGCGGGCAGCTAATGTGGAGTCAGGTATAGATGATGTAACAACAACCGGGTTGGTGGAGCGCGACATACGGTTACGTCGACAGCCTTCCGAACCCAGTACGGTAATCAACAGTACTGTAATGCACAGGTATTTATTCATTTGGAAGATTTTCGATTTTCAGTTTACGGTTTACGGTAGGCTGACGCAACAATGATGACGCGTCAGCCTACCGTAAGCCGTAAACTGAAAACCATAAACTATTTTTACAACTTTCCAGTAGCTATCTTTTTCTCTAGATCAGGGCTGGCATTGCCTTTCGTTTTTGCCTGTTTCCACTGCTCTATTGCTTTGTCTGGCTGACCAAGCTGGAAAAGAACATCACCGTAATGCTCAATAATGGTCCCACTTACATTAGCTGGGTCGGCCAGGGCTTTTTCCAGATATTGCTTTGCTTTGGTGTAGTCTTTCGACACGTACAACACCCAGGCATAGGTGTCCAGGTAAGTTGCATTGGTTGGGTTCCGTTCAACAAGTTTCTGCGCCAATTGGATAGCGCGGGGCAGATTCTCTTTACGTAAAGACAGAAAGTAACTGTAATTGTTCAGAACGTGGTCGTTGATAGGGTCTAGTTTAAGGACGGCTTCGTATGACTCATCTGATTTTGCGTGGTCCCCAATCCCATTATAAGCATCGCCTAATTGGGCATCAATCTGTTTTTTAAGGTCACTGTTCGATGTGGTAGCTAGCAACTTACGACTCTCTTCGAGTGCATCAACAGCTTGCTGGTATTTCCGTTTAAATAAATTGGCCGTTCCATTGGAGTACCAGAACAAGCCTTGTGTGGGGAACACCTCAAGGGCTTTTTCAGAATGGGCCAGTAAGCTATCCACCTGGTTCAGCTCACCATCTAATTGCAGCAAAGCGCCCCATACTTCATAAACAGACCCATCGAGCCGGGCTGCTTTTGCATAGGCATCACGGGCTTCTGTTTTTTTGCCTTGCTGCATGAGCAAATCAGCCAGCATGATCTGGGTTTTCGGATCATTCGGTGAGCTTTTGGCTAAGTTCTGCGCCATACCGAGGGCATCCTGACGAGCGGTTGTATTTTCGCCGGTCATTCCTACATAACTCGATAAAATACGCGCTTTCAAGCCTGCTTCCAGATTTGGATTAGCCAGGACCTGATTCAACTCTTTCGTCACGCGATCCATATCGCCTTTTTTGCGATAGATATCGGCCAGTAATACGTGGGCTTGGGGTAAATCAGAACTTAACTTGAGTGCCCGGTCAATCCAGTTAATGGCCTGATCTCCCCGATCGTTGGCAATGAGTAACTCGGCTCCTTCGAGAAGATAATCAGGATCAGAAGGCTCTGATGCCACTAGTTTTTCGGCTTCTTCAACCGCCTTGTCGATTTTATTCTGTTTCAAATAAATCCGCTGTTTCTGCCGGATAATTTCCTCATTCAACCCTAACTCGCGCTCTACTTTATTGTAGGCTTCGAGCGCTTTGTCTGGCTTTTCGTTGAACAGATAGATGGCTGCTAATTCGACTCCGTACTCAGCATTTTCGGGCCCTTTTTTAAGCAGTTTTTCGTAGAGTTCTTCCGCTTCGGCGTAGCGTTTTTGTTTGACGAACAGCTCAGCTAACAGAAGAGTATAGAACTTATTTTGATTATCTAACGAATAGGCTTTCGTGGCGTAAGGAATTGCTTCCGCAATTTTTCCGGTCTTTAGCAACGCATTGGCTGTAGAATACTGAGCGGCAGCGTTGTTCGGGTCTTTCTGAAGAACTTTTCCGAACTGGGCAATGGCCTTCGTGGGTTCGTCGGTCATCAGGTAACGGATACCCTCTGTAAACTGTGTTTCGGCTTCAATACGCGTAGTGGTGGTCGACGCAGACTTGGCCAGGGTGGTGTCAGAACCAGCTTTTTCGCGCCGACGTTGGGCAGAAGCGGGTACCACTGTGAACCAAATAACCAGTCCAAGACTGCCCATCCATCCAATCAGGAGCCGGTTAGAGAAAAATTTGTATAACGTTTTCATACTGGTCTGCGAATAGACGAACTTACTTACCAAAACGCGCTCTGCCTCGTTCTATTGCGGCTTTGATTTAAGTAAGTTCCTTAGACAAAGGTAGTTCAAAATGACGGAATGATTAGCAAGGGGCGTGGAGCAGGGAGCTCAGCATCCGAAAAGCCTTCTTTTACTCCGAGCTCACTGCTCTACGCTCCTTGTTTCCTGCAAATACGTTGCCCTGGTTGTACAAGACTTCCTAAATATAGTGGAAGAATGGATTCAGGGTTCTATAACTTTTCGACTGATCAGGGGTTTATCATCGGACAGCACACGGCTGAAAACTTTAAATCTGTATAAATGGAAACCTTGTATACTGCCACCGTCAGCAATGTCGGCGGGCGCGAAGGTGATGTAAAATCACTCGATGGTATTTTAGAAATGGATGTTAAACGGCCGGTTGAGATGCACGGCGAAGGAGGGAAACCGAATCCGGAGATGCTATTTGCTGCGGCCTACAGCTCATGCTACAATGGCGCCTTGATGGCGGTGGCGGAACGTCGGAAAGTTATCCTGCCTACACATGCCGTGGAGGTTAGTATTTCGCTTAATAAAGACGGAAACAATATGTTTCTGTCGGGGAAAATTACGGTGAAAGCCCCTGGAATGGACCATGATCAGCTACAACAGCTAGCCGAATCTGCCCATATCGTTTGCCCTTACTCAAAAGCGGTAAAGGGAAATATGGAGATGAAAATTGAGGTGTTGGTGTAAGATGTTCGTGAGGAGCAAGGGGCGCGGAGCAGGGAAGTATGAAGATACCCTGCTCCGCGCTCCTTGCTCTTACCCAACGGCGTCATAGATTTTCACCCGTTCCCAGAGGTGAGCGCATTTCTCTACAAATGCCAGATGAACAGGGTGGTCCTGATAAATATCGTGGGCAGCTTTGTCGGCAAACACCAGCGTTAACGCAAAGTCATACGTATGGTCAATTACCGGGCGACGCGTTTCGGCGGGAGTACCGATGTATACCGTTGAAATTTCGGATACAGCTTTTAAGGTTTCGAGACCAGCGCGAAGGGCATCATGGTCGGCTTGGCTTTCGGGATGATGGAGCCAGAAAAATACGGAGTGAACAAACATACTATCGGTTGACAGGGCTTTTAAGACTGAACCGTAAAAGTAATAGTAGGAGGCCTTTCGTCAATAACAGCACCCTGGTTATTTCGAGCTTATTCGAGAACCCATGTGTTGTTGTTGCCGAAAGGCCTCCTACTGTTTTCTAGTCAATATGAAAAACGAGTTTTAACTCACATCACCCCTCCCCAATAACTTCTCTGCAAAATGCTCATCGGCTAAAAGTTTCCGAATAATATCAAGATCACTTTCACTTAGTAAATCACCAATACTTATCTGATATAAGTTGGCCAGGCCTTCCAGCTTATTAATAGGGGGTTGAGTCTGACCGCTCTCCCATTTACAATACGCAGGTTGGGTCATGCCTATATTAAACGCGATGTATTCCTGCGAATAACCAAACAACTGGCGTAATCGACGAAGCTTTTCCGATAGTACTGGCATAGTTCACGAGTTTTATGAATCAACTTATAGGTACACTAAAAAGTAGATCGTCGCGCATAAGAAGCTATTCTATTGTTAATCGGTAGGTGAAATACGGATATATATAAGGGTTTGGATTTATTTAATAGTGCTCTTTCTTTAAATAATCCTGTATAATACTGGTTATGAGAGTATAACTGATAGCTATTTTTTTATAAAAACCAGTTATCAGAACGAGCCGCCCCATCCCCCAACTTTGTAACAAGCAAACGGCAACACAGTTTGATGGTTTCGAACAACGAACTGATTTGCCTTTGTGGAGCGGTTGCCGAAAAGCTTATAGAGTAGGCATTATTAATATATATCGTTATGAAAACGTTCGATTTTGCTAACCTCGGCGTAGAGGAGCTGACAAACCAGGAAATGATCAACAATCAGGGTGGGGGAGATAGCACCAGCTTATTAAACATTGGATCAATTGCCATTGGCGATCTGGTCGATCTGAGCGGCAATAGCCTGTTCAATGGCAACTATGCCTTGTTTAGTGGAAACAATACGGATGTAAGCCCAAGTACAGGCACAAGCATCAGCTTTAGTACAAGTCGGTCATAACCGGATAAATTGATTGACGTAAGCCGAAAGAGTTGTTTGTCGAGTAGGTAATTGTTCACTTAAATTTTAAAATCGTTATGAAAACGTTCGATTTTGCTAACCTCGGTGTCGAGGAGCTAACTAATCAGGAAATGATCAATAATCATGGTGGTGGCGATAGCACCAGCATAGGCAATATAGGTTCAATACTGGTGGCCGATCTGGTCGATGTGAGCGGCAATAGCCTCTTTAACGGAGATAGCGCCTTGTTCAGTGGTAATAGTACCAGCGTGAACCCGGTAACGAGCACACTTTTTAACTTCAGTTCGCTGAGCTCGTAGATGAATCGGTAAAAGTAAAGTACTCAATTACGAACAGGGAGTTAGTCCGTAGAAACAGAAAACGTCTGTCTCAGGGGCTAAATCCCTGTTTTTTTGTTATGCGTATATAGAACTCAATAGACTCAACGCAACTATGAACGAATCTGAATTCTCGTATGGCTTAGTCACCTACTTGCCCAGGGTTAGTGTGCGGAGCCAGATTATTTATACAACGGTCCTGGGCGTCGTACTGCTTACAATAGTGGCGCTGCCGTTCATTTATGTCGATGTATCGGTGCAGGCAAATGGCCTGGTCAGACCTGTCTCGGAACGAAGCGAAGTGAAGGCAACGGCCGGGGCCGTTGTCGAGAAAGTAATGGTGCGTGAATGGCAACCTGTTAAAAAAGGACAGCCTCTTTTTCAGCTTCGATCGGATGCGCTGGATACCCGGAAGCAACTAGTCGATAAGCAAATTGCTGAAAAAGTTGCTTTTGTGCGCGACCTGGATCAGCTTACTACAAAATCCTGGAAAGTAGTTAATGGCCTGGCTGCTCCGTTGTATCGACAGGAGTACAATCAGTTCAGAGCTATCGTCGAAGAAAGCTGGAATTTGCAGGAGAAACGGAAACGTGAACTTCAGACGGCGCAGTTACTCTATTCCCAAAAAGTAATTGCGCGACTCGAATACGAAGATGCTCTCTATGCCCACAAAGCCGCATTGGCGCGCTACAATACACTCGTTGAGCAACAACGCAGTGATTGGCAAACGGATCTGACTCAGAGTAGGCGCGATTTGGCCAACCTTGAATCCGACGCACAGCAACTTCGTGAAGAACAGGAACTATACATGTTAAAAGCGCCTGTTGGTGGTACGGCCAGCCAGTTAGCCGGGCGATATGCGGGTAGTTACGTGCAGCCGGGCGATGTACTGGCTGTTGTCTCTCCCGATTCTACACTGATTGCCGAAGCCTATGTTCCCTCTAAAGACATTGGTCTGTTAAGGCCGGGCCAGCCGGTTCGCCTACAGGTCGATGCATTCGACTACAACCAATGGGGGCTGCTTACGGGGCGTGTCATCGATATTGCGAACGATTTTACAACATCAAATGGGGAGCCCGTATTCAAAGTCCGATGCCAGTTGGATAAACCCTACCTGAGTTTACGGAACGGCTATAAGGGTCGCCTGAAGAAAGGAATGACTGTGCAAACCCGCTTTCAGGTGGCACGTCGTTCGTTGTTTCAACTACTCTATGATAAAGCCGATGACTGGTTAAATCCAGCCATTAGCAGTTCGAAAACTGCTACCACAAGCGCGCAGAAGGGGGGCGGTACTACCCTATGAATGCAATCAATGAAGGTAAAAATGGTAATCTATTTGGGCAAATGGAGCGAATTCGGGAGTGGATCGCGGCAAAGAGTATCAGCGCTCGTACGAAAATCAAACAACGGGATATTACCGACTGCGGAGCCGCTTGTCTGGCCTCAGTGGCGGCCTATTATCGACTTTTATTGCCCGTTGCCCGGATTCGGCAGTTAGCCGCCACCGATCAGAAAGGCACGACCGTACTGGGTATGGTTGAGGCTGCGCAGAAACTGGGCTTTCAGGCAAAAGGTGTCAAAGCACCGTTTGAGAGCCTGTCGAAAATTCCACAACCGACTATTGCCCACGTGAAC
This sequence comes from Spirosoma sp. KCTC 42546, assembly GCF_006965485.1. NCBI lineage: Bacteria > Pseudomonadati > Bacteroidota > Cytophagia > Cytophagales > Cytophagaceae > Spirosoma > Spirosoma sp. KCTC 42546. The sequence goes on from NZ_CP041360.1 coordinate 1,404,802, forward strand.
ATTCGCAATAGTCAGTTGCAACACTATGTGGTTATTTACCGCATCACTCCCCAACAGATTACGGTCATGGACCCTGCTGATGGGCAAATACACCAGCTCTCGCCCGAGGAGTTTAAAGCCGTCTGGACTGGATTGCTGGTCTTACTGGTGCCCGATGAGACGTTCAAGATTGGCGACCAGAAAGTGCCCGTATTGCAGCGGTTCTGGCAATTGCTGCAACCCCACCGATCGGTAATGATACAAGCCCTATTTGGTGCGCTGATCTACACAATTCTGGGTTTGTCTTCGGCCATTTATATTCAGAAAATCGTCGATAATGTGCTGGTCAACGGTAATCGGAATCTGCTGAATCTGCTTAGTGTGGTTATGATTGGGCTGCTGGTCCTGCAGATCTTTATCAATGCCAACAAGAGTTTCTTCAATTTGAAAACGGGTCAACGGATTGATGCTGCGCTGATTTTAGGCTATTACAAACATCTGATGACACTGCCGCAGTCGTTTTTTGATACCATGCGGGTAGGAGAAGTGATCTCACGGGTGAACGATGCTGTTAAAATTCGGTCGTTTGTCAATGATATTGCGCTTGGGTTGCTCGTTAACGTCCTGATCGTCATTTTCTCGTTCGCGCTGATGTTTACCTACTACTGGAAGCTCGCGCTGATTCTGGTGCTCATTGTACCCTTTTATGCGGGTATTTACTGGGCCATGAACCGATTCAACCAGCGATACCAGCGGAAATTGATGGAGAACTCGGCCGATCTTGAAGCACAATTAGTTGAGTCTCTGAATGCCATGCCGACCATTAAGCGATTCGGACTGGAGCAGTTTGCCAGCCAGAAAACAGAAACTCGTTTCGTTTCGCTATTACAAACGATTTTTCAGACGGGTAGTGCGGGTATTTATGCCGGTAATGCATCTGAATTTGTTACGCGGTTATTTACCATCATTTTGCTCTGGACCGGTGCTGGTTATGTACTACAGAATGACCTGACTCCCGGCGAACTCCTGTCTTTTTATGCGCTGATTGGCTATTTCACGGGCCCTGCCGCCGGTCTCATCGGATCAAATCGAAGCATCCAGGAAGCGCTGATTGCTGCCGACCGACTGTTTGAGATTATGGATCTGGAGCGTGAATCGACGGAAAACAAAGTAGAGCTACAGCCCACTATGGTGGGGGCAATTCGTTTTCAGAACGTAACCTTCCGGTACGGTACCCGTGCTACGGTTTTCGATGATCTGGTCCTGACAATGCCCAAAGGGAAAATTACGGCGGTTGTGGGCGAAAGTGGGTCGGGTAAATCCACGTTGATGTCGCTGGTACAGGGCCTTTATCCCTTGCAAAGTGGCAGCATCTTCATCGGTGATTACGATATCAAACATCTGCATCCCGACAGCCTGCGTCAGGTGGTTAGTGTAGTGCCTCAGAAGATCGACCTGTTTGCGGGCAATGTGATCGAAAATATTGCGATTGGGGATGAGCAACCCGACATGCAACGGCTACTTGCCATTTGTGATCAGTTAGGCATAACCGACTTCATTGAACGAATGTCGAATGGGTTTACCACGTACTTAGGTGAAAACGGAGCGACACTGTCGGGTGGACAGAAGCAACGGTTAGCCATTGCCCGAGCCCTTTATCGTCGGCCTGAGGTACTGATTTTAGATGAAGCTACATCGGCACTGGATTCAATATCGGAACAGTTTGTGCAACGTACGGTACAGCAGCTTCGGAAAGAGGGCAAAACCATTATCATAATTGCCCACCGACTCAGCACCGTTCGGAAGGCCGATAAGATTGTCGTACTGGAGCAAGGCCGGGTTATTGAGGAAGGCAAACATGTGGATTTGCTGAAAAACGGGAAGGCGTATTCGCAATTCTGGCAACAACAGACCGAGGTTGTTTAAGCAGTTAAGCCACCAGGCTACTCCTCAATAAGTCGATAGAAAGCATCCCGATAGGTTTCGCCAATGGGAATCACATCCTGCGCCCGACCGGGGTGATCAATGTAAATTCTGTTTTTCTCGATGGATTCGATACGATTGAGAGCAACAATGTAGGATTTGTGGACGCGTGCAAACTGATTCGCGGGGAGTTTTTCTTCCAGACTTTTCATGGTTTGAAGGACCAGAATACGTTCTGTCGGGGTATAAATAGATACGTAATCTTTTAAGCCTTCGCAGTAGAGAATGTCACTCAGGCCAACGCGCTGTAATCGATATTCGGTCTTAACAAAAATGAACTCTTTGGCTGGTGCTTCCGGCGGGTTATTCGTGTCATGATCCATAGCCGGATTAGGGGCAACTGCAACTGGCGAAATGAGAGGGAATAGCTTTTGCACGGCTTTGTAGAAGCGCTCGAAGGAAACCGGTTTGAGCAGGTAATCGACCACATTATGTTCGTAACCTTCCAGGGCGTACGTGGAGTAGGCAGTGGTAAGGATAACCCGGCATTTGTGGCTATTTACGACGTTCTCTACCAGTTTCAGAAACTGTATTCCTGTGAGTTCCGGCATTTGAATGTCCAGGAACACAAGGTCTACTTCTCCCCGTTGTACGCGGGTTAAGGCGTCAATAGGGCTGGTTGTTGCGCCAATCAGTTCCAGAAAAGGCACTTTTCGGATGTAGTCACTCAAAATGGCATGAGCAAGGGGTTCATCGTCAACAATCAGGCAGCGCATAATAAGGTCTTTAGGTAGAAATTACAACGTCAATTCCAGCGAACAGGCGTAAGTATCCGGATCATTGGTGATATGAAGCGTGTGCTGATTAGGATACAGCAACGATAGTCGGCGCTGTACATTTGCCAGGCCAATACCACCAGATGAATCTGTTTGGCGGTTTATTTTTTTGTTGAGTGTATCAAAGCGCAATCTACCGTTTCGTACACTCAAATCAAGAACTAAGGGCTGATTGGGATCGGTTAAGTCGCCGTGCTTGAATGCATTCTCAACGAACGATACCAGCAGCAGGGGCTCGATACGAAACAGATCGGTATTTCCATCTATGCTGAACAGGACATTGGCATTAGCTACCCGAAGTTTTTCAAGCTCAACGTAGTTTTGCAGATAAGCCACTTCTTTGGATAAAGAAACGCGCCCGGTTCCTCCACTTTGGCCATTGCTATCGTAGAGCATATACCGCATCAATTCCGACAGTTTAAGAATGGCACCCGGTGCCGCATCCGATTTGGTGTAGGCAAGTGAATAGATGTTGTTGAGCGTATTGAACAAGAAGTGCGGATTCACCTGCGATTTCAGGAAAGCCAGTTCAGCCGTATTTCGTTCGCTGACGAGAGCGGTTCGTTCCTGTTCATGGACGAACCAATCTTCAATAATTTTGAATGCCAGCCCTATGCCAATTGCCCAAAACGCATAATATCGATTATCCCAGGCATACGCGATTGTAGAAACGTTCGGATCATAATTGGTGAAGCCAAACAGGTGCCAGAAGAGGACTTGTTCCAGTAGATAGCGAATAATAACGAACCCTAAAATAGCCACTGCCGATCCCAGAACAGCCCATCCTATCTGCCTGCGACTGAGGTAACGGGTGAGTACAACAGCGTGTTCAAACCAGGCGGTGAACCAGAATGAGAAACTAAATGAAATTTCCAGCTCGTTAAAAACCAGTGAATCCGTTTGCGGTTCATAGGCATTCGTTAACATCATAATGGCCCAAAGTAACAAATAGAGCAGATTACGAACACGCGTACGGTTGTTAAGGAAGGCAGGTATACTCAGGATCATGGCAATAGCATATCGACGGGAGTACGAAATACAGTAGCTAAACCCGGACGAGCAAGTTCAATCGACCAACACCTGATTTTGACCGACCAACGCGTGTGTGATGTTAAATAAGCGTTGGTCGGTTCAGAAAACTGTTAGCCGATTTAACAGTGGTGTTGGTCGAATAGACTTGGTTAAGGCAGGAGGGAGGCTGCACTTTTGACCCATCAATTCACCAACATAGTTGTAACCACCATGAAATTGCTCCTCTCACTTTTGCTGACAACTGTCTCATTTCTGGCCACTGCCCAATCAGGTAAGACTAATCAACCCCTCGAAGTCCTGTTTATTGCCGCTGCTCACGATTATGGTGCTAAACCTACTGAAGACTTCTCGTACCCAATTAATAAAGCACTTGCGTTTAAACCGGATGCTGTATTTGGTGAAAACCTTTCGCCCGAGGATTACGATGCGCTGGATCGCCATTGGAACAAAGAAGCTATTGATAAACGACTGGCCTACCTCACCAAAGTAGGCTATCCTCTACCGAAACATCCGCAAGCATTCATTGCTCGTCAGTATAAGTTGCTTCAGAAGCATCCGTATTTTCATCAGGAGCGCATGAAGTTGGCGCATGCCTTATTTCTGACGCACGATTTTGGGAATGCTTCCTATCAGTTTTACCTGCTTGATAAAATGCGTTCCGCGTTCGGTGCCGAAGAAGTAGCTACGTTTACCCGCATACTCGGCCCCGTTGATTCCCTGAAAAACGCTGGTTTTCGGCGTACGAACGAATACTACAACATCTTCCATCCAATCGCTCAGTCGCTGAAGCTGGATAAAATCAGGGCGATGGACTGTCAGAAATATAACACGCCCTGGAGTGCTGCCTGGGGCAAAACAGACTCATTGTATAAGATTTTCGAGAAGGCAATTGAAGCCGATACAAACTCCACTGACTATCGGACCTATGAGAAGCTAGTGAATGAAAATAATTCACTACAGCGATTACTGAATAAAGCGAACCAAGCCGGTAAATCGACGGAATTTCTGAACACCGCTGACTGGGATAAGTACACCGATTTTGGTAATTTCTACGGGAATCGGTACCTGTTTGGGCTGAAAGGTTTTCCTGAAAACGGCGTGCGTGAAATGCTGACCTACTGGACCCTTCGTAACAAAGGCATGTGCCAGAATATCGTGAACCGCGCCCGACAGGCAGGCTTTCGGCGAGTTGTTGTTGGGGTGGGTGCTTCGCATCGGGAACTAATGGTGAGCCTGCTTAAAGCGATGCCTGGCGTAACGGTGTATACACTGAATGAGTATCAACCCTAACAATAGCTGATGCACGTATTTCGCTGGTTTAGGCTCCTGGCAAGGGCCGTAAACTAGAGGAATACGTGCTTTTATGTTTTTTTAAGTTTTAACCCTATTTCTGGCAAACATTTCGCTATCTTCAAAACGTTATGGAACTAGATTAAGACACCAGTTAAGGGACGAACGAATGGAGGAGAATACTAATACTGCGAATGAATCGTCGGATCGTGAGGCCAATATGCCTAAACGTGTCATTCAGAACGATAAAGCAACAGTTCGATTACCTATGATTCTGGGTATCACGCTGGCTGGAGGAATGCTTATTGGCGCTACTTTTTTTGGCGGCACTAAAAGCATGAATAGCATTGGACGAGGCTATGCCAAGTACCAGGAAATTTTGCGACTGATTGAAAATAACTACGTCGATACGGTTAATACGGACGATCTGGTCGATTATTCGATCACGAAAATGCTCGAAAAACTTGATCCACACACGGCCTACATGAACCCACAGGATGCTGTTGCGGCCCGGTCGCAGTTGGAAGGTGGTTTCGATGGCATTGGGGTAGAATTTAATATCTACAAAGACACTGTTTACGTGGTTACGCCCTTGGCCGGTGGCCCTTCTGAATCCGCCGGAATTTTGAGTGGCGATAAGATCATTAAGGTGGATGATAAACCGCTGGCAGGTACCAAAATTGAAAACAGCGCTGTTTTTAAAGCCTTGCGTGGTAAACGAGGTACCGATGTTAAACTAACTATTTTACGGAAGGGCGATAAACAACCAAAGGAGTTTACCGTAACCCGCGACCGGATTCCGACCTACTCGGTCGATGCGGCTTATATGATTGATGCCAAAACAGGCTATATCAAAATCAACCGCTTCTCCGAAACAACTTACGACGAGTTCAAAACCGCACTGTCTTCGCTTAAATCGCAGGGGATGACACAGTTGATGATGGACTTGCGGAACAATCCTGGTGGCTATATGGACCGGGCAACGAACATTGCCGATGAATTCATCTCAGGCAATAAACTTCTGGTGTATACCGATGGGAAAGACAATCGTTACGATCGGAAAACCTATGCACACATTGCCGGGCAGTTTGAAGAGGGCGCCCTGGTTGTACTGGTTGATGAGGGCAGCGCATCGGCTTCTGAAATTGTATCGGGTGCATTGCAGGACCATGATCGCGCGTTGATTGCCGGTCGGCGGTCGTTTGGGAAAGGGTTGGTGCAAATGCCCGTGACACTTTCCGATGGCTCCGAACTGCGGTTAACGATCTCGCGCTATTACACACCCAGCGGGCGGAGTATTCAAAAACCCTACGTACCCGGTCATGAAGGAGACTATGAAAAAGATCTCGAACAGCGCTCGAAACGGGGTGAATATTACATTGCCGATTCCATTAAAAATGACCCCAAACTGAAGTTCAAGACGGATGGCGGTCGGGTTGTGTATGGCGGGGGCGGTATTACACCTGACTATTTCATTCCACGTGATTCGACCTGGCAAACAGCCTATCTAGTACAACTGTACGGCAAGAGTATCATCCGTGAGTTTGCTATGGAATACGCAAATGACAATCGGAAAAAACTGGAAAAAATGCCTTTTGATGAGTTCAATCGCACCGTTACGATCAACGATGAGCAAATGGGCCGCCTGGTGAAAATCGCAACCAGTGAGGGGATCAAGTTTAACGAGAAGGAGTATAACCGCTCGAAAAACTACATCCGTAACCAGATAAAGGCATTGGTAGCGCGCTCTGTGTACCAGAAGAACAACAAAGCTGGACAGAATAACGAGTTCTTCCGGGTTATCGGCCAAACAGATGATACCTACCAAAAGGCTTTACAACTGTTCGACCGGGCCGATAAGCTCGAGCACGGTACGATGTCGTATAATAACAAATAGAGGAGGAAGGAGGAGAGGGACGAAAGGGACAAAGAGTAAATGCGAAAGCAACCCTTTTCCTCCCTCTCTTCCCTTTCCTCCTTCCTCCCTATTTTATTTCCCCTTTTTACTAAACTGATATACCAGCCCCAGGAACGACTGCAGATTCCCGGTCTTAAAATCTTTGCGTGAATAAGGCGCTATTTCAAAGGCCACACGCAGGTTAGGCATGAATGTGAGCGGTTTAATCCGAGCACCAACATGCAGAGAATACCCCTCCAGAATATCCCGGTCATCAATGCTGTTGAGCGCATTGAAGCGAACCCCCAGCCCTGTGTAAAAATTTACCTGACTTTTTCTGGACACATTCACCATGGGGCACAACGTGGTACTGAGCGATCCGAAAATAGTGTTGGTTTGCAGGCGACCGTCAAACCAGAAGGCTCGGTCGGCGTTGGAACTGACCGTAACAATGTTGTTGAAAGGGTAGTAGGCTACCGAAGCCTGACCAAAGGCGGATAACGTAACGCCCATCAGTAAAACCGTGAATGCATGTTTCATGGGGCAAATCAACAACTTTATCGGGCATAAAAAAATCAGATAAGCCGTAAAACGACTATCTGGTTTTGGGCAAAGACGGCTCGGCTCTTAATTTATTTTTTTGACAGGATTACAGGATTAACAGCATCATTCTTTTTCCTGCCATCCTCTTAATCCTGTAATCCTGTCAAAAACACGACTTGTCCTGGAGTGCCATCATACCAACTTTTACTGGTTGGTCTTGTTTTCTTTGTACCTTTACGACCCTTTCTTGCTAACTACTTACTGAAAATGTCCTGGTTCGTCCGAAAAGATAAAGGTATTCAGACCCCAACCGAAATGAAGCGGGAGGCTCCCGATGGGTTGTGGTATCAGTGTCCGAACTGTAAAAAAGCAATGCAGACGCGGGAGCATAAACTCAACGCGTATACCTGCGTACATTGCAATTATCATGAGAAAATTGGTTCCGAGGCCTATTTCTCCATCCTGTTCGATGAGAATGAATTTACCGAACTCGATGCAAACATGCAGTCGGCCGATCCACTGAATTTCGTTGACACCAAGCCCTACCCATCACGGGTGAAAGCCACCATTGAAAAAACAGGGTTGAAAGATGCCGTTCGCACAGCCTATGGGCCTATGAATGGGCTGACGGTAACCATGGCCGTAATGGATTTTAACTTCATTGGGGGGTCGATGGGATCGGTTGTCGGTGAAAAAATAGCCCGCGCAATTGATCACGCCATTAAAAATAAGACGCCTTTCCTGATGATTTCGCGATCGGGGGGAGCGCGTATGATGGAGGCTGGTTTTTCGCTGATGCAAATGGCCAAAACCTCTGCTAAACTCGCCCTGTTAGACAAGGCTAAATTGCCCTATGTTTCTCTGTTGACTGATCCAACAACGGGTGGAGTTACGGCTTCATACGCGATGCTGGGCGATTTTAACATTGCAGAACCTGAAGCCTTAATTGGTTTTGCCGGCCCTCGTGTTATCCGCGAAACTATTGGGAAAGACTTACCAAAAGGCTTTCAAAGCGCCGAGTTTGTACTGGATCACGGCTTCCTCGATTTCATTGTGGACCGGAAAGACCTGAAAGATAAGGTTGTGACGTTGTTTAAAATGTTAATTTAAAAGGAGTAAAGGGAGGAGGGGGAAGAATGGGTGGAAGGATTTTCCCTCTCCTCCTTTCTTCCCCTCCTCCCTTTACTCCTTCATTATGCGAATTGTCTCCCACCCGGTTCTGTGCAATTACTACCTGACGTATCGCTGCAATGCGAGCTGTAGTTTTTGCGACATCTGGGAGCGCCCTTCGCCTTATGTGACGCTTGAGAATGCCCGTCAGAATTTTCGGGATCTCAAAAAATTAGGGGTTCGCGTTATAGATTTCACCGGGGGCGAACCCTTGCTGCATCGCCAACTTCCCGAACTGCTACAGGAAGCCAAACAACTCGGCCTCATAACTACCGTTACAACCAACGCGCTGCTGTACCCCAAACAAGCCGAACGACTGCGGGGACTGATTGACATGCTCCACTTTTCGCTCGATTCGCCAATTGCTGACGAACACGACCGCTCACGGGGCGTAAAATGTTTTGATAAAGTGATGGAGTCGATTGGCATTGCCCGGCAGTTGGGGGAACGCCCGGATATTCTGTTTACGGTATTTGAACATAACGTGCATCAAATCAGGCAAATGCACGAAGAAGTTTGCCTGCCAAACGATCTGGTACTGATTCTGAACCCCGTATTCGAGTACAACACAGTCGAAACTGGTGATCGGCTTTCGGAGGATACGCTCCGTCAGCTATCATGGTGGGGAAAACAGAAAAACGTTTACCTCAACGAAGGATTTATTCAACTCCGGCGCGATGGCGGCAATCATATCGAAGAGCCGATTTGTCGGGCGGCCAGCACCACAATCGTAATCTCTCCCGAAAACAAACTTGTCCTGCCCTGCTACCATCTGGGCCTGAAAGACTTCGCTATTGATAATAATCTGTACAATCTCTATCAATCCAGTGAGGTACAGAAATTAGTAGCCCTGGAAGGTCGTTTGCCCGCTTGCGAGGGCTGTGCCATTAACTGTTATATGCAGCCTTCTTTTGCCGTTGAAGTGAACAAATACTTCTGGCGAGCCTTGCCCAGCACCCTCAAATATAACTGGGTAAAAGGCACTTGGAAGCAGCTTTTCTAGTTGCTTTGGTTGCTTTTCATATGCCATATCTTGAAGATATGGCATATGAAAAGCAACCAAAGCAACTAGAAAACTATCGCTTCACAATCTTCCGTAACAATGACCGTCCACCAACCATAGCCCGAACCAAATAGGTGCCTGGTGCCAAGCTAGTCATATTAATACTTTGCTCGTGCTCACGGGAAGCCCGATTGAAGGTCTGTTCGTGTACGTTTCGGCCGTTTATGTCTAGTAATTGTAGAGTAGCTGTGGTTGGATTGCTGGTTTGAATAACGACCTGCAAGCGGTCCTCTACGGGGCTGGGAAAGGCGGTGAGTACCATATCGGAGTCGATATAATTTGGTATCGCTGTGATGATACCATTTCCTTCAATAGCAGGTTCGTAAGCCGGAATGGTACTTGGCGTACCGGGTAGGTCGGCAACGATTACCATAATTTCCTGGGCTGTTTGACTGAGAAGAACACCATTACGATATTCACTTATTGAGATAACAATAGTGTAGTTGCCCAGTTTAGTGGGTGCATCCCATGTTAAATCTCCTGTGCGACTGTTGAGTTTATAGGTTCCCTGATGCGTCGCATCGTTCGGAAACTGGTAAGTAGACATTTGCCGATAATTACAAAAATCACTCATTGTGTTCGTCTGTGATTTAGCGAGCCCATAAACCAGGCTGTCGCCATCGACATCTATCGCGTGAAGTGGGAGTGTAATTTTCTGGTTTATAGGGATATATAGTCCTGTTGTCGGAATGGATAGAGATGGGGTTTGATTTGCCGCCGAAACGGTTGTAAACGTAGTTGTAAGCGCTAGCGGTTCCTGTTGCACTGTACTGTTCAGGACGTTGACGGCTGGTGTTCGGTTAGTTAGTGATGTCATTAGGGTATATACGCCCGGTCCGGCATACGTATGGTTGATCCGGTAGGTGTTAATGCCAATACCTGAACTGATATTGTTGCTACCAAGCGGAACATTTACCAAGCTTGCGCGAGTGACTGTAGCTGTATTACCATCGCCAAAGCAAACACTTATGGACGATGCCTCCGTTGTGGCAGGGCCTATATACGAGTAGAGGGTTACCGTAATCTCATACGTCAACGAGGAACCCGAAGCAGCTTTAGCCTGAATATAACCACCAATTAAATGAGTCGCCTGTGCTAGTTGAATGCCCAGGAATGTCAGAGATAGAACCAGGAACGTTCTCATGAATAGATAAGGGGAAAGGATAGCGCTTTTCCTAGCTAACTGCAAATGCACACATAACCATATACTTGTTTCTGAAGATTTCTTTAACGGTATTTATGTATCTTTCTGCCTATGCTGTACACTGCTGAACAAGTCACTCAGTTACCCTCCGAAGGCTTTCGATACCTCATGGTATCGCTGGATGATCACGTACTAACCATCACCCTGAATCGCCCTGAAAAGAAGAATGCGCTCAACCCGCCCATGTTGGCGGAACTGGCCTTCGCGCTGGCATACGCTCACTTTACAACCGATGTTTGGCTGGTGGTGCTGGCAGCTGCGGGCGATACATTTTGTGCCGGAATGGACCTGAAAAGCCTTTCATCGGGTGATCAGGAGGTAATGACCGTACCTGAACCATCAGGGCCAGTTCGGTTGGGAGAGTTGCTGGTGGAATTACACAAACCCTGCATTGCACGCGTGCAGGGACCAGTGTATGCCGGTGGATTTTTGTTAGTAGGAGGTAGCACCTACGTTGTAGCAGCTGAGTCGGCCACGTTTAGTTTGCCTGAAGTCAAGCGCGGATTGTTTCCGTTTCAAGTGCTGGCGCTATTACTTGATATTATGCCCGCCCGTACGGCACTTGATCTTTGTCTGCGTGCCCGAACACTCATGGCCACAGAAGCCTACTCAATTGGATTGGTAACGAGTGTTGTGCCCGCCAGTGAACTAGATGAAGCATTAGGGCGTCTGATCGACGAACTAAAGCAGTTTTCGCCAACAGCAATGCAGGCTGGATTAAGCGCTTACCAACAACTAAAGCGAGAAGCGTCCGAGGAACAGCAGGCGTTTCTGTATGACCAGTTTGTACAGCTTCAACAAACTCCCGATGCCAGGGAGGGGATGGCTGCTTTTCTGGAGAAGCGAAAACCGAAGTGGGGAGGGGAATAAATGGATAATGGATAATGGATAATGTTATTGGTTGATTAGTAGGGGAATGTCTAGTTCATTATTCATTATTCATTAACCTTGCTATTGCTTCGGTAAATCCGGGCAGTTTTCTTTCCGGCGTGTATCAATGATGTTTTGAATCTTCCAGTTACCATTCACTTTCACGAGGGTAAATGCATTGACGCCACAGTGACTTTTGGCTTCCTTCAGGTAAAAAACGTAGGGTGTCCAGGCAGTAGCCAGTTCGGCATCAATCTTTATTTCCATACCCGAGAGCCGCTCATCGAGTGTAAACGCGGGATATTTAGTGACAGAAGCGGCAAACTTACCCATGTCGTCTGTCCGTACCGAAACCGCTCCTTCCTTATTTTTTGCGATAGTTTGCAAGGTTGCACCGGGTAGAAAGGTGTTCTTGATCTGTGTTGAATCAGCTTTTCGCATACCATCGAACATCAGCTTTATGGTAGTGCGGACAGCCGCTTCGTCCTCGCTGGTTTGGGCGAAGGCAGGAAGGCAGGCGAGAATAAGGAGTATGGTTTTCATAGGAAGAACTGGAATGCTGCTGGTTATGATCAATATGATTTACGCTAACAATCAAAACTAATCATGCCGAGCATAACCAGCAGCGTTCCATCGCATTAAATATACTGATTGACAATCATTTCATATAATTCCTGCTTGCCACTGAGTTGTTTTGGCTCACCGTTTTGCATAGCGTACGCACGCAGATCTTCGAGCGTTAGCTCGCCTTTTTCAAAACGTGCCCCCTCACCCGAATCGTAGCTGGCGTAGCGGTCGGCGCGTAGTTTCTTGTATTGCGATTTATCCAGAATGGCTTCGGCGGCAATGGCTGCCCGGGCAAAGGTGTCCATACCACCGATATGCGCGATAAAAATGTCCTCCAGATCGGTAGAGTTTCGGCGCGTTTTGGCATCGAAATTAACTCCGCCCGATTTTAGTCCACCCGCTTCCAGAATTACCAGCATGGCTTCGGTTAATTCATACACATCTACCGGAAACTGGTCGGTATCCCAGCCATTTTGGTAATCACCCCGGTTGGCGTCGATGCTGCCGAGCATATTGTTGTCGGCGGCCACCTGTAACTCATGCGCGAAGGTATGATTGGCCAGTGTAGCGTGGTTGGTTTCGATGTTCAGTTCGAAATCATCCTGCAAGCCATAACGATTCAGGAAGCCAACAACCGTAGCCGCGTCGAAATCGTACTGGTGTTTGCTGGGTTCCATTGGCTTCGGCTCGATGTAGAATGACCCTTTGAAACCCTGCTTGCGCGCATAATCACGGCTGATTTGCAAGAACTTACCTAAATGTTCGGTTTCGCGTTTCATGTTGGTGTTCAACAGCGACATATAGCCTTCCCGACCTCCCCAGAATGTGTAGCCCGAACCGCCTAATTCGATGGTTGCGTCGATGGCGTTCTTCACCTGCCAGGCGCCGTGTGCCAGCACGTGAAAATCGGGGTTAGTACTCGCCCCATTCATGTAGCGTTCGTGCGAGAACAGGTTGGCCGTTCCCCATAGCAGTTTTACCCCGCTGGCTGCCTGTTTCTGTTTGGCGTAGTCGACAATGGCGCGGAAATTTTTCTCGAATTCGGCGTTTGAGTTACCTTCGGGTGCCACATCGACATCGTGAAAGCAGTAATACTCCATGCCTATTTTCGTGATGAACTCAAAAGCCGCATCCATTTTGTCGTGAGCCGCAGCCAGCCGATCGGCGTTGGCATCCCAGGGAAAATGTTTAACCCCCGGGCCAAAGGGATCGGCACCGGTTCCGCAGAAGGTATGCCAGTAAGCCGTTGCAAATCGAAATAGGTCTTTCATCGGTTTGCCCAGAATGAGCCGGTTGGCATCGTAGAACTTAAACGCCAGCGGGTTATCGGACTCGCGACCTTCGTATTGAACCGGCTTTTCCAGAAAAGGGAAATAGGTTTTTTCGCCAAGGGTTAACTGAATGTCAGACATGAGAACGTGGTTGAGTTGATACTTGGTTGAAAAGCGAGTTAACACTGGTTTTTCCTCATTGGATTTTCACAAAAGGGGTCAAGACCTCGTGCCACGGTTTAGATATTACTCTAAAGTAGCCGTGGCACGAGGTCTTGACCCTTTTACAAAACTTATGTAATCAATAATCTTTCAGACCCCTTTCTGCGTAGTTTTTGTTTTGCCTGCCTCTGTCAGGGCTCCGCTCTCCCGGCGGGTCATTTTTTTGACGTACTCAACCCGACGAAACCGAAGCGCGCTCCAGTCTTCGTCGATCGCCACCATCCGAACGGGCTCAAAGCCCAGTTGGCCCAAAAGTGTCCAGCCGGTATCCCGATTGAAATCGCATTTATGTTTCTTCGAACTGCCTTTAGGATACGTCATCCAGAGGATAGCATCACCGGTTAATTTATCTGCTAATACCGGGCTAAGTGTATCCACTTCCTGCTGTGTTTTTACGAAGGCAATGGCAAACTCACCTTTCTGAATTTGTTGGGGATCGGTTACAATGGTGGTTAGGGGACGCATCTCATCGACAACAGGCGAAAATTCAACGGGCAAGTTAATCACCGCGATTTCGGCTTGCGCTTTGTAATTGAGTTTGGCGAAGATGGGGTTCATAGGAATAATTAGTTTCCAGTAAACGCTTATAACTGTAAAACAGACAACCACCGCCCATAGGCATCCCGATAGGCTTCCTGCGCCCGCATATCGGGCTCGATGGTCTTGGTGACGTGTAATCCGGTAAACGCTTCCTGTGCGGTTTTGTAATGGCCAAGTCCCAGGCCAGCTCCTCGGGCAGCGCCCTGGGCACCATCCGTATTGTACAATTCAATAGTTGCTCCCGTCAGGTTAGCCATTGTGTCGCGGAAGAGGGGGCTGAGGAACATATTGGCTTCGCCCGCCCGGATGGTTTGCAAACCTACCCCCACGCTTTCCATAATCTGGATGCCGTAGTAAAGCGCAAATACAATGCCTTCCTGGGCGGCCCGGATCATGTGGGGCAACCCGTGGCGTGTCAACTGTAGCCCGTGAAACGACGCTCCTAAATCGGCGTTTTCGAGCATACGTTCGGCACCGTTACCGAAGGGTAGACAGACTAAACCATCGGCACCAATGGGCGATTCATGCGCCAGCTTATTCATCTCATCATAGCCAATTGATCGATTCAGCATCTGATTTCGAAGCCAGCTATTCAGAATGCCCGTGCCATTTACGCAAAGCAGCACCCCATAGCGTGGCGCTTCCATGGTGTTACTAACGTGTAGAAACGTATTGACCCGCGATTTTGGGTCGTATTTAGCCTGATCACTCACACCATACACCACGCCCGATGTGCCCGCCGTAGCGGCAATCTGACCTGGTTCCAGTACGTTCAGTGAGAAGGCATTATTCGGTTGATCGCCAGCGCGATAGGTGACGGGGGTTCCGGCTGCAAGGCCCAACTCAGCAGCTGCCGAAGCCGTTATCTCGCCCTGTGGAGCAAAGGTTGGCTTGATGGTTGGGATCAAGGATGAGTCGAAACCGAAATAATCGAGTAGGAACTGGGCAGGTTGGTTGGCCTGGAAATCCCAGAATGCCCCTTCCGAAAGCCCCGACGCCGTTGTGACAATATCGCCGGTCATGCGGGCGGCCAGATAATCGCCGGGGAGCATGAACTTGTCCACCTGGGCGTATACGTCTGGCTCATTGGCTTTCACCCAGGCGAGTTTGGCTGCGGTGAAATTGCCCGGCGAGTTCAGCAGGTGGTGTAATGTTCGATCATGGCCCAGCGCGTCGAACGCCTGATTTCCATACGGAACAGCTCGGCTATCGCACCAGATAATGGAGGGTCGCAGTACATTGAACTCCTTATCAACCACCACCAGACCATGCATCTGATACGAAATGCCAATGGCTTTTACATCAGCGGGTTGGATATTAGCCTGTTGCATAACCGCCTTACTGGCTAAACAAGCGTTTTGCCACCAGATCTCAGGCTGTTGTTCAGCGAACCCCACTTGCGGAGATTCGATAACCATTTCAGGCTGAGGGAAAAAGGCCGAGGCTACAACTTTGCCGCTTTCGGCATCTACTAAACAAGCTTTGACAGACGAACTGCCGAGGTCGAATCCAAGGAAATACATGCGGGTACCAGAGTTAGGGAATCTGTTGCGAAAGTACAACGAGAAGCGGATAATCAGTAAGTCCAGTAAAAATGTCTCTTATCTTGCGAATTATTTGGCTTTTATGAAACGATTTATACTTTTTGTCGCCCTCTTCTTACTCATAAAATCGGCTGGTTTTGCCCAAACCGTTACGCCCGATTGGACGAATCAATACTGGCCTTCCCGCTGGATCGTGCACCCCACAGCGCCAACCCGGCAATATGGTATTTATCATTTTCGGAAAGCCATTGATTTAGCGCAGAAGCCAGCTCGGTTTGTCGTTCATGTGTCGGCCGATAACCGGTACCGATTGTTTGTCAATGGCAAGTCGGTAGCGCTGGGGCCTGCTCGTAGTGATACCCAAAACTGGAACTACGAAACACTCGACATTGCGCCTTTTCTGCAAGCGGGTCGTAATGTATTGGCCGCGCAGGTGTGGTACATGGGCGAGAGCGCACCGTTTGCCCAAATGAGCTACCAGCTTGGCTTTTTGTTGCAGGGAGATGGCGAAACCGAAAAAGTGGTTAATACCGATGCCAGTTGGAAGGTTTACCAGAATCTGGCGTATTCGCCCATTAAAAACGACATTCCTAAGCTGAGAACCTACATTGTTATGGGCGATGGCGATCATGTCGATGCATCAAAATACCCCTGGGGCTGGGAGCAGCCTGCGTTTGACGATAAAGCCTGGGTAGCTGCCAAGCCGTTTGGCTTCCCGACTAAACCGCGTGGTCTGGGTACCGATGGAAACTGGGCCCTTGTGCCTCGTACCATCCCGATGATGGAGGAAAACGTTGTCCGTCTGGCAGCTGTCCGGCGGAGTGAGAATGGCAAAATGGATGGGGCTTTTTTGCAAGGCAAATCACCCGTGACGGTTCCGGCTAATACGAAAGCCACGTTTATGCTCGACCAGAGCTACCTCACAAATGCCTATCCTGAACTGACGGTAAGCAAAGGGAAGGGAGCCGTTGTGACGTTATCCTATGCCGAAGCCTTGGTTGATGCGCAGGGTAAAAAGGGAAACCGGAATGAGGTGGAAGGCCGGACACTGCGAGGTTTCGACGATCAGTTTGTGGCCGACGGCTCCGAGAAGCGCACCTTCCGACCACTCTGGTTTCGCACGTATCGCTACTTGCAGCTGACGGTTGAAACGAAAGAGGAGCCATTGATTTTAGACGACCTTATTGGAAAATTTACCGCTTATCCGTTCGAGGAGAAAGCGAAGTTCACGGCCAGCACCTCCATGCCGGGCGATACCACACTGAAAGCACTCTGGAATGTTGGCTGGCGAACGGCCCGGCTTTGTGCGGGCGAAACCTATTATGATTGCCCGTATTATGAGCAATTGCAATACACAGGCGATACCCGGATTCAATCCATGATTTCGCTCTACGTAACGGGCGATGATCGGTTGATGCGGAAAGCCATCACTGATTATGAGCACAGCCGATTCAACGATGGCCTGACGCAAAGTCGGTACCCATCAGCTGATTTTCAGGTTATTCCGACTTTTTCATTGTTCTGGGTGTGTATGGTTCATGACTACTGGATGCATCGGGAGGATGATGCATTTGTGAAGTCGATGCTGCCCGGTATTTTGGGTGTATTGAACTGGCATGAGCAGCGTATGGCCAAAACAGGGCTCAATGGACCGCTGGAATGGTGGAACTTTGTGGACTGGTCGGCCTGGAAAAATGCGAAAGATGAAATTTCGGGCGGTGTTCCAAACGGTGCCCGTAAAGGTGGGTCTAGTATTCTATCCCTGCAACAGGCCTATACCTATACTCGGGCCGCCGATTTGCTGGCTCATTATGGAAAGAACGAACTAGCCGAGCATTACCGCGAACTCGCCCGACGCCTGAACAAAGCGGTATACGAACAGTGTTGGGATGCCAGTCGTAATTTATTTGCCGACACGCCCGATAAGAATTCCTTTAGTCAACACGCCAATATCCTGGCCGTGCTGACGAATGCTGTTCCAGTTGCGCAACAGGCAGCTCTGTTGCAGAAAACCATAGCGGATACATCACTAACGCAAGCGACGTTTTACTTTAAATTCTACCTGTTTGAAGCCTTGAAAAAAACGGGCCTTGGTGATCAGTTCATCGTCCAGCTAAAACCCTGGCGCGACATGCTGGCAATGGGGTTAACCACCTTCGCCGAAAACCCCGAACCAACCCGTTCCGATTGCCACGCCTGGAGCGCGTCTCCTTTATACGAATTTCTTTCCACAACCTGCGGGATTCGAACTGCCGAGCCAGGTTTTAAGTCAGTTCGTATCGAGCCTTTTCTGGGAGACTTAACTAGTGTAGAAGGGAAAATGCCGCATCCCGCGGGTGAGATCGCCGTGCAGTTTCAGAAAACGCCTGCTGGCGGTTTAACGGGCACCGTTTCCCTTCCCACTAACGTAGCGGGTACGTTGCGCTGGAAAGGGAAAACAATGCCGTTAAAGTCTGGAAGCCAAACGATTAGTTTGTAGTCATCATTTTAGCTTTTCCTCTGCCTTGGGTTTGAGTGTGCCGCGTGCAATAGGCTCCGGCTTTGATTTAGGATTGACGAAGCGTAACAACGTGGCTGTTGGAAACACATCTTTGGGTAGCTTGGTGATAACCAGCTGATAAGAGCGGGTGCCAATGACCAGATTTGAATAGGTCATGGCCGGCCCCGATTCCTGTAGCAAACCCCAGTTGGCAATGGGTTCCTTCGCCAGTAAGGTAGCATCCTCCTCTGATAAAGCGGCAAAGGCTGTATCGGGCTGGAAGTGTTTTCCACTCACATCCTCAATGACCGAGATGACGGCTGGTGGCGTAGGCGATGCTGGCTTAGTCTGGGCTGCTGCTAACGCTCCCATTAACAGCAGGGATAAACTAGTGAGTATGTTTTTCATGATCTGTTGAGTATAATTGTTTAATCTACAGTCCTATTCTAAAAACTGAGATTTTACAGGAAGTCCAGGAAGGTTTCCTGTACCTTATTGTATATAAACTCAGATTTTGCCAGTCCGTTTAAAATTCAGCGGACCATTACTTCAAAAATTCCAGAACAGCCTTTTTGTAGGCTTCCAGTGTTTGTATATGTGGAATATGACCCACACCCGGAAGCTCAACTAACTGACTACCTGGAATCTGCTGTTGCGTATGCTTACCCAGGATCGGGTATTGGCCATATTGGTTGACTATAGTTTTCGGGACGCGGGCTTTGCCAACAATGGTTCGGTCGGCCTGACCAATGATGAGTAGGGTAGGTACCTTAATATTTTTGAATTCGTAGCAGACGGGCTGCTCGTAAATCATCTGGTAGGTGAGCGCATTGGCCCAGGCAATGCGCTTGAATCGTGGATCGGTCAGAGCGGCTGCCTGCGCTCGAACCCACTCTTCATATTCAGGCTTCCATTGTGGATAATAACTCTGCTGATAGTTCTTGTAGGACTCGTAAGTAGCTGCTACTTCCGTTTTGTACAGGCTATCGAGGGGAGAATAGGGTACAAACGAACGATAATCTTCCAGGCCAATGGGGTTCTCCAGAATAAGCTGGCTGACTAAAGTTGGGTAGAGTAAGGTAAATCGCGTAGCCAACATGCCACCCATCGAATGGGCAATAACGATTACCTTGTTGATTTTCAGGGAATCAAGTAATCGTTTGTTATTAGTTGCCAGGGCATGAAAGCTATAGTGTAAATCTGGATAATCAGATTTGCCCCAGCCAACCTGATCGGGCACAATAACCCGGTAACCAGCCTTGCTTAGAAAAGCAATCACATCCCGCCAGTAGATGCCATTAAAGTTTTTGCCGTGAAACAGAATAACACTTTTGCCATTTGCTGTACTGACGGGAGCTACATCCATATACGCCATTCGCATCGTTTTTTGCTCTTGATGCAACGTGATGTATCGTACCGGATAGGGGTACGGAATGGTCTGCGCGAAGGCCGAAAAAGCTGTTAGCCAACTAAGTAGGAGAAACGAAAAATAAAGTTTCATGACGTGAGAATGAAGCGGTTTGCCAAGTAGTAAACCGCTTCATTCTCACAACTGTTTTGCACCAACAATCTGCCCGTTATCGGTTCGTTGCACGTACACAAGAACGGCTGTTTGATCGGTAGTCAGATCTGTAGGTAAGGGCAGAACCAGTTTTCCCGATGTCCCTGATTCGTCGACGGTTTTGAATTGCCGAACTACGTTTGTGTTCACGAGGGTGCGACCTCCATTCTCGCCGTTCTTCACTGCCGTATGGGCTTCTTTCTGGACCAAAGCTATATTTACGCGATAAGGGCCAGCGGCAGATAGCTCGTACGAAACGGTTGCCTGTTTTCCATCACGGGTAACTGTGCCATCGACGCCTATAAAAGCCGATGCCGGTTGTTTCTGAATGGTTTGAATAGTCTGCTCAATACGTCCGCGTTGGCCGCCAACGATATCCTGCTTCCCGTTAATGACCAGTTGTGGTGTGTAGGTCTGGGTTTTCAGGGTACGGTCGTATTGGCGTTGCCGGTCGGTATATTGTTTGGCACTGAATGGGTCCTGCCAGCCCAGCCGGTTCCAGTAATCGACGTGGAATGACAGCCCATAAACGGCCTGACCTGATCGGATGGCTTGCTGAGTAATTTCCTGCAAGGCCTTGTCGGCGGCCGGGCAGCTAGAACATCCCTGCGACGTGAATAACTCCAGTACAATAACAGGCTGGGCCGCTGGTTTTGCCGGTTTGTCGAAAGGAGATGATGCAGCTAACCCTAAAGCGGTCAGGAGAGTGAGGATGTAATTCATGGCGTAGTTGTTGGATCTATTGATTTTATAAGCCTACATAATAATCATACCCTCGTTCAGCCCAGAAATCGCGCGGACGCTCGTCGGAGAAGAAAATTCGACCGATTCGTTTCAGGTTTTTTACGCCGTATTTCACGGGAATAATTAACCGAAGCGGTGCACCGTGGGGCGCTGTAATGGGTTCCCCGTTTAGTTCGTAGGCCAGTAATGTTTGCGGATGTAAGGCACTTTCCATGTCGATGCCTACGTAATAGCCTTCGTCAGGTGTTTCCATGCCAACATACTTGTATAGGTCGTCCGTGTTATCTGGATTAGGCCCGTTGCCACTTCGGGTACCCAGCTTATGTTTCGCCAAAAAGTCTGACAGTCGCGCACCACCCCAGTGCTGCACCTGACTCCAGCCCTCAATGCACTTGAATTCATACACGATTTCGTGTTTGGGCAGGGCTTTAATGTCATCAATGGTTAGCATGAGTGGTTGGTCTGTTTCCGAAGGCTGATCAATCTGTAGCTTCCAGTCTTCCGGAATGGGGGTTTTAATACCATCATAGCCATTGACCCGTGCTTTCTTTGCTGCATCGGCTATAGAGAATGTGGGTACTAAGTGCGTATTGCTGAAGTACGTTCGGGCTACCTGTTCATTGGCATTTAATATGTTACGAAAAGGTCGTTTAATTCCCTGAGCGCCGGGACTCTTCGTGATCCACTGATATACACCAACTGGTACGGCGCTGGCCACTGCAAACCAGCCAAACGATTTAAGCATCCGCCGACGAACAGCCGACTCAGGAATATCACTTTCAGGGAGTTTCGGTTCTGTTGACTGGCTCATGATAGGGCAGGAGTTGGGGTAGGTGAAGGTTCGACAGGTTGCGGTTCAATTGGTTGATCAATGACGGGTTCGTTCGTAACCGGGTGTTCTGGATTATGCGGCTTTATCACTTCAAAACCCGTTACCATCGACTGGAAGTTTTGCCAGCCCGCCCGAATCACCTGCCAAATGTGGATCGCAAAAAACAGGACGTAGCCAACCGTTAGTATGAAATGCTCCAGTCGGGCGGCTTTGTAGCCTCCCAGTACACTCGTCAGCCACGAAAATTGGGTGGGTTTATAAATGGCGAAACCCGTTAGAACCGAGCCAATGCCCATTAGCATGATGGAAAAATAGGCGATCTTCTGGGCACCGTTGTATTTGATAAAGGGCGGTTGAGTTTTACGAAGACCAAAATCGTAGAGGGTTACCTGAATGGCCTCCAGAAACGAGTTTCGATTCGGGACCAGATGCCGCCATTCGCCCGAAATGAATGTGTAGCCCACATAGAGCAGACCGTTTAGCATAAACAGCCACATAAATACCCAGTGCCAAGCCATTCCTTCGGCTAATCGGCGAGGTACATGCAGGAACGTATAGAAACCATCGGGAAAGAATGACAGCAGGGTATAATCGCCGATCTGGATTTTATAGGGATCGTACGCCCAGTAAATCAGGAGACCACTCCAGATCATAACGAACAGAACTGGAAAGTTAATCCAGTGAAACCACCGAATAGCCAGTGGGTGTTTATGGACAATGCGTTTCATGGCGTATGCGAGGGTATAGTATAAACTATACGACCAATATCGAGGAAAAGTTTGAACGTGATAAATTTGTTATAATTTCACAATCAGGCAATTGGGTGCTCCGCAGAAAGATACTGTTTATATTGAGGAACTGTTTTTGTTGATTGTTCACGGTACCTGGCTTTTTGTTCGTCATTTATACGCAAATGAACTTCTGGTTAATACAGTTTTTCGGCAATAGGTATAAAATCCTAACTTGCTAAAAAACACGTTTATGTCTCTCCAAACCCTCGATACTGGTCTTTTTAAACTCGATGGCGGGGCCATGTTTGGCGTTGTCCCCAAGCCGCTCTGGAATAAACTCAACCCCGCCGATGAACTAAATCGGTGTACCTGGGCCATGCGTTGTTTAGTATACGAACAGGGTAACCGACTCTTACTGGTCGATACGGGCATTGGTACCAAACAGGATGCCAAGTTTTTCGGTCATTATGACCTACATGGCGATGCTAATTTGCTGAATTCTATTCATAAGGCAGGGTATTCAGAAACCGATGTGACGGATGTGTTGCTTACGCACCTGCACTTTGATCATGTAGGGGGAGCTGTTCAGCGCGATGGTGACCGGTTAACTCCCGTTTTTCAGAACGCTACCCATTGGGTGCACCCAGACCACTGGAATTGGGCCACACACCCAAACCCACGCGAAAAAGCGTCGTTCCTGCATGAAAACATTATACCGTTGCAGGAACATGGTCAGTTGACCTTCCTGATGGAACACCCGTTTCCCTTTGCTGATATTGATTTACGCTATGTGGATGGTCATACCGAAAAAATGGCTTTGCCGTTGTTTCGTGTGAACGATCGGACGGTAGCGTATATGGCTGATTTGATTCCATCTTCGGCGCATATTCCGCTACCTTATGTGATGAGTTATGATGTACGACCATTGCTAACGATGGACGAGAAGACGCAACTCCTACAACAGGCCGCTCAGGAAAACTGGATTCTGGTTTTTGAACATGATCCCGTTACTGAAGCCGCCACGGTTGAGCTCACCGATAAAGGCGTTCGTCTTAAGGAGAAAGGGAAACTGGCGGAATTTGTGTAGTGCGGTTTCCTCCCGCACTACACAAACCAAAAAACGGTACACACCGTTATCAAATCAAAGAGCTGAAACGTATGAAAATTGGTTTGGCATTATCGGGGGGCGGGGCGCGTGGTATTGCTCACCTGGGCGTTATTAAAGCGTTGCAGGAAATGGGGATCGGGTTTGACCAGATTGCCGGAACCAGCGCCGGAGCCATTGTTGGCGCGTTGATTGCCCACGGATTTACACCCGACGAAGGCCTGAAAATAATTGAGTCGTCGTCATTTATGCGGCATTTGCGTCCTGCCTGGAATCGCATGGGTTTATTGCGAATCGACACCGCAACCGAACTGTATAAAAAATATATTCCACACGATTCGTTTGAGGGGTTACAAATTCCATTACATGTGGTTGCCGTTGACCTCAACGCTGGTGAGCAGGTCATCTTCGAGAAAGGGGAACTGATTCGCCCGGTGCTGGCGTCCTGTTGCCTGCCGGGTATTTTTGAGCCCTTACTCATTAATAAACGTCAGTTTGTTGACGGAGGGGTTCTGAATAATTTACCCGTTGATGTGATCGAAGATAAAGTAGATTTTGTGATTGGGGCGCATTGCAACCCATTTGGCATGACCAAGCCGATTCGTTCGATGCGAGGGGTTATTGAGCGTAGTATCATTTTGGCGGTTCAAAGTAAAACGAAGGCAAAGTTTTCCCACTGCGATGTACTACTGGAGCCTGCTGATTTAGCAGGCTATAGTCCGGCCGACGTTGGTAAAGCGCGGGAGTTATTTCGGATTGGCTATCAGTATACCCGCTCGATGGCACCTGATATTGAACAGGCACTCAATCGGGCAACTGCCGTACAATACTAATACCAATAACCTCATAGGTTATAGTACCAGGACGCCGGACTTTAAAGTCCGGCGTTTCGAGTTTATAGGGGAGGGGTACTTCCTAATAGGGCAGAGGCATCGGGAGCTTTTGAGCCAGTTGAAAGGTAGTTGGTTAAACTTCAAGTATAACTTTTAATTGTTTTTTAATACTCAGCCCTAAGGGTAGCTATCAATAGGTGATCAAAGGTAATTTATCGGGGTCAGCTAAGGCTTGATTAGGCCCTAGCTGACCCATTTACTAGCTAAAAAACCATTACTTACTTTTTGGTAAACGATGAATTTGCCCTCAAAATGAGCATTATGCAAAAAATAGTCGCTGTTTACTAAGCCAGCATCTACGTAAAGTTATATTTTTAATGTCTGTAGGTACGTATATATAGTATTTATAACTAAGTAATGAAAAAATTGTATTCGGAATAATATTTTGTATGTGTAGTCAAATTCAGATTTATGTTGGCTGTTTCATTTGATTAGGGAAAATTTGTATTGCTTCATTTTGCTATTACATTTGTTGTAGTTGCATTTTTTTCTTGACCTAACTAGAAACGTAGATGAGTAGAATTCTATTAATGAGCTTCCTTCTGGTAAGCTCTGTCTGGTCCACCGCGTGGGCACAGGAACGGAGGGTGATTGGTAAAGTAACGTCCGCAGAAGATGGATCTCCTTTGCCAGGTGTTTCAGTTGTAGTGAAAGGTAGCTCAAAGGGTACATCAACAGATGGAGCGGGTATTTATGACATCTCAGTACCCGCAAAAGGCACCACGTTAGTATTCAGTTTCGTAGGCGTTACCACTCAGGAGATCAAACTCGGCAATGAGTCGGAAGTAAACGTAAGCCTGGTATCCGATTCCCGTTTGCTTACAGAGGTTGTTGTAACGGGTAGTGGGGTTGCCACCAGCAAAGCGAAGCTGGGTATTGCAGTAGAGAGCGTTTCGGCTAAAGATCTTCCTCAAACGCCGACGGCTTCGATTGACCAGGCCTTGGTCGGTAAAATTCCCGGCGCCCAGATTTCGTCCGTTAGTGGGAATCCCGGTGATCCGGTTAACATTCTGCTTCGCGGTATTAACAGCGTACAGGGTGGAACCAAGCCACTGATCATGGTAGACGGTGTGCAGGTAGCCGCAACCGACATTAACTCACTCGATCTTAGCAACGTAGAGCGGATAGAGGTTGCACAGGGTGCCGCTTCAGCCTCGATTTACGGTGCGCAGGGTGCCAATGGTGTTATTCAGGTATTTACCAAAAAAGGGAAAAAAGGCCGGACTTCCGTTAATGTATCAACCAGCTACTCCGCCAATGAGTTTCTGAACACAGGGAACGTTCATAAAGCGGAACTGCACCCTTACCTGACCGACGCGAGTGGTAATATAGTAGATGCCAGCGGGAAAGCACTGGACTATACGCAGTACGGTGCAATCACTGGTATTTCGTATAAGTATGGTGGCGCAACGCGTTACGCCATTCAGGATATCCGTAATGACGCCAATACGCCTTATAGTGGAAATCTGAAATACTACGATCACTTTAAGCAGGTATTTCAAACTGGTAGCACATTCAACAATAATATCAGCATTTCGGGTGCTTCAGAAAAAAGCGACTTCAATATAGCTGCGTCTAATAACCACACAACTTCGCCTATTTTAACGAACCAGAACGGTTATGTCGATCGTAGTAACTTGTCGGCCAACGTAGGTACGGAAATCTTCAAGGGATTTACGCTTCGATCCTCTACCCAGTTGGTATATACAAAAAATACGCTGAAGCCGGGACTAGGTTCTACGTTTGGAACCCTGAATGCCAATGGGGGTAATGTGGGACAGGTATATGGGTTCTTGAACACTTCTCCTTTTATGGACCTGACCCGGAAATTGGCTGATGGAACATATCCGGTTTATCCAACGGCTGACTTTTTGAGCGTAAATGCTGGTAACCCCTACTATCAGGCTGAGTATACCGATGCTGTTGATAACAAGATAGATATCGTCCAGAATTTCCAGGCCGATTACAAGATCAACAAATTTGTGGAACTGGATGCTAAATATGGTATCAACTATCGGAATGAAACTGCCCGGCAAACCTACTTCAATCAGTCTCAGAATATAAGTTCTGAGTACTATGGTTCTTATGCCAGCAATAACGCGCCAGATAACAAAGGGGAAATAGATAACTATCAGTATAATAGTACATTCCAGAACTTCCTGGGTACGGCTTATATCCGGACTGATTTTGAGAATGATTTTCATATTAAACTGCCTATTCAGACCAGTACCCAAATCTCGTTTGATTATCGGAAGAATAAGGCTACCCAATATGATACCTATGGTGTAGGATTGAGTACAGCCCCACCGTTCAACGTTGCGGCCACTTCATCGCAGGCAGTTGCTACGGATATTGTAACGCCCTTTATAACATACGGTTACCTAGTCAATCAGAAGGTTGATTTCGGTGATTATGGTGGTATTACGGCTGGTTTCCGGACTGACTGGTCATCTGCCTTCGGTGCAGGGTCTACCCCGTTTACCTTCCCGCACTTTGATGGTCATATTTCTCCACTGACGTTCTTTAAGAATAGCAGCCTTGCCAACGCCTTGCCTTATTTCAAGTTACGGGCGGCCTATGGCGAAGCGGGTATCCAGCCGGGTGCATTTGATCGCTACCCAGTATTGAGCCAGCGGAACCTGGGTTCAGGCTTAGTCTACACGATTCCAACAACTACCCAAAATCCAAATCTACAGGTAGAGGTATCTAAAGAATTGGAAATCGGGACAGACTTCACCATCGGAGGAAATTCGAACCGCACTTGGTTTAGTTCGCTTTCGGGCTCGTTTACGTACTGGAAACGCTCGAGTGAAAACGTAATTTATACGGTGAGCGTACCACCGTCGCTGGGTTCTACAGGTCAGTTGACCAACGCGATTAACATGTCGTCGAATGGGGTTCAATTCTCGTTAAGCCTACCTGTTTTTCGTTCAAAAGACATACGCTGGGACTTTACAACGAATTTTGGCCATCAAATTTCCAAAATTGATGCCATCTCGGGTGGTGCCGACATTATCTTAACCTCAAATGCAGGTAGTACCGCTCTGGTTTTAACACCCGGTCAGCCTATTGGTCAGGTGTATGGCTACAAGGCATTAACGAGTCTGGATTTTACCCGTCAGGATGGCAAAACGAAGTATATTCAGGAAGCTGATCGGGCCAATTACACCATTGTTGATGGCCGCGTCGTAAAAAAATCTGATTACCAGATTCAGTTTACGGATGAAACGTACCCGCTGATGAATCCGAACCCGAAATTTAACGCGTCGTTCATCAATGGTGTCAGTTTCAAAAACTTCCTGACGTTAAACTTCCAGTTCGACTGGGTGTATGGCAGTCACCTGTATAACCAGACAAAAGAATGGATGTACCGGGATGGTATCAGCGGTGACTTTAGCAAGCAGGTAACCATCGATGGCAAAACCGGTGCCTTCCCCGCTTACTGGTCCAGTGCTTATTACAATCTGTGGGGTAGCACACGAGGAGCTGGTAACAACGCCACCAAAGACTTCTTTGTAGAAGATGCTTCGTTCGTACGCTTACGGAACATTTCGCTGGCCTTTGATCTGGCTAAAGTTGTCAAATTACCTTACCTCAATAAAGCACAGATCGTCTTTACGGGCCGGAATCTCGTGACCTTCACGAAGTATACGGGTTATGATCCTGAAATTAGCTCGGGTTCCTCGAACTCATCGTTCGACAGAGGGGTGGATCACAGTACGCTGCCGAACATCAAGTCGTACCAGGTTGGTCTGAACATCGGATTCTAATCACTTAAGTTATAAGGAGTCGTAAGCGATTTTACTTACCTATAGTCGCTTACGACTTGGATACTTAGTACTTACAACTTAATTTCTTCCAAGATGAAACTCATTAATAAAAATAGATTTTTCTCCACGGTTTGTTTTACGGCCCTTATGCTCGCTGGGGTATCCTGTAAAGAACAACTCGACGTAGGTAATCCAAATGCACCGACTACCGCAGCCAACGTAAATACCGAGACCGGTCTTATTGCGTTTGCACAAGGTGGTGTATACGTCAACGGTTTCTTAAACGGCGACGGCTGGCTAGGAAATAGTTATTTTTCATTGCCCTGGGGCTATAGTGAACTGATGGCGGATAATGTTGGGGCCGATGCATCGAACAACCAGGTTACAACCATTGGTGTACCTGACTATATTATTTTGGATGATGGCACTAAAGTGACCAATCCGGCACCACAAGTGGGCATTATTCGGTCTTATAATAGTCGTGCAGCAACCGGGGCGGGTAACAATGCTATTTACTACCAGTGGCTGAATATGTATGCGCTGAATAACGTTTGCAATCAGATATTGGATCTCGTAGGTACTATTCCTTTCACTGGTGATAAGGCTAGTAAAGCCAATACAATCAAAGCCTGGGCCTATTGGTGGAAGGGGTACGCGTATGCTTCTATCGGGTCGATGTATTATGCGGGTCTGATTGATGATAAGTCAGGAGTAACGGATGGCAACTATGTGTTGCATGACGCGATCATTGCTAAGTCGAATGAGTATTTTAACCTGACGGCTACTACGTTAGGGGCCATTACCAGCACGGCTGATTATCAGACGGTTTTAGGTCAGTTGATTCCTTCATTCACACAGGTAGGCAATGGGGGTGTTCTTACCATTGATATGTGGAAACGGAACATCAATACCATGCTGGCCCGTAATATCCTGGTGAATAAACTGGCTCCTTTTGTAAAAGGGAATCCGGCTGCCACGATCTCCAAGTCATCGACATCGGCAATGACAGCTGCTGACTGGAATAGTGTATTAACATTGGCTACGAATGGGATTAAGAAAGACGATAAGGTTTTCACCGAACGTAGCACAGCGTCGAACTCTCCATTCTCTCCTACGGGTGGTACGGTTGCTGCGTTAACGTCAAACGTGAATACCAGCTCGACCTTTAAAATCAGTGAGCGATTCATGCAGTCTTTTAATGCGGGCGATAAGCGGGTTGCAAACAATTTCAATACCGCTACTACCTACAAAAACAACTATACGTTTACAACGCGGTATAGTATGGTGCCAAACGGTACTGGATTAGCTGGTGTATATGTTTACGGATCGAAGGATGTAGGTGCACACGAAGTGTTTATGGCAGGTAGCTATGAGGAGAATACTCTCATGCTGGCTGAGGCCAATATGCGTCTGGGCAATATAGAAACAGGTTTAGGCTTTCTGGATGCGGTACGGGCCTATCAGGGAGCCGGTGTAGCTGCTACAGCAGGTACTGGACTTACGCTGGCTGGCGCACTAACGGAGCTGACGAAAGAAAGAAGAGTAGCTCTATTTAACCGCGGCTTAGCGTTCTATGATAACAGACGTTGGGGATGGACCTACGATATCTCAGTTGGTGGTGGAAGCTATGGTAACACCGTTATCACATCTGCTGGCGCTGTCATCAATAAAAACGTGACGATCAACTATAACTTCATGGATTATTGGGATGTTCCAGCCGATGAATCGGTATTGAATCCTACAGCTAATAGTGTTGTCACAAAAAATCCTAACTATTAGTAGACGAATCAGTTACGTCTAGTTGAAGCGGCTTGCCTTACTAAGGTAAGCCGCTTTTTTTATTCTTTAGTCAATAGGTAGGCAAGAGACCCGTTTAGCAAGAAAAAGTAAGCTAATCTACTTGCGAAGCAATAGCCTTTAATTAGATTTGTGGTAAATACATTCTTAACTTAACTAGAGCTATGACGAAAATTTCACCGGTAAGTGCGCTTACCTCATACTGAGTCCCACTCAGGAGCAGATCATCAGTACAATGGTATCTGATGGTCCGATGATAATGAACCACCTTTTTAGGTGTGTCCGATCAATGCAGGGTACGCTCAGCAGTACCAACTCCAATCTGTTCGTTTCTATTGGATTACTACACACGAGGTAGTCGATTGGCCTTCAATTTTCCTCTTGATGTCAATTCGTTCATGCGATC
Source organism: Spirosoma sp. KCTC 42546 (assembly GCF_006965485.1). Taxonomy (NCBI): domain Bacteria; kingdom Pseudomonadati; phylum Bacteroidota; class Cytophagia; order Cytophagales; family Cytophagaceae; genus Spirosoma; species Spirosoma sp. KCTC 42546. The sequence continues at coordinate 1,435,071 of NZ_CP041360.1, forward strand.
TCTATAATTCGTAGTAAGATAAGACAGCCACATTGTAAGGTGGATTAGGTCTTCTTCAGGCAGCCGTTTCTGATAACTAACGAACGGATCTGCGAATTACTTCTACAAGTTATCTCCGTTAAAAAACAGCTCTCCTAGGTAATTTCTGAAAGAATTTTTCAGAACTGACGCCTGAGATGCAACATAGCTATGCCAAAATCTGTCTTTATTGGTTTGGGGTACTAATTGTATTATTCTAATTTAATCAGAAATTACATTTTAAGTGTCTTAAATAAAATATATAGTATATTAAAATCTAGAAAAAAGTAAAAATCCTCTTTATTGTTGACTTATATTTATAGTTTACCCAAAATATTGTTCTGCATTTATCGAGATTAATAGAATTTTGTTTACTCATCTGTTTTCATAGGGAAAGCTTGTGTTGTATTTTTCCGTTATATAGCTTTGCTTGTAGGAAGTGTATTTTTCACCCTAACAAAAAACGTATATGAGTAGAATTCTATTAGTGAGTATCCTCCTGGTATCCTCACTCTGGTCCACGGCGTGGGCGCAGGAACGGCGAATTACGGGTAAGGTAACATCTGCCGAAGATGGTTTACCGTTACCAGGCGTATCGGTTGTCATAAAAGGGACAACAAAAGGAGCCAATACAAATGCTACAGGTGATTACGACATAACGGCACCCGGTAGTGGCAACCTCACCCTGGTGTTCAGCTTTGTCGGCGTGACCAGCCAGGAGGTTGCTGTGGGTAACCAGTCTGAAGTAAATGTGAAACTGGTTGCGGATAACCGTCAGCTTTCTGAAGTGGTTGTAACAGGGGTTGGCGTAGCCACCGATAAGCGAAAGTTGGGTATTTCGGTTGAAGCGATCTCGTCAAAGAACCTGCCGCAAACCCCAACTGCTTCTATTGATCAGGCTCTGGTTGGAAAAATTGCCGGTGCGCAAATATCCAGTGGTAACGGTACACCCGGTGCACCCGTAAATATTGTACTACGCGGTATCAACACCATTAATCGGGGAACAGCCCCAATTCTGCTGATTGATGGCGTTCAGGTCGACGCAACCAACTACGATTCAAACGGGAATATCAATAATAACCCGACGGCTTTGCTTAGTAGTATTGACCCGAACACCATTGAGCGCGTTGAAGTTGTGCAAGGGGCGGCTGCAGCTACCTTGTATGGTGCTCAGGGTGCCAATGGCGTTATTCAGGTATTTACCAAAAAAGGCAAGTCTGGTAAATTGAACATTGATGTGTCATCGAGCATCACCCGTAATGAATATCTGAATGTAGGTGGAGTGGCTAAATCGCAGTTCAATGGGTTCATTGTCGATGCCAGCAATAACGTTATCGGTACGTCGGGTAAGCCGCTTGAACTGAACCCAAATACACTGACCTATAGCGAAAATGTTCAGTATAATCCGCTGGATGTGAACAACAAGGCTGATAAACCCTATACGGCTAATCTGAAGTACTATGATCATTATGCGTACTTCTTCCGGCCATCCAATACTTACAATAACAGTATTGCCCTGTCGGGGGGGAATGATAAAATTGATTTTGCGCTATCGGCTTCCAACAACAAACAGGAAAGTAACGTCATCAACAATGGGGGCTATCAACGTAGCAACCTGATGTCTAACCTGGGTCTTCAATTAGCTAAAGGCCTGACGTTCCGAACCACAACGCAGTTAGTCTATACCAACAGTACTATTAAGACGAATGACCGGCTTATCCTATATGCCATCAACAATGCGCGCCCATTTGCTGACTTCTCGGCGGTTGATCCAGACGGTAATCCAGGCATTTATTATGGAGACGCTGTTGGCGTAAACCATTCGAACCCAAGCTTCTGGCAGAAATACACGGATAACAAAGACAACAAGGTAGATGTAATTCAGAACTTCAACCTCAATTATAAGGTCAATAAATTCCTGGATTTAGATGCCAAGTATGGTATTAACTATTCAAAACAGGAAATCAGGACCACCTATGCCAACCAGTCGAAGAATCGGAATGTAATTGCCCTCAACAACAATTATTATCAGAACTATTTCGGTACGGATCCTACTGGGGAGATTGATAATAATAGCTTGACAACTACCTATCAGAACTTCCTGGCCAGTGCTTTTATCAATACCGATTTCCAGAATGATTTCAAGTCAAAACTGCCCATTCGGACCTCTACACAGCTCTCGTTTGATTACCGAAACCGGAACTTCAAGCAGTTTTATACGTACACCTTAGGTTTGCCGACATACGAACCATTTACGGCCTCTCAGTCGTCTACATTCCGGGTTCCGGGTGTCAAAGCGCCGTCAGCTGGACGTGCTGGCTTACCAGCCGGTGGCGATTATACCGAGCCATTTATTACCTATGGTTATGTTGTCAATCAGCGTATCGACTTTGGCGACCTGGCCGGTATATCGGGGGGCTTCCGTACCGACTACTCATCAGCATTTGGGAGTGGTTCCAAGCCGTTTACCTTCCCCCGTGGCGATGCTTATTTCCGGGTGTCGGCGCTGAAATTCTGGGAAAATAGTGCAATGGCCGGGTTTTTCCCAGAGTTGAAAGTACGGGCCGCGTATGGTCAGGCAGGTATCCAGCCGAAACCATTTGACCGGTATCAGGTGCTAAGTACGGCCACATTGGGGAGTACGAACTCATTTTATACCCCAGCCAGCCAGCCTAACCCGGCACTGGATGTAGAGGTATCCTCAGAACTTGAAATTGGAACCGATCTGGCCCTGACGCCCTCAAAAACCTCCAATTGGTTGAGCAGTGTGCGCCTGTCCGCTACCTATTGGAAACGCTCCACAGATAACGCCATCTTCGACGTTAGTGCGGCTCCATCAGCGGGAATTAACTCCATTAAAGACAATGCCTTTTCGCTGGCATCGAATGGTTTTCAGGCATCGTTGAATGCAACGATCGTGCGTACGAAAGATTTCTCCTGGAACCTGACAACTAATTTTGGTCGACAGACATCGAAGATTTCGGCCGTTAAAAACAATGCAGAAGTGGTGGTTCTATCCAGTGCAGGTAGTTCAAACTATGTACTGAAAGCAGGTGAAAAAATTGGTCAGTTGTATGGCTACATAACGGTTCATTCGCTGGATCAGAAAGATCCTAGTGGTAATTACTACATCTCGCCCGACCAGCAATCGCAGTACACCGTAGCAAGCAACGGTATTGTTGTGAGCAAAGCAACCAAACAGCCGTTCTTCTCGGCCAACAAATACAGCTTTGGTGATCCGAACCCGACCTTCAACATGTCGTTCATTAATGAATTTACAGTCAAGAACTTCCTGTCGTTTGGTTTCCAGTTCGATTGGGTGCAGGGGAGCCACATCTACAACCAGACCAAAGAATGGATGTATCGGGATGGTATTCATGCTGATTACGCTAACCCGATTACCATTGATGGGCAAACAGGTGCCTGGACGGCATTTTATCGGGGCGTATATGCACAACGGCAGGCAAATGGTACAAAGGATTACTTCTACGAAGACGCATCTTTTGTTCGGTTACGGAATGTGCAGATTGGCTTTGACCTGAGTAAAGTGGTGAATATACCGGTACTGCGCCGGGCGCAACTGGTGTTATCGGGCCGGAACCTGCTGACGTTCACGAAGTATACAGGCTTCGATCCTGAAATTAGCTCAGGTACGGGTAGCTCTGCCTGGGATCGGGGGACTGATCATAACACCATGCCAAACCTGCGTTCCTATCAGGCTACGCTTAACATTGGCCTTTAATTTCCTACTGTCTACTCTTCACGACTTATCGATGAAAAAGATACATATTTTAGTAACGACACTACTTCTGGGTTTTGCAACGTCCTGTAAGGAACAATTGGACGTAAAAAACCCCAATCAGCCAACCGTGAGCAGCGCTAATACCGAAACCGGTATTATTAACTTAGCTCAGGGAGCGGCCTACATTAACGGATCTAAAGAGATTAAGACCGATTTATACGACGGTGTGCCAGGCTATTTCTGGTCGGGGGCCATGGGTTTCCACGAACTAATGGGCGATGTGATTGGTGAAGAAGCAGCCAACCAGTTTGGGAATCAGATTGGGGCACCTGATTACGTGCTTCTGGACGATGGTACCAAAGTAGTGAATCCGAATGCACCGAATACGCAGTATGCCCTCATTCGCCAGATCAACGTTAATTCCAATCAGGGCTCAAATCCACTATTTCATGAATGGTGGTATATGTATTCGCTCAATAGCCAGATGAATAAAGTATTGACGCTGGCCGATCAGGTTGCCTTCACGGGTGATGCTAAGGTTAAAAAAGCCACCATTCAGGCCTGGGCTTATTGGTGGAAAGGGTTTGCCTACTCGCGTCTGGGATCAATTTATTACGCGGGCGTTATCAACAATGCGGATAATGGCACCAATGGCAACTTCGTCGCCAAAGAAAAGTTGATTGAGGAAGCCAACGCTAATTTAGATAAAGCGGCTGCTTTGCTAACAACTACATCAACCGATTATACGGCTGTGATGACCTTACTGATTCCAACCTTCAATCAGGTAGGGAAAGGGGGCGTACCCACCCCGGATATGTGGAAGCGGACTATTAATACCCTGAAAGCCCGCAACCTGCTGGTCAACACATTAACTAAGACGATGACAGCCGCTCAATGGGATCAGGTGCTCACCCTGACCAATGACGGCGTTAAGGCGACTGACAATGTATTCACCGGGCGTTCCAATCAAAACGGGGATTTCCTGGCTCCGCAAACCGGAACCGTTGCTGCCAAAGCAACCGGTGACCCATCGGGTGGTGCCACCTATAAAATTAGCGAACGACTCATTCAGGATTTCAAAACAGGCGATCAACGGTTAGCCAATAACTTCACGCAACGGGCTACACCCTGGATTGGCGAAAGCAGCCGGGGCAACGCATTTAATACCCGCTGGGCCTTAGTAGATGGTGGCAAGAAACTAGCCGGGGTAATCACGCTAAGCGACCGGAATCCAGGGGCTACCGAGCTGTATTTGGCGGGTAGCTATGAAGAAAACGAGCTCATGAAAGCCGAAGCGCTGATCAATACGGGTAAACTAGAGGATGGTCTGAAATTGATTGATGCTGTTCGGCAAGTGCAGGGGGCTGGTCTGGCTGCGGTGGCTGGTACAGGCCTAACCGCCGATCAGGCCAAAGAAGAACTGCGCCGGGAGCGCCGGGTAGGGCTGGCATTTCGGGGCTTATCTTTCTACGACGCTCGCCGTTGGGGTGTTATTGACGACGTCGCAAAAGGAGGTGGCCGTAAAGGTGCCGTTATTGTGGATAAAACCGGGAAGGTGACCACTAATGGCACTATCAATTACAACTTCCTCGATTACTGGGATGTGCCCGACAATGAACTGGTGTATAATGCACCCGCTTCGGGGAGCGCGCCCGTAAAAAATCCAAAGTGATCAAGAAATAAAATTCAGTAGTAAAGCTCTCTGTTACCAGCAGGGGGCTTTTTTTGTTAAAATCGAATAGAAATTGCCTGGTTTAACGCGAACTACAGGAAAAAGCTCAACGGGAAGCTCGTCAATAAACCGTGGATTCCTTCGAGGCCAGACCAGCTCCTAGTTTCTATTAATTTAGCCAATGTGTTCTGAGTAATTGCATCAGATAAGACTAATTTGGCGTATAGATGCTGAACGAGTTATTGGAAACGCCAGCAGCGAAATTGGAATTGATAGTCTACCGTTGTGGGTTTGTTAGTAGATAATTATACTAGAGTAATTTCGTCAGCTGTTGAATGTATACGATGAGGGCTAATTTTTCGTTTGAAAAAATAGTAGTTTGCGCAAGCGTTCAGTATCTTGTTTTCCCGTTAAGATTATCTCAATCCTAAAAGCTTTTACTTGGAGTATAACCTATACATGAGAAAATTTTACAGTATTATTATTTGGTCAGTCCTCCTGACTATACTGCCTGGCTATCTGCTGGCCCAGGGTATACGTATAACGGGTAGAGTTACATCAGCTCAGGATGGGCAAACCCTGCCAGGTGTAAATATTGTTGTAAAAGGAACAACCAATGGCGTTAGTACCGATGCCAATGGAGCCTATAGTATTGTTGTTCCCAACGGGAATGCCGTTCTGGTACTCACTTCAATTGGGCTTAATACGCAGGAAGTTGCCGTGGGCAATCGCTCGGTGGTGAATGTAATCATGCAGGAAGCCCTTAATGAGCTGAGCCAGGTTGTAGTAACTGGTTATAACACAACTCAGCGCAAAGATATTACAGGCTCGATCGCGTCTATTTCTTCCGAAAAATTTAAAGATCTTCCCGTTACCAGTCTGGATCAGGCCCTTCAGGGACAGGCAGCTGGTGTACAGGTGACCCAATCGTCAGGTACGCCGGGTGGTGGAATTTCGGTTCGGGTTCGTGGGAATACCTCAATCTCAGCGTCTAACCGGCCTTTGTATATTGTAGATGGAGTACAGGTACAGAGTGGGGCCTTATCCTCAACGGATGGCTATGGTGGACAGAACGATAATGCATTAGCGTTACTCAACCCGAACGACATCGAATCTATACAAGTGTTGAAGGATGCTTCGGCAAAGGCAATCTATGGTTCGCGTGCTGCTAACGGTGTTGTTTTAATTACGACAAAAAGGGGCAAGGCTAATCAGAAAACAATAATCACTGCCGATGTTCAGCGGGGTACAACCGATTTAGTTAAACGGCCCAGCTTGCTGAATTCAACACAATTACTGGAATTGCAACGAGAAGCCGTTATCAATGCTGGTGAAGACCCTGATAAGCAAGGTTTAATTAAAGGTGTTACAGATGGCGTTAATACCAACTGGCTGGACATGGTACTGCGTAAGGGCATTTACCAGCAATACCAGATTTCGGCGCAGGGTGGCAATGAACGTACTCGTTTTTACTTGAGCGGAAACTATCGGGACGAAGAAGGTGTGTTGCTGAATAACCGGTTTAGTCGGATGAGTGGCACCATGTCGATTGATCATAATGCTAACTCAAAATTGTCGTTTGGTACGAATTTAACTGTAGCGAGAGCCGTTAACCATCGGGTGGGGGGAGATAATTTTCTCGATGGCGTTTATTCGGGGGCTACCCGGAGTTTACCCTATTATTCCCCTTATAATGAACAAGGTCAACTGTATGGACCTGCTGATGCCAATTACCCGGGCTTTCCTAACTTTAATCCAGTTGGAGAAGCCTTACTGCCTCGCCAGCAAGTGTTAACAACAAAAATGTTAGGGGGTGTTTATATACAATATGAGTTCCTGCCTAATCTACGCTTTCGATCCAAGGCTAATGTTGATTACAACAGCGTTATTGAGGATATTTATTTTCCTACCGGTACAGCCACTGGTGGATATGTTACGAGTATAGGACAGCAGGGTTATGGTGAGTATGATACACGTCTGGTTGCTAACTTTACAAGTACCAACACATTGACCTACAATACCCTGATTAATGAAAAACATCGTATCAGTGCATTGGGAGGGGTGGAGGTAATTAAGCGGACGAATAGAAACGGATCGGTAATCGGGAAATACTTTCCAAGTAATGACTTTACCTATATCACATCGGCTGGGGTTGTTAATGAAGGAAGTTCCACATTGGTGTATAGTGGACTTTTTTCTGGCTTTGGTGAAGTCAAGTACGATTACAAAGAGAAGTATTTAGTAACCGCAACGGGTCGATATGATGGTTCATCGCGGTTTGGCCCTAATAAGCAATTTGGTTTCTTCCCATCAGCCTCAGTAGCCTGGCGCATTTCGGAAGAGGAGTTTTTGTCGAAAACCGGTTTCCTGAATGATCTAAAGTTGAGGGCCAGTTACGGCTTTACCGGGAATGAGCAAATTGGCGATTTTAAATTCCTGGGAACCTGGGGGGCTACTACTTATAGTGGTTCATCAGGCTTAGGGCCATCAGCGCTGCCTAACCCCAACTTACAGTGGGAGCGAACCCGTGAGGCTAATATTGGTATTGATGCTTCCTTCTTCAATGGGCGATTAAGCGCCACTATTGATGTGTATAGTAACCTGACAGATCGGCTTTTATTTAATCAGCCCATCCCGTTAACCTCAGGCTTCAGTACGGTGCAGGGAAACATTGGTAAAGTGTCAAATCGAGGGGCTGAATTAACCATCAACTCGATCAATATAGATCGTAAAGGGCTGCGTTGGAGTACAGACCTGAATCTGTCCAGAAATGAGAATAAAGTAGTTGAACTAGCAACCACCGAGCCTATTTACGCGGGTTATCAGGCTAGTGGCGCTACGGCAACCAACGTCGTCTTGCCGGGGCAACCGTTGGGTACTTTCTGGGGACTGAAATTCCTGGGCGTCGATCCGGCAACGGGCAACGCGATCTATCAGGATAACAATGGGGATGGACGAATAACCCCCGACGATGCCCAGGTTATTGGGAATGCACAGCCTAAACTCTTCGGGGGCTTCACAAACCGAGTATCTTATAAGGGCTTCGATGTGAGTATCTTCTTCCAGTTCTCTTATGGTAACCATGTGATGAACCTCACGAAACAAACGTCCGTTAATACTGGTGCGTCACTTGGGTTTAATCAAAGTATCGATGCATTGAAACGATGGCAGAAAGAAGGAGACATTACTAGTGTACCCCGATACATATCCGGTAATACCTATAACGATTACTTAAGCAGTCGATTTGTAGAAGATGGCTCTTACTTACGCCTGAAAAACGTAACAGTTGGCTATACCTTAAAGAAGGAATGGACTAGCCGGGTAAAATTAGCCAGTGTTCGAATTTTTGCTTCTGCTACCAATGTTTGGACGTTTACAAAGTATTCGGGCCCAGATCCAGAGCTTAGCACCTTAGATGGATCAACAACGGCTCAGGGTATTGACTTTAATACCTTGCCTCAGGTGAAAAATATGAGTGCAGGTTTATCCGTAACGTTTTAATTAATTTGATTCCGACTACTGGCTCGGAAGCGCTCTTTATTTCAGCTACAATGAAGTCTTACATAATCTGCTTCATACTTACACTTACTGTACTAACCTCCTGTAAGGATGTGTTAGAACCTACACCGACTGATATCCGGATCGATGATCTGACACTGAAAACGGCGGCTGATGCTCCACTCGTTCGGATTGGGTTGTACAGTGCGTTTCGGTCTATGACCTCGTCGGTTGTCATAGCCGGTGATTTTACGGCTGATAACATCAAACACAATGGTACGTTTACGTCTTACCAGGAGTTTGGTACCAAACAAATTACGTCGACAAACTCCGATGTTGCTACATTCTGGGCTGGTGTTTACCGAACCAATTATGTGGCTAACTTTATTCTGGAACGACTGCCTAATGTAACAACGGGTATCACCTCGGATAGCCGTAAAGTATTAATGGCTGAAGCGCGTTTTCTGCGTGGATTAGCTAATTTTTATGGAGTTTATACATTTGGCGATATTCCACTGGTAACCACAACTGATCAGGCTACGAACCAGAATATTGCCCGTACGGCTAAAGCTACGGTACTGGCGGCTGTACTGGCCGACTATCAGGTAGCCCTGACCGACTTACCCGACGATTCATCGACAGGAGCTGCCTATTTATCGAAGCGTGTCGTTCAGGCAGCATTGGCCCGTTTTTATCTGTACCAGAAAAATTGGGCTCAGGCTGAAACCTACGCTACGCAGGTGATTAGCTCAGGTAAATTCACACTGGTACCAGACTATAACTCTATCGTCAATGTGAATTTCACCGCCGAGTCTATTTTTGAAGTCGGCTATACACAGAATGACGATCCAGCCACGTTGAATACGCTGTTTGTTAGCCGTCGGGAAGTTATTCCATCTGATCAAATTATTATAGCATTGAACTCAACGGAGTCGGGTACACGTGTAGCGACCATTGCCTTCGATGTGACAAAGCAGCAGGGAACTGACAATGGCTGGACAGTAAAAAAATACGGCACAGCTATAGAGGGTAATGCAAATATCGTTGTATTTCGACTGGCTGAAATGTACCTGATTCGAGCTGAAGCCCGCGCACAATTGGGCAAATTAGTGGGTGCCAATAGTGCTGTCGAAGATCTTACGGTATTGCGTACACGGGCTAAGGCAATTGCTGTTACGGCTGCTGCTCAGGCTGATGTACTCCTGGCCGTTGAGCGTGAACGTCAATATGAGCTGGCGTTTGAAGGGCATCGCTGGTACGATCTGGTTCGTACGGGGCGGGCACAGGCGGTTATGTCGGCCTTCTCGCCCAACTGGAATAGTCGCTATGAATTATGGCCAATTCCACAGTCAGAGACGTTGCGTAATCCAGCCTTACAGAGCGCTCAAAATCCAGGATATTAATTCGTAAAGCGTAGTATTAGTTATGAGACACTATAAAGTAAGCGGGTTGATTGGACTGGTGATGTTGCTTGGTCTAGGCATACTCGCCTGTGAAACAAGTGATGTTGACCGTACCTTCGAAGGACCCTATTTCGTTCGTTTTACGGACACCACCGTGACCTATAAGGAAAGCTACAGCAAGCCCATTGCCATTGAAGTACACAATGTTGGCCCGCAGCTTGATCAGCCCATCACGATTACCTATACAATTAATGGGACAGCTCGTGAAGGGAAAGAATATACCATTGTGGGCACCAAAGGCACCGTTGTTATACCTGCCAAGTCGAGCAAGGGAAACATCATGGTTCAATTGATCAATAATGCCAATAACATTCTGGAGTCGACCTCGCTCACCTTTACCCTCACTGGAGTTCAGCCCAGTACGTTACAGGTTGGTTTTGGGAAAGAAAATATCATTGGGAAGTCGCTGGTGTTGACCATTCAGGATGATTGCCTGCTGGGTGGATCTTATACGGGTACTAGCCGTATAGGCACAAGCAACTATAGCGTGTCAACTGTTGCTATTACTAGTACCGACTGCAAGCAGTATGTACTAAGCAACTGGAATATAGGTATTCCTTTTTTCTCATTCGATGCAATTAAACCAACGCTGACGTTTATCGATAATGGCGATAATTCACTCACGGTTCCAACGCAGAACAATGCGAATCTTGGTTCGACCGATACGGTGAAAGGAACCGGTGCCTGGAATCCTCGTAATCGGGTAATTACGCTGAATCTCCAGTTTAAACTCGCTCTTACGAGTACTAGAGATACAACAGTGAGCTATACGCAAACCTACACTCCCCAGTAAAAAACAGAGTCTATTTGACAAGCTTCGACTATGCGACATTCTATACGATTAGTACTAATTCCGGTTGTTGTTGGATGGCTTCTGGGTGGGTGTTCCGAGAAAATAGAGCCTAAACCTGCTACCTACAGCCAGTTGCTGACGGGCACCGACAAGAAAACCTGGAAAATGGTTTCTTTACAGGTTATTGACGATGGTAATGCGTCGAGTGTTATTCCTGTGGCTCAGCTCAATGCCGACCCATGTGTTAAGGATGATCTACTTACGTTCTATGCTGATGCTGAGCATAAGCTTGAGGCTAGTGAAGGGGCCACATCATGTCAATTAGGTGCGCCTGATATCTACCTGACTGATGACTGGACAATAGTCAACGCAACGGCTTCCATAACGTTTTATATTCCATTATTTGATGGCAAATATATTGCAACGATCAAAAACCTGACCGCTACCGTATTAACTATTGAGCTGTACTTTGGCGATATTAACGCAAGTTACCGTGTGACTTTTAACTCGACTACTTCCAAATAGGCGTATGTTCCGACGTTTACTCTTCGTTTTATTATGCGTTCTGTTGCACCAGACGCTACACGCTCAAACACCCATTAAACGGGCTGAGCAGTGTGCTACTATGGAAATGGATAGCCTGCTGCGGGTGAAATACCCGCAATTGGGAACGCTCAACCAGTTTGAACAGGCTTTGCAGCAGAAAATGCTTGAGTTCAAAAAGCAATTGGCCAATGGCCGGGCGCCAGCAGCAACCGTTATTACCATTCCGGTTATTGTACACGTTGTTCACAATGGCGAAACGGTTGGTTCGGGCCGTAATATCAGTCTGGCGCAAGTACAGTCACAACTAGCCGTTTTGAATGAGGATTTCCGACGTAAGGTGGGTACGCATGGCTTCAATGATAACCCGGTTGGGGCTGATATCGAGATTGAATTTTGCCCGGCAGTCGTTAATCAGCAGGGGCAACCGCTGGCCGAACCCGGTATTGATCGGTATAATGGCAACCGGGCTAACTGGACTAAGAATGACATCGACGGCGTATTGAAGCCCAGTACCTACTGGAATCCCGACAAATATTACAATATATGGGTTGTTGATATCAGTGACCCATCCATAAACGGGCAGTTGTTAGGTTATGCACAGTTTCCAGTCCAGTCGAATCTGCCGGGAATTCCATCTGGTGGCCCTGCTAGTACCGATGGAGTTGTGATCTATTACAGAGCATTTGGGAGTGTAGAAAAAGGTACTTTCCCTGTACTTCAGTCGCCCTTCAATTTAGGTCGGACATTAAGTCACGAAACCGGCCACTGGCTGGGTTTGCGCCACATTTGGGGTGATTCCAATTGTGGTGATGACTTCTGTGCCGATACACCCCCTCAGGCTTCGGAGAGCAGTGGTTGTCAGATAGGTCGGGTAAGTTGTGGAACCACGAACATGGTACAGAACTACATGGATTATTCCAACGATGCCTGCTTTAATATATTCACGATCAACCAAAAAGACCGCATTCGGGCCGTTATGGCTATTAGCCCCCGTCGGCTTAGCCTGCTATCGTCTAATGTGTGCGGAACGCAGGTTGCCACACGTCCCACATCGAACTTCCGGACCGATAACCAACTGGTATTGTTAGGTGGTCAGGTTAAATTTAACGATTTGTCAGACGGATTTCCAACCGCCTGGAGTTGGACGTTTGAAGGCGGCACACCTGCCACCTCCACCGATCAAAACCCGACAGTGATCTATAATCAACCGGGGAAATTTAAAGTAACCCTGGTAACGTCGAACGCCGTTGGTACTTCTGACGCGCTGGTTCGTACCGAATACATCGAAGTACTGAACTCGGGTTTGTGCACCGACATAACTAATTTCAGCGGAACGCCCACTGTGTTGCGCGAAACCGGTGGAACGGGGTATGTATCAGGCCAGAATAGCCATAAGACTCAAGCGGTTTCGGAGTTCTTTGCCAATAAACTGAGCTATACTAATCTGGCAGGAGCATCGCTGAAATTTGGTGTGGCTAAAGCTGCCAAGGGCGCAACTACTGAGTCTGTAGTAACCGTGACAGTATGGAACGGACGTGGTTTTCAGGGTGGCCCAGGCGCTATTTTGGGGCAGAAAGATGTTCCGTTAAAGGATATTCTGGCCGATGTGGTAAATAACCGGGCAACCACTGTTACGTTCGACAAGAACGTTCCGGTTAGTGGTCTGCCTTTCCATATTGGTATTTTGCTGCCTTATGCCTCGGGCGATACCGTTGCCCTGGTGACCACGGCAAATGGGCAATCGCTGGATGCGACCTCCTGGCGGCAAAATAGTCAGGGAAACTGGCTCCGCTATGCGGATAGTCTGGGCTTGAACGTAGCGCATAATATCACGGGTCGCGTTGGGCAGAAATTGTCGGTACAGGTTGCGGCATCATCCATTTTTATCAACCCAGGGCAGACCGTAACGCTCAATGCCCGTGGGGCCAGCATTTTCACCTGGACAGGTACGGGACTTAACTCAACCCTGGGGGCGCAGGTAGTGGCCTCTCCAACGCAAACCACCTCCTATACCGTATCGGGTTCGGGAACGGATTTGTGCAGCACATCGGCTGTGGTGACCATCAATGTGCGAACGGGAACTGTAACCGCCACAACGCCACTGGCCGAGCAAGCTTTACAGGTAAACCCTAACCCCAGCGATGGGCAGATGAATATCTCCTTCAGTAGTCCACTCCGGGGAGCACTCCTATTAGGCATCCGCAACGTAAACGGAGCTGAATTGCTACGGCAAAATCATCAGAAAACGACGGATACCTTCCAGCAATCTATCGACCTTAAAACCGCCCCGCCTGGTGTGTATTTTGTGGAGATCAGTATAGGCGAGCAGGTATTTAGGAAACGGGTGGTGAAGCAGTAAAAAGTAAGGGTCGGATTATTAAATCCGACCCTTACTTTTTATTGTTGGAGACAAAAAATACGTTGAAGTCAATCTTGGGTTTCGCTAGTAGCTAGTTCTTCTAGAAGGCTATTTAACACATTATCAGAAGTATCAGACTGTTCAGATTTGTTATAAATAGAAACCAGATAAACTATCTCTGCAATTATTTTGACGCACGTAATAACTCTTGCTCCACCTTTTTTGCCTTTTCGATTTTATGCCTAATCTGATTTTATAGAACCCATCCCGCATTGATGTTCCCAGAAAAGGATTCTCTTCCAGGTCATTGATCAACTGATGGATTTCGTCTTTCAGCGAACGGAACTTCTTCTTCAGTCGTTTGGCTTCTCGCTCAAAATGGTCAATCGTCCGGACCTGATAACTCATAATTCAGTCAAAAAGTCGCGGGCTGGGCGGCTTGGCTGTTTCCCTTTTTCAACCTGCCTCATTTCCTTCACTCCCCTACGAATATTGGTAATGACCTCTCCATCAGTGTCTTCGTCCAGTTCTGTTTCCTGAACTCTGACAAATGAAAAATGCTTGATAAGGTCTTTGAAGAACTTGAGCTTTTTATCGTCTATTTCTAACGTTATCGTTGCCATTGTAGAGGTTTTATAAAATAACGTAAAAGCATATTACCTACAAACAAACCTTATACTCAGAGAGCGTCACCAAAGCCCTCCGCATGACTTGCTACCTGACATTTATAATCTGACGCTGAGCTACTGCCACAAAGCCGTTAGAAAACGACCGACACCTTTTACCAATCACTTGATCTCAGAACTGCTGCATCCGGCGTGTATTTTGTCGAAATAAGTATAGGGGGAGCAGGCGTTTAGGATGCGGGTGGTGAAGCGGTAAAAAATAGTTGAGCTGAACTAACCAGAAAGAATGTACTGGAGCCAATAAACTAGTGATTCTTGTCTATCATGCCTGGATTAGGGGATGTAAATAGTTCATATCCATGAAGGATTACTAATGTCCATAGGATTCCAGAAAATGAAACTCCCAAGATATAACCAGCTTAAAAGAACCGCTAAGTAGCTTAGTTTCTCCAGAGGTGATCCTACAAATACGGCTGCCGTAGCTAAATACGACTATTTTTTAATTGAACGACTTCTTGGTATCGTGAGGAGGATGAGGTGTTAAATAGGACAAAGCACGGTTTAACTCCCGATGGATTCGTATTTTTAGGCACTGCCACAGTGTGCCATCTCGTAGCAACGTGCGGGGAGCTGTCCAGACCCGCGCTGAGCGAGTTCTCATTTGTACGACCCTACCGTATTGCATCATATCAAAACACAACCGGCCTTCGTCTCCTCGAAGGTTTGTCTGAATATAGCCGGCTCTCAACCCTGCTTCTCGTATATACCCCATACTGATACCATACGAATTAAGATACGGACGTTTATAGTGCCGAAACTCAGCAATAACATCTTTCAGTGTTTCATATACTAAGAATTGCCACCTTGGTATTTCGGGTAAAGCAATAAAGGAATAACGTCCGTAAACACAGACTACATCGGGTTGTTGAAGTTTTTTCATCATTTCATCCAGCCAATTTGGTGGATAAAGGCAGTCCGCGTCTGCTAGCAAGATATACTTGCCGATTGCCATTTCCTGGCCTAATTGACGAGCTGGACCCCAACCCTGGATAGGTTGAAAAAAACGCTTAACATGCAGTTTCTCGATAGTCTCCTGTGTTTTGTCAGTTGAGTTATTATTGATGGCAACAATTTCAAATGGAATATCTGTAGTCAGGCTTGAAAGTGTACTTATAGCACGAAGAATATTAATTTCTTCATTGTAGGCTATGACAATGATAGACACGAGTGGTTTCGTACTAATTCGTTCATCAAGACGCGAATTTATGGAATCGAACAGGTGTAGTGGAACTTGATCAAGGTTACGAAATGGATATTCATATTGTTTTATCCATTCAGGATTTGAGAGAATTTTCATAAAAATATGGGTAGAATTTGCTCGCGCTATTCAATCAGCTTGAGCAGGTATTTATCTAAAAATATATATTAGACTACTAAGTGAGCTGAACGTAACTTATCTTTTACAGTAGCCTTGCATGATGGGTAAATTGTGTCGAAAATTTCTGTAAATAGCTAGTTGTATAATTTATAAAATATGAGCAATAAAAAGTTTTCTATAGCTTAGATAGTGCTATAATTTATAGATATAGGTGGTGTTTTGTTTATAAAATAGAAGGTTTTGTGTCTTATATTTTTACATTATATTGTTTTGAAAATATGTTACTTAATTGATTTACATTCAGTAAATTATAAATTTTACTGACTGATTTATAAATAAGTTAATTTGTAGATTTGTCGACTTTTATTATACCTGCATATATGGTTGCTATATTTTTAATGTTATGTATTAATAGCTATAGAAGATACCTAAATTGTAAGTATTTAAATTTATATGCATTTGAATTTTCACTTTGGTACTTGTGAAAATAAATTGTTATTATATATTGAAATTTATAGCTGCCTGATTTTAATGTAGACTTATTTCTGCTACTATTTTTTGTGATAATATAGTTTTAGTATTATTGTTGTTGTGCTATTTTGATTAACCTATTATTTGTAAAACTATTCAATTAGTATTAATTTATAGTTGTAAGTAAACGGAGACATTGAATGGGATGCGACGGGAAAATTACTATGTCCAGGCTCTATAGCGCAGTGGCTTATCCATGAAGATAAGTACTTTTGATAATGGGCTAGTATTCACCCATCATTTAGTCATTGCGTATCAACAAACGGTTCTGAGTCAGGTAAAAACAGCACAGCTGTTAGTTTGACTGACCTTACTTTTATATATATGCTCAATAAGTCAATTAACACACTATTTGGTTTTTTCGCCTGTGTCCTAGTCAGTCCTAATCAACCAAATTTGGCTGTTGCCCCTAAACGCTCGTATACATCCTGGATTGTAGGTGATACGTCTGATGCAAAACGACAGCCGCTTGGTGGGGTGGTATTAGCGGGTGGAAGTACAGATGTTGATGCGGCAATGCGCTGGTTTCTGCGACAGTCGGGTGGTGGCGATGTGCTGATTCTTCGGGCATCAGGGAGTGATGGGTATAATGAGTACCTCTACCGGAAGTTAGGCGAGGCTGTTAATTCGGTTGAGACAATTTTGTTGAGAGATCGGGCCTCGTCAAATGATTCAGTCCTTATTCGTAAAATTCGTCAGGCCGAAGCTATCTTCTTTGCCGGTGGTGATCAGGCTAATTACGTTAACTTTTGGCAGGGTACACCCGTCGCCGATGCCGTGAACGAGCGTATTAAGGCGGGCGCTGTTGTAGGAGGGACGAGTGCGGGTTGCGGTATTCTGGGGCAAACCTACTTTTCGGCCATCGAAGGAAGCGTGACCTCCGAAGAAGCCCTGGCGAATCCTTACGACAAACGCGTGGATATTCGTCGGGATGATTTTTTGAAACAACCGCTGCTGGATAATACTCTAACCGATATGCATTACAGTGCCCGCAACCGGCAAGGCCGCCATCTGGCATTTATGGCCCGTGCCGCAACAGATTGGGCTATCCGACCGCGCGGTATTGGCATCGATGAAAAAACGGCCGTTTGTGTTACACCCGATGGAAACGTTATGGTGTTTGGACTGGGGAATGCCTACTTTCTACAAATGACTAGGAAGAAACCTGAGGTATGTACGCAAAATCAATCGTTATCCTGGAACCGGAAAGGGAAAGCGGTACAAGTAGTAACTATTGCTGGGTCGATTGATGGTGCCAAAGGGTTTAATTTGACGTCGTTTCAGCCGACCACGAAAGCAAAAAAAGAGTACTGGTATGTTCATTCGGGCACGCTGGCGCGGGTATTTATCCGTGCCAGCGTACGCACAAAAAACGGGCGAATCCAATAGGTGGATTCGCCCGTTTTTTAATTGAGAACCAAGTCTGACGATTAATATCCTGGATTCTGAACCAGCTTTTTGTTGGTGTCGATCTCCCGTTGTGGGATGGGCAGAACTAGGTTGTTAGCGTTGTAAGCCACTGTGCCTACGGTACCCGCTGTGCGTTTGATATCAGGAAGTTGCTGACCTTCGAAGGCTAACTCAAGTCGACGCTCCAGCAGAATGGCTGCCAGATCGACCGTTGTTAAGGGAGCGGCCTTGGCGCGCGCGCGAATCAGGTTTACATCGGCAAGTGGCGTTGCGCCCGTAGTAGTACCCAAACGGAGGTTAGCTTCCGCACGAACCAGGTACATTTCAGCCAGTCGAACGACGGGTACATCGCCATACTGATCGTTGAACTTACTGGTAAAGGTGTTCTGTCCAGCCGTGTTAAAGAAGGTACCCCGCACATCGCCAGTAGCGTACAACTGCCGGAATTTCGTTTGTACCCGTACATCGCCACGGCCCTGATTCAATGACGATGCATAGAACGTATTCAGGTCGTTAGCGCCATCCTGGTCTGTAACAATAACCTTGAAAATAATCTCCGACTCGTTGGTGGCGTCGTTAAATACATCGGCAAAGTTATCTTCCAGTGCATAGGTGCCTGAGGTAATAACCCGATTGGCGGCATCACGAGCCGCTGTGTAGTTCTGCTGCTGTAGATAAACGCGGGCCAATATAGCTGCGGCAGCACCTTTTGTGGCAAAACCACTTCCGCCCGATTGTTCGGCTGGTAGCAAGCTTTCTGCTTTTGTAAGATCGTCTAACACCTGTGCATATACTTCAGCAACTGTATTGCGGGCACGATAGTCAACATCTGTTACTGAGGTTGTTGGGGTCAGCACCAGTGGTACACCCGGATTGGCCGTTGCTGTACCGTCATTCCAGCTTTTGCCGAAAGCCTTTACCAGCTCAAAATACAGGGCTCCCCTGATAAAACGGGCTTGTCCTTCCGTATTGCCCCGGTTGGTTTCTCCCACTTTAGCCAGAGCCGATAGGACGCTGTTCGCGCGGTTGATGGCATTGTAGCCATCCAGCCAGAAATCGCGGGTAACCGTGTTCGATGTCGTGACAGTCTTGCGCCAGATTTCGTCGATCGTAGCGTAAGTACCCCCAAAAAGGACATCTCGGTTATCGCCCATTAAATCGCCAATGTATTGAATGCCACCACCGTATAGGTTAACATCACTAAGTCCATCGTAAGCGCCAATGAGGGTAATTTGTACGTCCTGTTCTGTATTTAACGCCTGACTCTGCTCAATACTCTGAGTCGGTACAACGTTCAGGCGGTTGTCGCAGGCCGTAATCAGCAAACTGACGGCTCCGGCGTATAACAAATATTTTATGGATGAATTCATAGCAAAAAATGCGTTGAAAAGTCGTTGATAATTTGTTCCGAAGTGCTGATTAAAAACCAATGTTAATACCACCCGTGATCGTACGTGCCTGAGGAGCGGTATAAAAATCATAGCCCTGAGCAATGTTCGATACAATGTAATCGGCGTTTACTTCGGGGTCCCAACCGGCATAATTTGTGAACGTGAGCAGGTTCTGACCCGTTACAAACAAACGAACGTTCGTCAACTTCGCTTTATTGATAAGTGCTTTGGGCAGGCTGTACGATAGCGTAACGGTACGCAGCCGTACGAATGAACCGTCCAGAATGAACCGGCTGGATGATTGGGCACCGTTGTTATAGAACAAGCGAGCTTCTGGTACATCGGTAATCGTGTTCGTTGATGTCCAGGCGGCCAACTGGTTAACGGTCTGGTTATCTTCAAAACGTCCGTTAGCCGACGAGTAGCGACCAACACCATAGAAGTTGATCTTATTGCCAAATACGCCATTAAACAACACACTCAGGCTAATGCCTTTGTAGGTGAAGGTGTTCGTGATACCTCCCGTCCATTTCGGTAGTGGGCTACCTACAACCACCCGCTGTGCCTGACTATAGGTGTTGGTTGTTGTGCGATCCAGGGTGCCATCGGCATTCGTCGTGTTTTTGTACCATAGCGCGTCCCCATTGGCTGGATCAACACCCGCATATTCCTGCGTAAAGAACACACCCAGAGGTTGACCTTCAACAGCACGGCTCATGGCGTTGATACCTCCTTCAATAATCTGTGACTGTAGATTGGTGATCTTATTCTGGTTGATAGCCGCGTTGAAGCTCGTGGTCCAACGGAAAGCACCCGTCAGGTTCTCACTGTTCAGTACAATCTCGAACCCTTTATTCTCCAGACTACCTACGTTGCGGAATTGTGTAGCAAAGCCCGTTGTACCTGGTACGTTTACGCTCAGCAACAGGCCGGACGTTTGCTTATTGTAGTAGTCGATTTCCCCGTTGATTCGATTGTTCAGAATACCGAAGTCAAGTCCAATGTCGAACTGGTTGGTTGTTTCCCACTTCAAATCGGGATTAGCCAACTGCGATGGGCGCTGACCGGGCAGCGTACCGTAACTGGCATCACCGGTGAACAAGCCTAGCTGGGGAAAATTCTGGATTTCAGCGTTACCCGTTTGCCCGTAGCTGGAACGGAGTTTCAGAAAGCTGATCGTGCTGTTATTCTTCAGGAAATCTTCTTCCGATAGTACCCAACCTGCTGAAACGGCTGGAAAGAAACCATACCGGCTGTTTTTACCAAAGCGTGACGAACCATCGACACGGGCACTCAATCCCACCAGGTACCGGTCCGAGAATTTATAGTTGGCCCGCGCAAAGTACGACAGAAAGCGATAATCGGTCTGGGTAGAACTACCATCCGTTTTACGGGCAGCACTGGCAATCTGGCGATACGCATCCGATGGGAAATCCCGCCCCTCCGTAAAGTTGGTTTTCTGCTGCGATTGCTGATACGACATACCCGCCGTCAGATCGAGTTGACTGCGGCCGAATAGCGTATTGTAGGTGAAGAAATTGTTGGTCGTGTAATTCTCTACCCGAACGTAACGGTTTTGCCCAATACCCTGTGGTGCACTGAAATTGCGTTGCGTTTTGCTGTTGTAATACAGCTCTTCCTGTTGGTTAAGCACGTCCAGGCCAAACTCAGTACGGAAGGACAACCCTTTGATAATCTGTAACTGGCCGTATACGTTACTGATGCTGCGATACACCGTTGTGTTAAAATAGGCATTGCCGATGTTAATTAACGGGTTGTAATAGACCGGTATGCTCAGATCGCCGGGAGGGGTACCAACGGGTAGGCCCGTGGTTGGATCCGTGGCGGGTGTCATTGGCGGCAACGCCACCATTTGCATAGGGTTATCAAACTGATTATCAGCCGAAATGCGCTGATTGAACGTGCGGGTCTGCCCAGTGTTAAAACCTACCCGAAGCCGATCCGATACTTTATGATCCAGGTTAAGCCGACCCGAATACCGTTGCAACGCATTGCCAACCAGAATACCCTTTTGGTCTAACAACTGGCCCGATAGGTAGAAAGTAGTTTTTTCATTCCCGCCATTTAGGTTAATGTCATATTGCTGATAAGGGGCATCCTGATAGGCCAGATCACCCCAGTTTGTGCTCACCTGCGTTGGTGTGCCATAGGTGCCAAGGCCCTGCGTTTCGTAGAATCCCTTCATATAGGATGTATAAGAGTCTGGATCACTTTGATCAAGACCTTCAATCCGATCCGAGTTTGCTGCTGCCTGGTTGTAAAACTTAACGTACTGATCCGTATTCAGAAATTGCAGTTTGTTCGTGGGTTTACTTGAACCATACTGGGCGCCAAAGGTAATGTTCGTACGACCTGCCTTCCCGCGCTTGGTGGTAATAAGCACGACTCCATTGGCAGCACGCGCACCATAAATAGCACCCGCCGATGCATCTTTTAGAATATCGACCGACTCAATATCCTGTGGGTTAATATCGGCCAGTGGGTTGGTGGAGGCACTGTTAAAACTCAGGTTATCCGTTGTAACGGGCGTGCCGTCAACTACATAAAGCGGTTGGTTCGACGCCGATACCGACGATTGACCCCGCACCCGCACCTGAATCCCCTGCCCCAATTTTCCGGAACCTGAGTTAATCTGAACACCAGCTGCTTTCCCCTGGAGCGCCTGGTCGAAGGTTGTTACCGGTTGATCCTGAATATCGGCAGCCCGCACTTTGGCGATGTTACCGGTCAAATCCCGCTTAATTTGCTGACCATACCCCGTAACAACAACTTCATTCAAATTGCGTACGTCAGTCTTCAATTGTACATCAATTACCGACCGGTTGCTGACAACTTCTTCGACAGTTGAGAAACCAATAAAGCTGAAAACGAGTGTAGCGTTGCTGCCTGCCGATAGCCGATAATTACCCGTTGCATCGGTGAGCGTTCCCTGTGTGCTACCTTTTATAGTGACGGATACCCCTGGTAAGCCAGTGTTATCGTCAGACGACGTGACCCTACCCGAAATCGCCTGATTTTGGGCATACGCTCCCCATGCTGTCAGAAGAAGCAGGAAGCTGATTTGTAAGAGTTTTCCCATAATGTTGTTAATGAAAAAAAGTAGTAATAACTGCAAAAGTACAATATTCAATGTGAATTAAAATGACATTAAACGGAGTGGCTAAGTATGTTATAGGTTATATACTAGAATAATTCATAAACAAATAAGCTGTATATGAAATAAAATACTTAAAAAATGACCTTAAAGCCTGGTTATAGTGATAAAGATTTGGTGAGGCTATTGTTGAAAAAATTATATTAATTATTTACTGAGATACTGCTTAATAATCTGAAAAGTAGCTAATGTTTACAATACTTAAGTAAGATTTGACAAAAATACCTAAGTAGAATTGATTAGGATTAAAGATGAACTAGCCTATATAACTTTTCCTGCGCCGTACTGTTTTTTAGTAGATTCCTATAATTTTCGATTACATAGTAGCTGATTCAGGACTTTTTAAAATAGGTATTAAACGGTGAAACAGGAGTTGTTGTCTAATCGTTACTGGTACATCAGTAAACTCAAACAACGATGAAATTTAAGCTGTTCACTCTATTCCTTCTGCTATTCGTAACGGGCTTGCGTGCACAGGTGCAGTACACAACCGAAAGCCCACGCATTGACGACATTAACGATGCCGATGTTAGCATCAAGCGCGTTGAGCTGACGGATCAATACACGGTCATTTACATGAAATTCGAAGCTCCCCAGTTACCACGTTCGCTGGGAAAATCATGGCCGTTTCCAATTCCCGCGCCAAATGGAGGAGGTCAGGGCGGATCAATCGAATCAACAAACAACATTGGTTTTCAACCCACATCACGTTTGTACGTAAATCAGGGCGAACGTTCCTACAAATTCATTCGGGCAGAAAATATTCCCGGCGAAACACGCCGACGGGTTAAACCTGGTGAACGCGTTGATTTTGTGGCTTATTTTGAACGAATAGACCCAGGTTATACAACGTTCGATTTGTTTGAATGCCGGGACAGTAAAGGGTATATCTGTTTCAATTTCTGGGGCGTACACATCATTAATCCACCCCGGAAA
This sequence comes from Spirosoma sp. KCTC 42546, assembly GCF_006965485.1. Taxonomy (NCBI): domain Bacteria; kingdom Pseudomonadati; phylum Bacteroidota; class Cytophagia; order Cytophagales; family Cytophagaceae; genus Spirosoma; species Spirosoma sp. KCTC 42546. The sequence goes on from NZ_CP041360.1 coordinate 1,458,609, forward strand.
GACAAGTACTCGCAACGTACACCGAAAGCACCAACACCTGTTCCTCCTAAACCGCAGCAGCCCCGCTACAAGCCCCGTACTACACCGGGCCTGGGGGCACCGGAGGAGGCACCGAAACCAACGGAGCCTGTCCAACCACAGGATGCACCGGCTCCAGTGGCTGTTGCGATTAACGGTACTACGCGCGACGCTAAAACGAAACAGCCAATTGTAGCTACTGTCACGTATCGGTTGTTATCCGGTGCCGAAGCGTCGGGCGATGAACCGGCTGATTCCATACGGAGTAGTAGCCCAACCGGAAACTACAAGATTGCCATTGAGCGACGGGGTGTTTATGCGGTAACGGCATCGGCCAAAGGTTACTTTAGTCAGAGCGATACGCTGGCCACCAACCGCATTGATGTGAACCGTGATTTTAATCTGGTGCCCATAGAAGCCGGTGCTAAAATCACCCTGAAGAATATTTATTTCAATATATCCCAATATAACCTAAAGCCCGAATCGTTCCCTGAACTGGACCGCCTGGTAACGGTGATGCAATCGAATCCGGCCTTGCAAATCCGGCTGGAAGGACATACGGATACTGTTGGTGAGTTTGATGCGAACGTTGAACTGTCGCGCAATCGGGTCAATGAGGTGAAGCGATATCTGGTTAGTAAAGGCATCAGTGCAGGCCGTATCGAAACCGTTGGGTATGGCCCTTCGCGCCCCATCAATACCAACAAAAGCCTGAAGGAACGAGCCGAAAATCGCCGGGTTGAAATGGTCATCGTGAAGATATAATAGTTCAAACGCAAAGAACGCAGAGAAAAAATCTTTGCGATCTCTGCGCCATCTTTGCGCCCTTTGCGTTTAAGTATACATGAAACCTACCTTCGACCTCAACGTTGTTCTGGCGCATATTGACGAAGCCATCCGGCCGTATCCAAAAGCGGCTATGTTCGATCTGTTTGAACGGGGCTACAACACCCTGTTCGAGCAACTGATCTCCTGTATCGTGTCTATACGAACGCTCGATGAAACCACGATTCCTGTCTCCTTACGTTTGTTCGAGCAGGCTCGAACGCCCGAACAACTTCTTGCCATCGACATCCCAACCTTAACGCAATTACTGTACGGCACTACCTACCCCGACCAGAAAGCCTATACCCTGCATGGCATTGCCGACCGCATCATGAATGAATTTGGGGGAAGTCTCCCTGCTGATTTCGCTACGTTAATTTCCCTGAAAGGCGTTGGGCCAAAGTGTGCTAATCTGGCATTGGGTGTTGCCACAGGACAGGCGGCTATCAGCGTCGATATTCACGTTCATCGAGTTGTAAACCGTTGGGGCTATGTGCATACCAAACAACCCGAACAAACGCTGAAGGTATTGGAAGAGCGGGTTCCGCGTGAACAATGGATAAACATCAACCGACTGTTGATGCCATTTGGTAAGCATATCTGCACGGGTACATTGCCTCATTGTTCAACCTGCCCCGTACTGCCCTGGTGTGAGCAGGTAGGTGTGGAGCGCCATCGGTAGGTTAGCCAAAAACCTATTTCTGCAAGGTTGTTAAAAACTGTTTCAGATTGGCTAAGGTATCGCGGCAGGATTTGTCAATTTTTTGATATAATTCGGCTTGTTGGCGAGCGGCCTGCTCAATTAATTTCCGGTTCGTGATTTTGCCCCCAGCTGCCCGTTCCAGTTCATCGGCTGTGCTGCTGGTTGTTCTGACCGGCACACTGATGCCTTTGCTTTCGGCAATCAAGTCGGTAATGGTAGCACGGTAGCGACCAAACTTAGCTTCAATTGTAAGGGTGTAGCGAACAGCCTGATCATCAATCCGGTAGGTTGCCTTGATAAACTGGATATTATGTTCTGGATCGTATTGCTGTTCGGCAGTTGGTTCTGCCGCATAATAGTATTCGGCCCAATCATGAAGCTGCCTCATCAGTTGCCGGGCTGGCAATTTAGCGTCTGGTACACGTACGATTTCCTGATATTGAACCTGGCCTGTTTCATTGGTTGGCAATCGGAGCTGCGCGAATGCACTACGTGATAAAAACAAGGTGAGGATGATCAAATACTTCATAGAGAATTGACTTCGAGTTTATGAACAGGTCTATTGCACAGCCTGCCAAAAGCGAATGCGAAGATAAGACCGATAGGGATTTGATAATAGTGAAAATCCGCCAGTTGAGAGGAAATTAGTAACTATAGGTTTGGTATTTGCTCTTTATAATGGCTCTATACAGATGGTGCTTTTGTCGTGCCAATCGTCCCGGTTGTAGAGAAATGCAGCATTACACGACCGACCGGGACGGTCGGCACTACAGCTTTATTCGTCAACAGGCAACGGGCGTTGCTGGCTCAATTTTAAATAATTAGCGCGGTATTTTTTATTTCCCTTCACACCAATACTAGTCAATATTCCACTCGTCATCGTTTTAATCCAGTAGCCGAAAATAAAGGTCTGCGGATCACGATCATAGAAAATACGCGAATCGGCTTCGTTTTTCTTGCGTAAAACCTTGCCGATAACGAAGTTCTTTAATTTGATTAACAGCGTTTTTTTTGTTGTATCAGCAGGAGCGAGCAGGCTGATTTTTAAATCTTTATAATAAAAGTGCATGTTGCCTACCGATGCATATCGGTTGCCCACAACCCGGGCCGTGATGGGCTGCACGTACCCCCCGTCCAGATTTGCGGCTATCATCGGGTTTGTTATTGAGCTCATTTCAGAAAGGTGTACATCCGATGTGTTGAGCAGCATATGAAAACCCGCCAGCGAATCGCCGTAGGATTCCCGGTAAGTCAGCCGATTGATGTTTAGTCCCAGTAGTTTAGTACTGGCCCTAAGCACTAAACTGTCGGTCGTTTTTCTTGGGCGATTGGTAATGTTTTTCAGCACCCCATTGATGTTCATCAACGGTACGTTACTCACTCGGTTCGTCAATTTGGAGGTCTCGTGGTAAATAACATTGCTGTTGATGACTGAAATCGAATCAATCTGAAAGGGTATGTTAACCCGACTCATTAATCGGGTAGGCATTAACTTTTCTGGCATAAAGTCTGGATCGGGCAATCGTTTATCCCGCGATACATCCGTCGTCACGTTTTTAACAACAATATGCTGAATGGCGATAGTCGAATCGCGACGCCATTGGGCCATATTCAGCCCGTTCAATTGAGCTTCATCGCCTTTTACGGTAATATAATCGGCCTGAAAATGTGGTGGTGCCATAAACTCCTCCTGAGGCATTGTCGGAGTTATCTGGAAGTTATTGAGTTGCAGACGGGCGTTTTTAGGTGTCCAGTTTACATTTCCGGCCTGAAATGTAGTGGAAGGTCTTTGAAGTAAAGCGTCTGTAATGGCCAGATTTGTATGGTTCATCCAGGTTGACCAGGCTATTTTTTTGCCTGCTGTCCAGCTAAAATCCGGAAAATCAACCGTCGCTTTAACGTGACCAACGGTAAGCTCACTGGGAGGGGCCGCTTTTTTTGATCTGAGCACCGGATGCAAGTCGGTAGCGGCAAGGCTTGCGTGCAAATCGCCGACCAGAATTGGTTTCCCCGCCTTTGTAGCCGATAATCTGCCGTTCGTTAGCTGTACGGAGGCAGACGGGACTACCGTCCTTAATTGGGGGCTGGCAAGCGTTATAGCACTTGGCGTTACTTGTAAAGACGCAAACGTAAGGGCTTCCTGTTTAGCACCATATAGCCCTTTTGCATCTACATCAACCACCGTTCGTACGCTCACGGAATCCCCCTCTTTTTTGTTGAGGTAATCAACCTTAGCCGCGTCAACGACCAATTCATGCAACGTAAATGTAAATGGAATAGAAAAAACACTGGCTGGACGTTCGGTTTTTGATATGCCTTCTGTAATCAGGGTTAGTTCCGGGCGCTCAAGGTAGACTGATTGCAGACGAATTGTTGAAAAATCAGTCGACTTAAATGGGGCCACCACCCGGAGCTGAGGCAGAGCAAGTTCGAGTTTTTTGCCCGGACTATTGTCTGTGTAACGCACGTTGGTCAGCGTAGTGATTTGCTGGCTATTTAGCTCTGCCTGGGCAATTGAAACCTGTTTAGTACTTGGCTGATTAAGATAGAGATCAGTCAATTTGCCGCTGATCTGATTCCAGCTAAAGTAGTCCGTTTCCGTTGTCAGACTATCGATACGTATTGCCGACCCCTGAAAACCCGCCCGCATTTGTCGGGGTAAAGCAGCATTCAGCGTTAGGTGGTCGGCCATTAACCGGGCAATATGGAGTAGCGGTAAGGACTCATGAGTGTGTGCCGATGTATGGGTAGGGATCGGACTTAGGCTTTTTTTTGCGGTAGTTTTCATGTCAACCACTAAGTCATGAACGCGGAGTAACTCAATCTGGATGTCTTTCGATTGCTGAAGTGCATCCCAGCCGAAAGCTTCCCAATACACGTTATTGGCGGTCAATGCGGTTCCGTTGGGGAAGCTCATCTGTACCTTATCAACGCCGTTGTACCGTTGTTTTCCGTAGAGGGTATAATTCGTCAGGGCAACGTTTAGCTTCTTCGTTCGCAACTGGGCACTGGCCACGGTCAGGTTCGGAATGGCGTGCTTCATGTCAATCAACGAATCGCTCACTAAAAAGTCGTTCAGCAAAACGGTAGCATTCATATTTTTCATGCTTACTTCCATCGGCTTCTCGCCCGATAGTTTGTACTGCGCATTGGCATTGATAATCCGGAAGTTGTCTACCTGGAGAAGCTCGCCCAGACCGTGTAACGTCTTGAATAAATCAACTTTTTTGGGTGGTGCGGTTGCCACAACAAATGGCTTTGGGTGTACTGCTGCTTTGGGGGTAGCCAGGATCGCAATGCTTGGTTGAACCAGTTCGGCAGCAGTAGCCACAAGTCGCTTCTGCATCAAATCTTCAAAGCTAATATTGTGTAGATGCAGCAGTGGGGCTTTGAAAGTCAAGCCTTTGCCGGTTAGTTTTCGGGACGTAGTGCCATAGAGTACATTCCTGAAAATGAGGTCTTTCTTGAGCACCTGAAACGATTCAACCCCGATTTTGAACAGGCTATCGGGCGAAAAAAAAGCAATATTACGTAAGCTCAGGTTAACGCTATCCGTGGTAAGCGAGTGGTCACTTTGTTGATTGAGCGTCAGATTATAAATGGTCAGGTTCGCTTTCTGCGTGCCACTCCTGGAGGCCGGGTTCGACTTACTCGCCAGTAAGATTTCGCCATCCTGTACCCGTGTGTAGCCAATCGTTACGGTTTTGAACAGGGTTTTGATGTTCGCGTGAATTGTGCCACTCGTATCGGTTATCTGCTCTTTCCGACTTTCAATCGGCAAGGTGAGTACGGGTCTGACGCAAATGAGGGTATCGAGCCACAATTCACCTTTCTGGTACACGGCAGGTAAATGCCTTGAGTTGAAGAAGAACTTCTCGGCCCGCAAACTCATCTCCCCTTTTTGGGCAGTAGCGGGTTTGCGGAAATGAACCGAATCTATTTCAAATAGCTGCGTAGCGCTGGCAAAGCGCAATCCCCGAAAGCTTAGCGTATTTTTTCCGTCGGATAACACCCATTGTTGCTTGCCCAGCGATACCTCAATGTGATCGGAGCCCAACACCCGCCGGTTATCATTATCAAGCTTAGAGAAATTGTGAACGATCAGGTTGATATCTTTAATGACGAACGGGCCTGACGAATTTCGTTTGATCAATGCGAACGATCCACCCTGAATGTTGAATGATTTCGCATGTAAATGGTCCAGGGTTTTTTGAAGATTCTCGAGAATACTCGATGTATGAAAACGGGTTTGATTGTGGCTTTTTGAATGGATGCGATAATCATGAACGACAACCTCGGGCCTGGAAACAGAAAAACTATCGACTAATAACTTCTTGTTTAGCAGGAGTTCCTGCCAGGATTCAATGGATAAATAAGCATTGGGAATTTTGACTGTGTAATAAGACGGTACGTTCGTGGTGTCTTTCCGGGCAAAGACCAGGCCATTTATTGTAACGGTTCTGCTTAAAATAGACAGGTTTAGGTCCTTACTCTGGAAGGTATAGCCCCCCTTTGTTTCTTTATCAATGGCGTAGGTGATTACGTCTTTTAAATTATTCACCAGCACAAAATACACGACACCTGCCGCTAAAAGGGGGACTGCCGCTACCACAAGAAGTAGTTTTACCCAGCTTTTTGACGACAACTTCATAAGTCTATTCGTGAGTAGGATGGTAGAACTTTGAGGTAGGTAGTTGGTACTGTTAACTAACTATCAATATAATGAGTTTAGCTCATGCTGTTAATTTAAGTGCAGGAATCTATAAATCAAGGACTTGTTAGGTGCTTCCTCGATAGCGTGAACGTTCTTCGTTCGCGCCAGTTGTTCACGCTCTGTTCACGCTTGGCTGTGCCGAGTGTAGACTATTTTTTACGGCCTCTGGCCGGTGAATACATCAAAAACGGGCCAGAGACCCTTGAAAAGATAGTCCACACTCGGCAAAGCCAAGCGTGAACAGGAGAGGCCGAAGAATAATCAGCACGAACGTAGAAGTTCGCGCTATTCAGAGCATTTCCCGCTTCCAGACAATAAAGTCCGTTACGGGGGCTTCGGCTACCATGGGTCGGATAAGTTGCACGACCTGCCCTCGGTGATAGGCCGCATGGTGACTCATATGGGTTAACAGATCAAGGAGCGTATTTTGATACGCCACCCCCTGCGAGTTTTTGTAGGCGATCGTTTTTCCTAAATCGGACTCAGCTAATCCATCCAGATAACTCGTTAGCTGACGATGTTGACGCTCGGCGGTTTCGGCCATCCAGCTAACCGGAATATCTTCCCAAATAGACACAAAGACCGATTCGTTGGTGATACGGCCAAGCCAAACGTGCTGTGCCGACAGGATATGGCCCATTACGGCAAGCGCGCGCGCTGGTGGATTTTGGATCGTTTCGAGCGAGCCGATAACGCGGAGGTTGGCCCAAAGCTCGTAATTCAGTAGCTGAATCAGATGATCGTTCATTGCAATCCTCGTTTTGTTGCCTGATACAATGCTTCAACGATGTTGGTGCGGGTATTCAGATTGCCTAGTTTAGGATTGTTTCGGGTTGGGTAAACCCGGTTGCATAAAAACACATAGGTAAGGTTATAGGCCGGATCGGGTTCAACCCAGACAAATGTGCCGGTAAAACCCGAATGCCCAAAACTGGCTTTCGTTGCCGACTTAGGCCCATTGCCCGAATAAGTGAACGACGGTTTATCGAAGCCCAGCCCGCGCCGGTTGCCTAACTCCGGAAACTGATACCGGGTAAACTCCGCCATCGTTTTCTGAGAAATAAACTGCTTGCCACCGTAGCTACCCTTCTGTCGGTACATCTCATACACTTTCATCAGGTCATTGGCGGAACCAAATAAACCCGCATGCCCCGATAGCCCGTTCAGCATAGCCGCGCCTTCATCATGCACACGCCCCCAGATAAGTGTTTTACGGAACAGTGAATCATATTCGGTAGGAACAATGCGATTTAAAGGATAAAATCGGCGTGGTAAAAATGTTAGTGTACTGGCTCCTAATGGTTTATAGAAAGTCGTTTTAATGTAATCCTCAAAATCCACACCCGTAATTCGCTTCACAATTTGCGGATAAAGAATAAACGAAAGATCAGAGTACACGTACTCTTTCTTGGCATTCAACGGAGAATCCCGGATTTGCTGGAAAATGGTTCTCGGATACTTTCTGAATTCGAACAAGCTATCCGTCACCTCAATCGGGTAACGCCCCGACTGTTCCGCTTTGAAGGTCTTGGGTTTCCAGGTACCGTCCGGATTTTTGGTGTCCATCCAGAAAGGAATCCAGGCTTTCAGCCGGGCCTGGTGGGTGAGCACATCGCGCCAGACCAAATCCGCTTTGTTTGATTTTTTAAAGCCGGGCAGATAATCAGCCATTTTACCGTCGAGGTTAAACTTACCTTCGTCCACTAAGCGCATTAGCGCGGGTGTTGAGGTGCTCACCTTGGTAACTGAGGCCATGTCGTAAAGATCATCCAATTGCACAGGCAGGGGTTCGGCACCTAAGGAGGCATCGTAGGTGTGCTTGCCGTAGGCTTTTCGGAAAATCACTTTGCCATCTTTAGCCATTTGCACGACACAGCCCGGAAATGCCTTCTGCGTCAGACCTACATTCACCAAGGAATCAACCTGCTGGGTCAGAAACCGGCTATCGATTCCCACTTCTTCAGGAATAGTGTATTTGAGTCGGCCAATGGGCTTTATGGGCATACCATCGCCCACCCGGAAGCGCTGATTGACGGTAACGGGTAGTTTACCTGATGCACCAATGGCCCCAAAAATCAACTGCGCCGATAATTCCTCGGTGTAATTGGTCAATTGGTAGGGCATAACAATGGCACGCGCCTTCTCAATGTTACGACTGGGCTGGGCCGTATCCATCGGAAATGTCAGTTTGTCCAGCGCATATACATTGCCAAACACCGTGACGACTGCCTTTCCCGTTGCAACCAACTCGCCAACCAGACCGGCGGTTTTAGTTTGCAGACCGTATTTAACCGCTGGCCGGATGTTGTTCAGATGCACATCAACCAAAATCAGGTTGTAGTTTTTGAGCGAATCGCGTACCTGAGCCAGTGTCGAATCGGGAGTTTTTGAGGTGATGTTGAAATGCTTAATTAGCGTATAGTTGCCCGCCATTTGCTGGAATGCGGTGATTTTGTCGCTCTCAATGGCTACCGATGCAATTCGTAACGTATCTAACCGTTGCAGCGGCAGTAAATTCTGATCATTTTTCAAAACGGTCAGGCTGGCTTCGGTGAGTTTCCGGTTAAGCAATTCGTCCTGTACCGGATTGAGGTCGCTTACCAGATTTTCCAGCGCAATGGGTTTGTACTGATCGAGACCAACCCAGGCTTTAGCTTTCAGTACTTTCAGGCAGCGGGCATCTAGTGAAGCCTGCGTCATGCGCCCATCGGCAATGGCTTGCTTGATCAGAGAAAGTGCAGCCGGTACATCTTCCGTAAATTCCAGAACGTCCATGCCAGCCTCCAGCCCCAGTTCATCGGCTCTGCCCGACGGAAAATACTTGGTTACGCCTTTCATATTCATGGCGTCGGAGAAGATCAGACCCTGAAAACCCAGTTCGTTCTTAAGCAGGTTCGTAACAATGGCGGGCGAAAGGGTAGAGGGGCGATTCCGGGTTGTGTCCAGCGCCGGAATACTTAAATGGGCAATCATAACACCCGCAGCGCCTGCGTTGATCAACTGCTTGAAAGGATAGAGTTCGAGCGAGTCGAGTTGCGCGCGGCTTTTAGTAATCAGGGGTAAGTCGTAGTGCGAATCGGTGCCGGTATCGCCGTGTCCCGGAAAATGCTTTAGGCTGGTTAACAGTTGATTATCCTGCATGCCACGCATATAGGCAAGGGCTTTGCGGGCTACGTCGTACTTGTTTTCACCGAACGATCGGAAATTGATGACCGGATTATTGGGGTTATTGTTGACATCGACGGAAGGGGCGAAGTTCACGTGCATCCCTAATCGGCGTGCCTGTTTCGCTAAATGAGCGCCCATCTGGTAAATGAGCGAATCAGAACCTGCACCCTGCATGGCACCGAGCGTCATTTGATACGGATAACGTACCGTGCTGTCCAGACGCATGGCAATACCCCACTCGGCATCCATGGCAATGAGCAGAGGCACCTTCGAGTTGGCTTGTAACCGATTGGTTAACCGGGCCTGGCGCATAGGTCCACCCTGAAACATGACAACACCACCAAGCTTGTTGTTTTTTACGAGTGTGATGAGGGAGTCTTCGTAGCCGGGTTTCCGGTTCGAGTAGCCAGCCACCATAATCAGTTGTGCAATACGGTCGTCGGGAGCCATATTGGTAAACACCGAATCGACCCAGCAACTTTGGCGTGCATTAAGTTTAAGAAAGGTAGGTACGGTTGTTTGCGCCAGAGCCGGAAGGGACAATAAAACGCTGAATAAACCAAAAACAAATGACCGACAGGATGGCATGAGAACTAAATTGGGGTCGTGAAGTGTCAAAAATACAAAAAAAGGTCCTCGCCACTTCCGTAAAACGTGAAATGGCGAGGACGAAAGTAAAGTATGATGTACGAGTTACGACGTACGAGTTGCGTTTTTTTGCCGACGCAGGCCGACGGAAATCATAACTCGTACATCAATTTAGCGGCTGTAGCGGCTGGGGTGTTCCCGGCCCACTCCGAAGCTATAACCCAGGGCTAACGTAAATGTCGAGTTTTGCAATGAACTGCGTCTAGTCCAATAGTTTGGAAAATCGGTTTGTACATCGCTTAGGCCAAGTGTATAACGGGCGTCAATCAGGAAATGCTGTCGGTTACCCGTTCCCCAGTTAAGTTGAATACCGCCTGTTGCGCCCAAATCCAGATTGTTAAACGCTAGGCTGTTTTCGCCATTGAGAACTGGCCCCGTACCTTGAAGATAGTCGCCTTTAAGACGATTCGCATTCAGCTTAATACCTAGTGAAGGGCCAACAAAAATGTTCGGTCTGAAATTGCCCGACAAGGTCAGGAAATAACGGGCAACAACCGGAATCTCGAGGTAATTAACCCGCTGAATGAATTTCTTCTGGTTGTCGTTGTAGCTCGTACCGCGTTGGGAATACAAAAAATCGGCTGAAATCCCGAAGTGATTCAGCGAACTGTACATGACGAAAGCACCTGCCGAGAGCCCTGGGGTAAATTTCATATTATCGGCATCACCCCAATAATTAGATAAATTCAAGCCCACACGGGGGCCTACACTAAAGCGTTGTTGAGCAAAAAGGCTTGATACACAGCCAGAAACGAAGATAAATGCTAGGATGGTGGAGCGTAATGAATTTGCGCGAAACATGGACGAATCAATAAGTTGATATGCCCGGTTAACGTCAGACCTCCGGCAAATGTTTTATTTTTCTTAAAAGACTTTTATCATTTTTTTGGCACTACTTGCCACATAAGCAGGCTCAGGCCGATCTGAAAAGAATAGTTTTCTGCTCTAGGGGATTTGCATACTTATAATCATGCATAGCTGTTTTTATTGGCGTGACCGGCTTGGGTTTTACAGGCTGTTTAGGCGCAAAAAAGATAAAATAAATAGCCATTGCCAGCATAAATAGAATGGCTGCCGTGGTCGTTGCGATCCACAGGGGCCATAATCGTTTCTGATTAGCAGATTCATGAATACGTTGGTGCAATGCATCCCGCAGATCGGCCATTTGGTCGGTCATGGAGCTGCTGGTCACGCCGGTTGCGGTTTTCTGCATGGCTTCCAGACCGGCCAGTGCATCGGCATAGAATGGATTCTCCAGCAGCAATCGCTCAACTCGGTGCCGTGCTGCCCCATTCAGTCGTCCAGACTGATAAGCCCGTAACTCCTCGAAACTCAGTTGGTCGTTCATAGATCCTCTTTACTCATGCAAATTTTCAACTTTCGTCGACCATTTTGCAAATAACTTTTCACTTGTTTCATGTCATATCCAGTCAGGTCGGCCACTTCCGTATAGCTCTTGCGTTCCAGATAAAACAACGTCAGGCAGGTTTGCTGCTCGGCTGGCAAAGTTTTAAGGCAGGCTTCCATGCGTGTTAGATCTTCCTCTAGTTCCAGCGAATCGGTTTCATCAGTCAGGAACGGCTCATCTACATCGTCGCCAGTGGCATTTGTCACCAGCTCCGTTTTAGGATGCGCCTGATTTTTACGCAGTTGCATCAGGCAATAATTCCGGGCCACACTATGCAGCCAGGGGCCAAATTGTTGTACCTCATGCCGACGCAGGTCAGTTACCAACTGCTCGAACAGATTCATGACGGCATCTTTAGCCTCATCTTCATCGCGCAGGTAATTATAGCAAACGGCATAAATCAGCTCCATGTGTTGTTCATAGAGTTCACCCAAAATTGCCAGATCGCCCGTGGCTCGGTAAGCGGCCACATAATCGGTGGCATCACTGCGAGAGCGGTTATGTATGGGTTTAGGCTTACGGAACAGTTTCAGAAACATAGGCTGGAGGCTGCTTACGTAACAGATGCATGATCGGGCTAAATTCCATACAGGATGATTTGATTTCATATTTTTCGACAGCTGTCGAAAAACAAACTTGTCTTTGCGCAATAGCAGTAACCGAATAGCGCCTTCTGTCGTTATATAGCTATACCAACTCATCGACATTATGAAACGCTTCTTTTTTATCACCAGCCTACTGAGCAGCTTTATTTTTGTAGGTGCATTTGCCCAAAGCGGTCAGTCGCCCGCTGTTCAGCAATCCACGTCAACGACAGATACCCGGCAGGCAAACCCGCCCCGCCCCAAAATGAAGTCTACGAAAGACACTACATCGCCTAAAAACCGGAAACAACGCAGGTTAGCACCGGATTCGCTACGTCGGGGAGGTGCAACGCGGGTAGATACAATTCGGTAAAATCGGTGGTGTGCAAGTGGTGTCAGGTTCTTCAACCTGACGCTGCGAGGTTTCTCAAAACCGAGTTAGTTACGCTCGGTTTTGAGAAACCTCGCAGCGTCGGTTATAAGTAACCGACGTCACTAAAAGACGCAGCCGCCTATTTCCCTTTTTTTCGTTCGGCCTTTCGCTCTGCTCTCTTCTCTTTCCGTGCCGCCTTTCGCTCGGCCCGTTTTTCTTTCCGTTCCGCTTTTCGCTCAGCCCGTTTGGCTTTATAATCGTCTTTGAGGCCTTTAAAAGCGTCTTTTAAGGTGATATTGTTATCGAACTCGCCTTTAAAAGCCTCGACGTATGCATTGCGCAGGATACCGAAAATGGTTGGCCAGAGCGCCGTTTCAATATTATCGACTGTACCATTCAGGGGAATGCGTGTAGCTACCTGATCGTGTTTTTGATTCTTTAGGATTTCGGTGCCGCCCTGGGCAATGAGCTCGGTAAAAAATCGACCTACAGATCGTCCCTTGTGCTCATTTAACTTAAAAATTTGCATGTCCTTTGTGAGCGGCTTGATGTAGCCATTGAGCTTCTTGTTGAGCATGGCCATCTCACTGTATACACTCACAGTGCCCCGTTCAAAGTCAAGGTTCGCGTATTCGCGGGCAAGGGTATTAAGTTTCACTAGTTGAAGATTACTGAACCGGAGATTGTAATCAAAATCCGGGACGACCTTCAGTAAATTCATATTGGCCGAAAAGTTCATGGTTCCCCCGTAACCCAGAACATCGCCCGAGGCTACAACCGGCGAGGGTAACTGTTTATTCTTGTCTTCAACGTTGCGGATATTTCGAATTTCTCCCTGAAATCGCTGCATCGACAAATCGGCACGAGGTTGGGTAACCAAACTGGTCAGGTCTACTTTGCCATTGACAACGGCAAAGCGGTTGATGCTAATGGGCAACAGTTTTTTCAGATAAGCCGTCCAGTCGACCTCGGCTCCGGTTTGATTGCTGGCTTCATTTTCGCTAAACGCGAAATTGATTTCTGGTTCATAGCACTCCACTTCGCTGACTAATTTGCCTTTTAGCAACGACTTCCACTCAACCGACAAATCCGTTTTGGGAATAAATAGAAATGGCTCTTTAATCTTGCCGTTTATTTTGCGGATACGAAGATTATCAAGTTGGTAAGCACCCCGAATGAGTTGAATATCAATATCTTCGACGTGGCCTGTATAGCCGCCCATGTCGGCCAGAGTTTTATTGACGTACCGAAGTACAAAATAGGGCAATAACAAGCGGGCAATAACCAGCAGAACGATTACTGCGATCAGAATTTTGGTCGTTCGTTTCAAAACGTTGCGTGATTGGTGTAACTTTTTGATAACACACAGATTGATAAATAGTTAAGGAGGTTTTCGGAATTAGTGAGCTAGGGCGCTAAGGAAATGAGTAAAAATTTTAACCACAGAGGCACAGAGAACACAGAGCTGGAATAAGGTAATACTCGCTTTATTCCAGCTCTGTGTTCTCTGTGCCTCTGTGGTTAAAAAATCTTTGTTTGCTGCCGAATTAACTATCTGCTCGGTGAAAATTTCCGGCCATCAAGGGTTGTGTACTTGAAGTCGGCGGAGCCGTCAAAACGAACATCGTCGAAATTGGTGCCTCGTGGGAGATGGGTGTATTTGAAATCGGCATTGCCTGAGAAGCGAGCCTTCTGAAAGTTCGTTACTTCATCAAATTTGGTGTATTTGAAATCGGCAGAACGCTCAAATGTTGTTTTCTCGAACGAAGACGACTCATCAAACTTGGTGTATTTAAAATCGGCGTAATCCCGGAAGGTTGAGCCGCTGAAATCGGCAGCATTACGGAATTTAGTGTATTTGAATAGAGCTTCCTCGCCGAATTTATTGTTGGTAAAAATGGCCCGCTGGCTAAAGTTCGAATACTTAAAGGTGGCATCGTCGTCAAACGTACAGCCGTCAATGGTTACGGCCTCAGTAAAATCGGCATTATAAACGGTGTTGTTCGTGTTGAAAATCCGTTTCCCATCCTGCTCGTCGGTGTGGTAAGCCAGAAATTTGCCTTTGAATGTGCAGTTTTTAAAGGTTAGGGGTACTTCTACAACACTTAAGAATTCATGTGAATCTCCTTTCCAACTGCCTTCCCGTACTTCTTTACGGTTTGCCAGATTCGTAAGGTCGAGGTCGCCAGTGATGGTTACGTTTTGATAGGAAACTGCTTCCTTGCGATTGATTTTGGCCATAATATCTTTCGCGTCAACAGTTGACTGAGCTAACGTAGGCGACAAGGCAACGAGAGCCAGGAGGAGGGAAGTAATCAGGATTTTCATGATGCGCTTTCTGAATTTTGATTGACATTTAAGTAAAGATGTAAACCAGGCCTGAAAGGTTGCATGGTAATTCGTGGTGTACGTAAAGAGGTAAACTATGTGTAGTAGGTTTATTCCTATGCCACATACTTCACCTCTTTACATACACCACGAATTGCTAACTTACTCCAGCCACATCACTTTGTCATAAGCCTGTTCATAATCCATTTCTTCAAGCGGGACCAACCCTGCAAAGTGGCCTGTCTCATCTGTCTGGATGGCGTTCCAGCAACCCGACGCATCGCGCAACAGAAGCCGGTAGCCATAGAGCGGATGCAGGGTATTGCCATCTGTACGGTGATCCCAGCCCGTTTGCAGTTCAATAGCGAACGCAATTCGGTCCATTACTTCCTTCATCTGGCCTACCACACTGTCGGCTCTATCTAATTCCTCGATCCAGAGCACCAGTCCGTCGGTTCCCCAATCAAAGTGGAGCGGGGTAGGTGTAAGTGTTATTATGGAAGCGTTCATACGTTGATTAACTAGTTTGAAGTTTGTCGTTCCAGGTTTGTGGTTGAGGGAGAACATCAAACAACAAACTTCGAACGACAAACAAATCAGGCACTCATACTCCAGGCGGAAGCTACCAGTTCTGGCTGCGTCCGCTCTTCCTGCCATTTACGGAGCCAGAAACGGTACTTCTTGCGTCCATAATCCAGAAAACCGGGGATTGACGACGCATCCACCGCAAACAGCCGATGTGGCCGTTGTTTCATGACACCAACAAACACGAACCGGAATTGCCGGGTTGCATCCCATTCGCCCGAATCAGCATGCCGTAGGCTATCCACATAAAAAGCCGCTTGCCGGTCGTAGTCATAGGTATAGCAAGACTCAAGAAATTGCGCTTGTGTCCGGGCTGAGGTTGTTTTTAGGTCAATGATCAGGGCATTCCGGCGTTTGGGACTGGTATAAACCAGGTCTAACCGGGCTTTACAGGGAATACCCGTTGTTGGTTCCGTTGACAGAACAACATGCTCCCGATCCGACTGGCGCAGATACCGGCGGCAAAAACCGTCCTGTCGAATGGTTTGCATCAGCGTTTGCAACTGCTTGGTTTGGGCAGGAGCCAGCGCATTCATATCGGTCATATCTGGCAGCAACTGCGATAGCACGGTACCAACGGTTTCTGGTTCGAGTAAGTGCTGGTGAAAGGCCCTGCCAAATACTTTTGTCTTTTCTGGTATAAATCGAGTCGACGGGGTTGACCAATAGCCCAGATGTTCTTCTTTCAGGCGTGTTAAATCTGAATTCGACACCCTCGGTAGCGCCCGGTAAAAATCGCCGGAGGTAATCAGGTGAGGAGTCGTTTGTATTGAAATAGGGGATGTCAGCATGGAATAAGTGTCTGGGTGCAATTCGTGCAGTATCTGGAATGAGTGGAGTAGTTGAAGTGAGTGGAGTGAGTCAGTTAACTGACTCACTCCACTCACTTCAACTACTCCACGTACTAACCGGCTGATAATAACTCAGGCTCGTCGGCAAGATTGACGAATGGGTTATAGTAGTTCATCGCCGTTTTGATATTGGCGATATCGGTAAGTGTTTCCTGTCGAAAGATTTTGACTTCCTGCGCAAACTGTTTCAGTTCAGCGGTTTTCTGTGCATCGCCAATTTTGTAGGAGAACGTAGCGATGTAGTACACACCTTTGGGCTGCACCTTCGTGTATTCTTTCTTCTCGGCAACGGCTGTAATGACCACATCGGCCAGTGTAAGGTCGTCGTAGTAGAGCGGTTCGATGAGTCGGAAAATATTATCGACCGAATAGCCATGGAACAGCAGTGCTGACACGCAGTTCTTGTCGTCGATGAAGAAAATTTCTGCCCAGTTTTTTGTCCCCATGTTCAGGATATTGTCCGTAAAAATCCGCCAGGCCAGGGGTTGGAAGGTTAAGGTACGGCCTAATTTCTCGGTGCCGTTAATGTTGAACACACCTTCTTTGGCATCGAATCGATACTGACGGGGGTGTCCTTCCAGGTATTTGTATCGCCGGGCGACACCAGTACTGACCAACTCGCCAGCTAATTGATTCACTTTTTGATCCACATTCAATGGCTCTCCGCTTTGAATTGTCTCGATTTGGCTTTTGTTTTGTGTGTTCATTAGTATTTGTTGTTTACTGTTCAAGCAGGGGACCCATTTTGCGGTCCCTTTTGCCTTTTTACGGGCTGTGTTTACAGGTTTAAATATACATACTTTTGTGTAATCCACAAAGCCATTTCCTAGGATATTTGCCAATATATTTACTCAGTTTTGTGTAATTTTAGCGCGGAGCAGAGCGCACGGGGCGAAGTAGTCTCCCTGCGCCCTGCTCCGCGCTCCGATCACCCCCGCCTATGACAATTCACCTGCGCCTTCAGGAATTAATTGACTCGCTCAATATTAGTGTGCTGGAATTTGCCCGCCAGCTTGGTGAACACCGGGGCGAAAAAGTATACCATATCTTGCACGGTCGGCTGAAGCCCCGCTACGATACACTCGAAAAAATATTAGTGGCCTATCCGCAGGTCAATGGCGACTGGCTATTACGGGGAGAAGGGCTAATGTTTAAGACACTCAATTCGCCATCGGCAGCCATCACAACCGAGGAGCGATTGCGTAATGTAGAGTTCCTTTTGTTTCAACTCAACGAGCGGGTTGCCCTTCTTCAACAAACCAATGATCAACTGCTGGAAGAGATAAAAGGGAGGAGGGAGGAAGGGGAGGAGAGGGAGAAAGGGGAGTGACCGTTTAATTCTTCCCTCTCTTTCCTTTCCTCCTTCCTCCCCCTCTCATTCAAAAACAACCCACAGCCATTTCCGGTTATAGTAAAAAAACACTTAACGCTATGGCAACTACATCACCATTCGATCCGGAAAAAATAGATCCTGAGTATTATTCAAAAGACCCTAACCAACACGGTACCTCCGATTTTGGTCATGAATCAGAAGGGGTTGGCACCAACGCTTATAAAGACTCTACATCCGGTATGGATATGGATAGCGAAAATATGCACCTGACGCACGATAGCCGTGAAGCCAATTTAGACGGTAGCCGACCTATTGATGCTCAGCCTGCCAGTTTGGGTGGCAATCAGGAATGGGACGTTGACGCGGATGCTATTTCTGAAGTTCCTAAAGGGCGGATGATGAGCGACGAGGCTGCTAAGACCTTAAGCGAAGTGGCTGAAAACCCCTCTGATGATGCCCTTCTGCACCGCGCCGATGCAACCTACTTAGAAGAGGGGGATGATCCAAATAAAGGCTACGACCCCCATCATGTAGGGTATAGCGGAAAAGATAAAACGGATGTGGAGAAAAACGAGGTAGACTAAAGAGGGATACTACGTTAATCTAACCTATGGATGGAAGAGCGATTGGGAAATCCCTGATCGCTTTTTTATTGATTGTATGGCTAAGTTGGACTACTTTATGCTGAATATTCTTTCGTAAACTTGCCGTTTAATTGTTAGCTAAGCCTGCGGATACAGAATCCGCCTTTTATTTTGCTCATCGAAACCCGTGCCTACGCCCGAGCTGGGATGCTCGGCAATCCGTCTGACGGATTTTTTGGTAAGACAATCGCCATTACCGTTCGTAATTTTGGCGCGTCCGTAACGCTTTATCCATCCCCCGAACTGCACATTGAACCGCAGCCTCAGGATACCAATGTATTCAGAAGCCTGTATCACCTTCGTGATTCTGTAAGTACGCTTGGTTATCATGGGGGTGTACCCTTGTTGAAGGCAGCCATCAAGAAGTTCGCAGAATATTGCGAAACCGAACAAATTCGACTTCGGAACCAGAATTTCTCGATTCGCTACAACACATCCATTCCACGTCAGGTTGGTTTGTCAGGTTCCAGTGCCATTATTGTGGCTACGTTCAGGGCTCTTATGCAATTCTACGGCGTTGAGATTCCGCAACCTATACTCCCGAATCTGGTGCTGGCTACCGAAGCCGAAGAGTTAGGCATTACGGCTGGCTTACAGGATCGTGTTATTCAATGCTATGAGGGCTGTGTGTATATGGATTTCGATCGGACTACCATGGAACGCCAGGGGTATGGCCAATATGAACCGATAGACCCACGTTTGCTGCCCAAACTCTACATTGCGTATAATACCGATCTGGGAAAACAGTCGGGGCAGGTGCATAATGATGTTCGGGCACGATGGCTCAAAGGTGATGTTACTGTGATTGAAACGATGAACTCGATTGCTGATGTAGCCCGACAGGGACGCGAAGCGCTGCTCAAGCAGGACATCAGTGGCGTAAATGAGCTTGTCAATCGTAACTTCGACCTTCGTTCCCAGATTTATAACATCAGCGATCGTAACCGAAAAATGATTGAAACGGCTCGCTCCTGTGGGGCATCGGCTTCGTTTACAGGTTCAGGCGGCTCCATTATTGGCCTCTACCGAGATGATGCCATGCTGAACCGCCTTTTCGTTGAATTGAAAAAAATCAATGCCCGTGTTATTAAGCCTTATGTAGTTTAGCGTGGAGCACGGGGCATGGTGCGCAGAATTTCCCCTGCTCCCTGCACCGCGCCCCCTGCCCTTACAAAATCATGATCAAAAAAGCCGTTATTCCTGCTGCCGGATTTGGAACCCGGTTTCTGCCTGCCACCAAGGCTCAACCTAAAGAAATGCTGCCCATTATTGACCGCCCCACCATTCAGTATGTGGTGCAGGAGGCCGTTGATTCGGGTATCGAAGATATTCTGATTATTACGGGAAAAGGCAAACGGGCGATCGAGGATCACTTCGACCGAAATCACGAACTTGAGACCCGGCTTGAAGAAAAAGAAGATCAGTTATTGCTGGATGAGATGCGCCGACTCTCCGATATGGCCAACCTGCACTACGTTCGCCAACGCGAACTCAATGGTCTGGGCGATGCCATTCGATATGCTCGTCATCATGTTGGAAATGAACCATTTGCGGTGTTACTTGGCGATACAATCATGGACTCGGTGATTCCCGTAACCCAGCAATTGATTGATACATACGCTCAATATGGCTGCTCGGTAATTGCTGTTGAAGAAGTTCCCCACGACAAGGTAAACCGCTATGGTATTGTTGGCGGCAAGTCATTAAGTGATCGGATTTGGGAACTGAATACATTGGTTGAGAAACCTAATATTCAGGATGCTCCGTCGAACTTAGCCATTGCGGGTCGGTACATTTTAACGCCCGAAATCTTTTCCATGCTGGAACAAACACCAGCTGGCAAAAACAATGAAATCCAGTTAACTGATGCCATGTTGTTGCTGCTTAAACGCGAAAACCTCTACGCACATCGCATTGAAGGAAAGCGGCATGATATTGGAAATAAACTCGATTTCCTGAAAACAACGGTTGAATTTGCCCTGAAACGACCTGAATTTGCCGATAAGTTTCGGTCTTTTCTGGAAGAGATTCTCCGAAAAGAATAAAGGATCAACATAGAAAAGGGCCCCATCGTGATAGGGCCCTTTTCTATGTTGATCCTAATTGCTACTAACTCGAAGACTTAAAATGGCTTCATCGTCCTCGCCATTTATATAGCCGTTGTTCGGTGTAGAATCAGAGTCGTTGGGGGTTGCACTCGCTATTTGTGCCTTGAGGGTTCCCGTAGTTGTAGGTTGGATCGATAAAATGAGTGTTCCCGAACTATTGGCCGGAATAGCGCTAATGGTACCTGATACGGTTTGACCATTGATGGTTAAAGCAGCTGTATTCGTCACTTGCCAGCCATCTGGTAATAGCATTTGTACGGTTATGTTGCTGGCTGCAGCACCCCCTCGATTACTGACCGTAAGGCTAATACTCAGTAACTGAGTGGGATTAATCACCAGATTATCGCTACTTATTGCTAAACTCAAATCTGCTTTGGCAGGATCAGGCAGTGGCTGGTTACTCTGTACGGGTGGTAATGGAGTCTGATTGGGATTGGGCGAAACGCTGATTTGATCATTGGTATCGCGTGTTCGAAGATCAACTAGGGCTTCGTCATCCTGCCCGTCACCGGTGCCCGAGTTGGGCTGACTGTCGGGGTCAGTTCGGCTACTGAATTTTATTTGAGCTGCGTTTATAAAGCTACCGTTGTTCGTTACGGTAAGATTATAAATAAAATGAGCCGTTTGACCCGCGGCTAAACTGTCTGTGGTTATGGTAATGACATCGTTATTCTGCGTTATGGTTGATAACGAACTCCCTACAAAAGCTAACCCGGCAGGCAATCGATCTTCGATCTGAATCGAGTGGGCTGTTTTAGGGCCCGCGTTGGAAAGAGCTAAATCCAGGCTAACAGTATCGCCAATAGCCACTACCCGTTGATTACTGGACAGTGCAAGTGATAAATCGGCCAGTGCTGGTAAGACTGTAACAAGGGCTGTTCCAGAGCTTGTACCTGTGCCACAGCCATTTTTTACAGATTGAATAAGGTAAGGTGTCGTTTGGGTTGGCGTTACGGTTACAATGGCAGTACTGCTTGTTGCTGTTCCGCTTTGGCCCGTTGACAGTGTATAGGTCCATGGAGATGCATTGGTAAATGTTAGGGTTAGCGGAGCCGATTGTCCCTCTTCAATAGGAGCTGACTGAGTGGTACTTAGTGTAGCAGTCGGAGTCCCGCTAAATCCACAGATTGAATTGTCCATCCAGTCTAGGCGATTCGTCAGCCAGGTTTTCAGGTAGTCGATTTCATTTTGTAGTGTAGCTCCGTTATAGGAAGGGGAATCGTTCCAGGTCGATACACCAATAATGGGCCATTTCTGAAAGTTACGACTAAATGCTCCCTGGTTCAATAACGCATACTGTGCATCAATGAAGGCCATCAGCGTAGGCGTACTCCAGACAGTTTGGCGCAATTTTTGATATCTCGAGACAAAGTTTGTACCAAAGGCAGGGCAGGCCAACAACTTTCCCCACCAGAAAGGTACTGGAAAGGAAGGATCCCCCGGAGCTGTATAGCGCCAGCCCTGATAGCTCTGTGCATTGCCATCAAAGGCACTCGTCAGAAACCCAAACGCCAGATTAAAGTCCCAGACAGGGCCAACGGATAATTTCCCTCCTTTGCTATTCCGTTCTTTCGCCAAATACGTGCTAAAGCGGTACGCATCGGCATTGCTCGATAGTTCCTCAACCAGCATATAATCAACGAATGTGCTATCGGCTATATAGCTGTTGTAGCCCGAGCAGTATGAACTGCTGGACATCATTGTTTCGAAGGAGTTAATGTATGTTTTAATGTAGGTAAATTGTTGTGAAACAATATTGGCGTCGTTTGGGTAATCGGTCATCCAGTAATGTTTTTGAGTTCCACCTGGGCTGGAATAAGCTGATTGCCATTGATGGGTTGGATCAAAATTGCCACAGGCTTTATCGATCTTAACAACATAACCGCCGGTAATGGAGTTGCTACCTAAGTCAGTCGGGTCCAGCTTGTTAATATTTATTCGTCCGGGATCACGTTTGACTTTCTCTTCGAAGATGAAGATGCCCTGATAACTGCCATTGATGATGACTTCTACATATTTTGTGCGCGATGCATAACGTCCCGATACGTTGGCCATATGATAGGCTACTACATCCCGCATGAAGGTCTTGTCAATGTAAGAAGGGTTGAGTACCCAGTCACTTTCTTCGGGAAAGCCAAATAGAGGCACATCAATGGAGGTTGTAACGGCGGTTGTTGATCGTAGTTCAATACCTAATGGTTTCTTGGGATAATTTTGGCTGCTACAGCCGCGGTATTCAACCTTTATTTTCCCATTGTATTCGTTCGCAGGATCGGCAACGTTATTAATACCACTGGCATTATTGATGATGGTCATACTGCACACGATACCCGGCTCATCGGTAATTGTTCCCCCCTCTGTGTTGATAATGACAATAGGCAAATTCGTCGTTGTCAGCGTTTGCGCGTGTGTAGTTCGGACGATCCCCAAGTAACTAATTAATGTGATGATACATAGCCAGCTCGATAGAATGTTGCAGTTCATGATGAAATAAAATTATGTTTGTGGATAGAAATAATAGATCCGCCATCGTAAATAGGGTACTTTTTTAATTACTTTACTTAAGCAAAAATCATGCTAATTCAGTATAATTGTAAGTATCTAATTAAGTTCTAAGATTTATTAATAGACTAAAAATGTCATTATTTAATATAATTTTATAATAATTAGTATATAGATTGTATCTCTGTTAAGACATAGTTCCTACGGGATTGGCACTCTAATTTGTTGAAGTTTGCCAGGGTAGATAGAAAAGCATCGGGTAGACCAAGTTTCAATGTGATTTACACAACTGGGAGAAAACACCGCTTTTAGTAGGGTGGCTTGGAAGGTAATGATATTGGTGCTATTTGCGGGAATGGTACCCAGATCGGTACTCAACACACCATCAACAAGGCTGACACCTGGTGTATTTTGGTGGATATTGAACCATAATCGGTGTCTGTCCTGCGCAGATTTGACTAGAGTTCATGGACATGAGCTAGCTAAGATGCTCCGAAAACACTAGTATTGAGACCGAATTCGCCTAGCTATTATGAATTATACGTTTGGCTCTTGGTTAACGGGTTCTCTACTTGCGCTTTCGCTGCTTTCGCAGCTACTAAACGAGCCTGCGCGTCAACACGATGCTTATGGGCTGGAATCGAAAGGGAATAAAAAACAGGCTGATAGTCGCCCGAATATTGTGCTGATCGTTTCCGATGATCACGGCCGAGAAGCTCTTGGCTGTTACGAAGAAAAGGGGGCTCCCAAACCAACCATCCGGACACCGAACATTGACCAATTAGCAGCCGATGGAGTCCGATTTTCAAATGCTTTCTGTACTACGGCTAGTTGTAGCCCCAGCCGGTCGGTGTTGCTGACGGGCCTCCATAATCATGCCAATGGTATGTATGGACTGGAGCATCAGGTGCATCATTTCAGTTCGTTCGATACGATGCGGTCGCTGCCCGTGTTGTTGGAGCAGGCGGGGTACCGAACCGCACGCATTGGAAAATTACACGTAGCGCCTGAGCAAGTTTATCATTTCCAGCAAGTGCTTGGGGCCGGTGGCGTCAATGACCCCGCGTCAATTGGGCGAAGTCCGGTAGAGATGGCCCGCAAATGCTATTCGTTTCTGGCCGAAAAATCAGGTCGTCCGAACGCGGCCCGCCCGTTCTTTCTGTATTTCGCGACCGATGATCCGCACCGCAGCAATACCGTAGCGTCTGATGGAACACCTATTTTCGATGGCTCGAAACCGAATCTGTTTGGAAATAAACCCGGTGGGTATCCGCAGGTAGGCGACCATTTCTACCAGCCTCGCGACGTTCGAGTGCCGTCGTATATGTCGGATACCAAAGCCAGCCGGGCCGAACTGGCACAGTATTACGAGGCCGTCAGCCGGCTGGATCAGGGCGTTGGCCGGTTGGTCGAGTACCTGAAAGATACGGGCCAGTACGACAATACGCTGATTGTTTACCTGTCAGACAATGGCGCTCCATTCCCCGGTTCGAAAACAAATCTGTATGAGCCGGGCATGCACCTGCCCTTGATCGTGAAACTACCGAAACCGAAAAAGCCCGGCTTTGTGCAGAATGCCATGATTTCGTGGGTCGATATAACGCCAACGCTCCTGGACTTTGCCGGAGTTGAAACGGGCAAAGCACCGAAACAGGGCCGTTCGTTTAAGACTATTATTGAGCAGGAAGGCGTGGCCGGTTGGGATGAAGTGTATGCCTCGCACTCCTTACATGAGATTACCATGTATTACCCGATGCGGGTCGTGCGCGAACGACGCTATAAGTTGATTTTTAACATTGCCCACGCATTGCCGTACCCGATGGCGCTTGACCTGTACAACTCGTTTACCTGGCAGGACATCCTTAAAACAAAGCAAAAGCTATATGGCAAACGGACCGTAGATGCTTACCTGCACCGCCCGCGCTTTGAACTATACGACCTCGAAACCGACCCTGACGAGATCCACAATCTGGCCAGTAACCCGCGGTATCGGGACGTGTTGACCCGAATGCAGGTCAAGTTGAAGCGATTCCAGCAACAAACCCACGACCCGTGGGTGAGTAAGTGGGAGTTTGAGTAATCTCATATCAAATAGATTTAACCACAGAGGCACAGAGATCACAGAGCATAAAACTCCGTGATCTCTGTGCCTCTGTGGTTAATAAAACCCTTTACTTCGCTACCGTCGCGATTTTTAATTCGTTCAATTGCGCCTGGCTGATGACCGAAGGCGAATCGATCATGACATCGCGGCCGGAGTTGTTTTTCGGGAAGGCGATGAAATCGCGGATGGAATCGGCACCACCGAAGAGCGAACACAGCCGGTCGAAGCCGAACGCGATACCACCGTGTGGGGGCGCGCCAAACTCGAAGGCATCCATCAGGAAGCCGAACTGCGCTTTGGCTTCTTCGTCCGAGAAGCCCAGAATGCTGAACATCCGGGCCTGCAAATCGCGGTTAAAAATCCGGATCGAACCACCACCAACTTCGGTACCGTTGATAACCAAGTCGTAGGCATTCGCCCGCACCGATCCTAAGTCAGTATCGAGCAATGGAATGTCTTCTGGTTTGGGTGAGGTGAACGGGTGGTGCATGGCAAACCAGCGTTGTTCTTCTTCGCCATACTCGAGTAAGGGGAAGTCGAGAACCCACAACGTACTGAACACGTTCGGGTCACGCAGGCCCAGACGGGTACCCATTTCCAGGCGTAGCTCACTGAGTTGCTTCCGTGCTTTGGCGCATTCGCCTGAAATGATCAGCATCAAATCGCCGGGTTTGGCACCGAAATGAGCGGCCCAGGCTTTCAAATCAGCTTCCGAATAAAACTTGTCGACCGAGGACTTCAGCGTTCCATCTTCGTTATAGCGAACATAGATCAGGCCTTTGGCACCAACTTGCGGGCGCTTGATCCAATCCGTTAGTTCGTCCAGTTGCTTCCGGGTATAGTGCGCGCAACCGGGTGCGTTAATACCGACAACCAATTCTGCTGAATCGAATACACCAAAGCCTTTTCCCGAGGTCATGTCGACCGTATCGAAGGTGCCTTTAAGTTCCACGAATTCCATCCCGAAGCGCGTGTCGGGCTTGTCGGAACCGTAGAACTTCATCGCATCGGCGTAGGTCATGCGGGGTACCGTGGCCATATCGATGCCCTTCACGGCTTTAAACAAATGCCGCACCAGCCCCTCGAACATGTTCAGAATATCTTCCTGCTCCACAAACGACATTTCGCAGTCGATTTGGGTAAACTCAGGCTGACGGTCGGCACGAAGATCTTCGTCGCGGAAGCATTTCACAATCTGATAATACCGGTCAAAGCCCGATACCATCAAGAGTTGCTTAAACGTCTGGGGTGATTGGGGCAGGGCGTAAAATTCGCCCGGATTCATGCGGCTGGGTACCACAAAGTCACGTGCACCTTCGGGTGTGGATTTGATCAGGACCGGTGTTTCGACCTCAATAAAGTCCTGCCCATCCATGTACACCCGCGTTTGCTGGGCCATGCGGTGGCGCAGTTCCAGACTCTTCCGAACAGGATTCCGGCGAAGGTCAAGGTAACGGTATTTCATGCGAAGATCGTCGCCCCCGTCGGTAGCATCTTCAATCAGGAAGGGGGGCAACTTGGCCGGGTTCAATACCTCCAGCGACGTTACTTTCAGCTCAACCTCGCCGGTTGGGATATTCGGATTTTTGGATTTCCGTTCAATAACTGTCCCGGTCGCTTGCAGGACAAATTCGCGGCCCAGGGAGCGGGCAATAGTGAACAGTTCAGGCGCAGTCTGACCATCTTCGAGCAGAAGCTGCGTAATACCATAGCGGTCGCGGAGGTCGATCCACAGAACACCGCCTTTATCGCGGATGGTCTGCACCCAGCCAGCCAGTGTAGCTGTTTGATTATCGTTAGAAAGGCGGAGTTCCCCGCAAGTGTGCGTTCGGAGCATGTTTAATGAGCGAATTAGTGAATGAGCGAATGAGTGAATAGCTGGCGCAAGTGTTATTCGCTCATTCACTAATCCGCTCATTGCGAACTTGCCGCAAAGGTACGGACTCCGACCGCAAAGGGCAAGGTAATCTCTCTAACATACGATTGCCACTTACTTTTTAAGAATCATCTAAAACCCCTAAATCCCCTGAAGGGGACTTAGCTCATTTGCGGATAAAGTCCCCTTCAGGGGATTTAGGGGTTTTTAGGCCAAGAGGTGACTAAAATTACTCATTACGTCTTTAAAACTAACACGCTAAAGTATAAGTCCAGATGGCAAGTGATATGTTTTATGGAGCCTCTCCCCAACTGTTTGAGAATGCAAAAAAACTTCGGGAAGCAATGACACCTGCGGAGCTTGCACTCTGGGAAAGTCTACGAGCTAACAGGGTTAGAGGTTTTCGTTTCAAAGCGCAACATCCAATCGGGTATTTTATCGCTGACTTCTAACGGTTCGCCGTCGCGGTGCCACGCTGCCCGGTTGGTAATAGAACTTGATGGAAGCATACACGACTCGATTGAGCAACAGGAATATGATATGAACCGAACGTATATACTTGACGAATTCGGTCTTACAGTAGTTCACTTCAGAAATGAAGAAGCTATGCAAAGCCGGGATACAGTGTTAAGAAAAATTACAGAGCTTTTATCCGTGTAATTTACCACTGAATGGCAGAGTTATTAAGTTCTGATCTGTTTACCCCCCAGCCCCCTAAAGGGGGAGTGTTCCGAAGTGGATTTTCTCCCCCTTTAGGGGGCTGGGGGGTAAAGGCAAGCTTAAGAAAGGAGCTGATTAAAGGAAGGGGATTCACAAATTAACAGCCTGCCATTTTGGGATAAATTGATTATTTCCGGTAATCCAATGCTGGTTTCCGATCGCCGAGCAGCGCTTCGTATTTGAAGTCGGGGCCAATTTTCTTTACCCATTCTTCTCGCGCTTTCTCGATGAGCGTTGGCGTTTTGTATAGATCCAGGGCAGTCATGGCCAGCGTTTTGGCGGCTACGATCATGCCTTTCTGCCCAATGGTCATACCACTGGCGGCTGTCGACTGCCAGCTATGGGCCGATGAGCCCGGTACCCAGGTTGCGGTCGACAGGCCAACGGTGGGTACAGCCCAGCTTACATCGCCCACGTCGGTAGAGCCACCGCTGGTTGCGCTTTCGGAGGCATCGCGGAAATCTTTCACTTTGGCCGCATTTTCGATGGGCACTTTCTGCTCACCGAAGGTCTCGCTGATTTTTTTAGCGAAGGCTGTTTCTTCGGGCGTATAGTTCACCCCGCCAACCGTTTGCAGATTCTGGTGCATCACCTCGGCCAGGGTTACGTTGGGCAAGATATCATACACACCCCCCAGAACTTCCCAGGTTACCTGCGTTCCGGTTCCTTTAGCAGCACCTTCGGCTGCATTTTCAATCCGTTTCCAGACGCTTTGTACCACCGCCCGATCTTTGTTCCGAACGTAGTAATACACTTCGGCATTGGCGGGAACTACGTTTGGTGCTTCGCCCCCTTTGGTGATGACGTAGTGAATACGGGTATCGGATGGGATGTGCTCACGCATCATGTTGACCATATAGTCCATCGCTTCAACGCCGTCCAGCGCCGACCGACCCCGTTCGGGCGAGGCAGCCGCGTGAGCAGCAATTCCCTTAAAGCGGAATTTTGCGTTTTTGTTGGCCAGCGATGTACCCGCATCGGCGGCATTCTGAGCGCCGGGGTGCCAGTGCAAAACAACGTCCACATCCTTAAATAACCCTTCACGAACCATATATACCTTGGCCGAACCGCCTTCTTCGGCGGGGCAACCGTAAATTTTGATCGTTCCGGCGTGCCCTGATTTTTTGAGCCAGTCTTTCACCTGTACCGCAGCTGCCATCGACGCCGTACCGAAGAGGTTGTGTCCGCAACCGTGGCCGCCTTTCTGACCCGCGATTGGGGTAAATTCGGGCTTGGCTTCGGTAGCCAGACCAGGTAGGGCATCATACTCACCCAGAATTCCGATAACGGGTTTGCCTGACCCATACGTAGCAACAAAGGCGGTGGGAATACCGGCCACGCCCGTTTGCACGTCGAAGCCCTCTTTCTTTAGTTGCTCTTCCAGCAGGGCTGAACTCTTCTCTTCCTGATAACCCAGTTCGGCAAAATTCCAGATTTGCTTCGAAATGCCAGCGTATTCCTGAAAGCGGCTATCCAGATTGGCAATGATGGTTTTCTTGTCAGAATCCACTGTAGGCACTACGGCTTTCTTGGCTTTCGGCTGGGCAACCGCGAGCATGGGGGCAAGTAAGATAATTGCGAGGAATTGTTTTTTCATGAGATTGTATTCTGGTAATTGGAGTATAAGCCGATAAAAATACGGCAAAAAGAGGAACCCGGCAATTCTGTCGCAGCAATGTTATATTTACTCAATTAATAATACTCTGAACGATGTTACCTACGTTTGACCAATCTTAATCAGGATAGTACAAACAGCAAAAGCGCGTCATTCGGAAGAGTGACGCGCCTTTACTACACACTTAAAACTTATCGGCCCGGTAGGGATATTTGTTGAAAATCAGGTTGACCGCTTCCCGAATTTTACCTTCCTGACGATCCATTTTGTTACACAGATTAGTTCAGAAGTGTTTTACAGAAACAGGCTGATGGCTAACTCGCACAAAGCAAGTCGAAATTTCGTTATCTTACCAGCAGTCAACCACATATGGCTATGGAAGCAACGTTTGTATTAGATGCCCAAGAAGACCGGTTACAGTTTGCTGAACGATTAACCAGCTTTTTTGCTGGTAAAACCATTCGGGTTCGTGTAGAAGAAGTTGCCAGTGAGGCAGTTGAGCAACAATCTCTGCTAAAACGCATGGAAGCACTCCGGTTGCTGACAGAACAGGTTCCGGTTACGTTACAACCCGGCATGGACATAAACGATTTGATTGACGAGGTTAACGAATGACGAACGAATGATTTATTTTGACACGGACGTTCTCGTTCATTATTTCGTTGCCTATGCTCCAGTTCAACATCAGCAGTCAAAAGTAATTGTGGGACAGGCCATGACCGATGGTCAGTTTTATGTATCTCAACTGTCGATGCAGGAGTTAGCACATACAATGGGCAAGTTCAATCAACCCGCTCCACTAGTTGAAGAGGCTATGAATATCTTAAGGAGTATATCGCCTGTTAACTACAATCTTAGCCATTTTGAACGAGCCATGCAGTTGGCGACCAGAACAGGATTTAGTAGTATTAATGACTGCTTGCACACGGCCCTGGCTGAGTCGCAAGGTTGCGCTGAAATCATCACCTACAATCGAAAACAGTTCGACATCATCAAATCGTTGACTACTTTGAAGGTGACAATTTTGAAAGTCGATGAAGTTGAATTGAAATAATAGCAGGGGCGCGCCACTCTCCCGAATGACGCGCCCCTGCTATTGCTACAAAGTAACTAAAACTTATCAGCCCGGTAGGGATATTGGTTGAAAATCAGGTTGACGGCTTCCCGGATTTTGCCTTCCTGACGATCCAGCCCGTTTGTCGATGTTAGCCCTGAAGCCAGCCCTTGCCAGACAGATTGGTCGGTTTGGGTGTCGACGAGGTTGACCAGAATGGTGCCCGCCTGAATATTAATGTCCTTTTCTTTTCCCAGACTCTGGACTGCACCAGGAGTGACATTGTCGGTGTCTGAACCTGTGTACCCCTTAATCGTTGTAGGCTGGTCGAACACGCGGACATTGACAATCAGGTCGGGCGATTGACGAGCCAACGTATAGCCCCGACCGTCCATCGCATTGCCAATGGCATCCCGTATCTGTTTTTTAATGACCGGACTGTTCCTGGCATATTCTTGCTTGGTATCGGGTTGCGTAGCCCAGGCGTAACTTTTAAAGTGACTAAAGTCAGTATTGGGTCTGATTTCGCTGTCTATCGTAACGTTTTGTGCCTGAGTCAGGCTGGCGGCTAGCATCAATGCGGCACCTAAAAATAACCGTTTCATAACTGTGTTGAATTAAATTGATACAAGGTTTACACCTGTTTGGTATCAATAACGAACACAGGCCAGGTCGGTTAATTAAAAGGTTGTTAAATGATAAGAAGTAAAGAATTAGGCTGACTTCTCAATAATCATAAACATGCTCAATTTTCACCTTTTGCTCGTTCACATACCGGATGGTTTTATCTAATGAGCCCACTGTCGTTACCAGCGCAACCCGCTTCAGGCCGGGTTTGGTAACGATCGGTTGCGTGAATACCAATTGCAGATTAGGGGAGACAGGTTGCCAGGTTTCGGGAGCGAGTACCGTTAGTAAAATGGCCGAATTATTCCCGGCTATCTCGCGAAACGTTACACCCTGACTGACCAATGCCGACACCGCCGGATGAAACGCTTCATACCGGGGCAGCAGCAATAAGGCCGAGCCATCGGGGTAGGTTTTGGCAGGGGGCACGGGGCTTGGGGCAGGGGGAACCTTGTCTATAATAACGGCGGTGGTTAGCAGGGCTTCCTCATAGGAGGCTTTGGTGCCGAGTTTGATGAGGTAGCCGTAACCCGCTTTTACCAGTAATTCGGTCAGCAATAGGTACTTGCATTCGCATTTGCGGATGAAGTGCGGCCCCCAAAACGACGTACCACCAAGCAATTGGGGAATCCGGGATTTGAAATCGAATTCGTACCAGGGCAAGACACGGATGAAGTCGACGTAATCCTGTGAAAATTGGGCGTTAAAGTTGTCTTCGTCGGTGACGACGGCTCCGTTAGCCGGATTGGTAAGTCGCCCAATAACCGTTTCATAAAGCGCCTTCAAGGTATATTCAACAGTAGTGCTCACACCGATGACCCAGATCATGATATGGTAGCCGGTGTTGAAGGCAAAACTCCCCTTTATCTGATCATACACAATGCCATAACTCTGCCAGAGTTGCCTGACATGGCTCATGTACGGGAAAGTCGTGGTAGTACGCACATGGGCGTAATCGGCGATTTCGGCGGGGCTATGTACCAGAAACCATTCGGGATAGGTTAGGAACGTCTGATCCGCAGGCCGGATGTGTTCAACTGGTGTAACCGGATGCGCGTTGCTAACCAGCCATGCCTTTGGCACCACGCAGCCTTTTCCGGCGGGTGTTGTTAACGCTTGACGTCCTTTACGGAAGAACAGAACAAGGGCGAGTACAACCATGATGATTGTTAGAACCGGTAGCCGCAGCATAGTCATTTATTGTCATTTGATGGTCATTCTTTGTCAGTTGTTGCTTTATCAGTCAATGACGATCAATGACAAAGAATGACCATCAAATGACGATTTGTTAATGATTCCAAACCAGGCCAGCCGTTTGGAACTCGATTAGCCGCTTGCCCTGTCCCGCAAAATCTACGTCGACCGTCATGTTGCGGGCTGCTTTCATCTTATTGATCAATGCCTGGTCGGAATCAAAAAATATGATGTTCGCGCTTCCGTTTTCGGCGGCTGAAAACGAGTACGTGATAGCGGGGTTTTCATCAAAACGGACATGGGCTTTGCCTTCCTGAAAACTTCGGTTAAACTGCCCTTTGGACACCTGTATATACACATGCGTACCACTTTCCCGCTTCCGAATCGTCAGAGTAGCGATTGAGCCACCCGCGTAAGGAAAGCCAAATTCAAGTAGTTTAGGTGAGGTAATCGACGCTTTATAGACGGAATGCCCTTCTTTATCGGTCGTCTTCGCATAAGTCCAGGTAACTGCACCCGCAGGGGCAGCTTTTGTGGAAATAGGCTTGTCGTCGGATAAAGCTACGGGCGGCTCCATTGTGTCGGTTGTCGTTTTTGTGGAGCGCGCTACGTTGGTTTGCTGGGCTTTGTCCTTGTCTGAACAACTGAAAAGAGTTAGCAGAGCGAGGAGGTGAAGTAGTTTCATGTAGACTAGTTGATTTTTGATTCACCGGGTTTCCACCCACGCTTCTCAACTTTTCGTGAATAGGGCCATTGTATTATCGGAAGGATCATTGGCCTGCAACAATCGCTTCCCGGCATCTGTAAAGCCAATTTTAGTGATCAGTTTACTCCACTCGTCAATAGGTTTGAAATCCTTATAATCTTCTTTGTCAACCTCCCAGGTAATATTTAGACCCAGGTTAAAGACCGTGTGTACCAGCGATACAAACGTAGCCATATCGGGCGTTTTTACGTCGTGGTCGCGCAGAATGAACCAGCCGCCGGGACGCAAAATTCGCCGGATTGAGGCAATAAAATCGGTTATCTTTTCGGGCCGGGTGTGGTGAAGGCCTATCAGACAGGTCACCAGATCAACGCTTTCGTCGGGGATGGCGCTAGGGCTAATTGGCTCAAAATTATGCGATTCAACGAAGGTACCCAGCTTGGTCAACTGGCCGCGTTCCATAATATCGGCGGGGCTGAACGTTGGCGCTACATCATTGATCAGATAAATAGGGCCGCTGATCGGCAGGTGTTTTCGCAAATCGCTGATGTACCGGCCTGGTGAGCCAATTTCTGCATAGCCATTCACCTGTGCGCCTTTGGGGAGTAACTCCAGCATTTGCCGGGTCATTTCCTTTTTCTGGACCTTGAGGGCAGGCAGCGCGTACGTCAATTCCGACAGAAACGGCTTAATGCTGGGCAGACGATTCTGAATGGTTTTGTAAATGGTTTCGTCCGACGTTTGGGTTTTCGTCACTTCCCCAATCAGATGGTGAAATTTATCTTCGGGGTAGAGGTGAAAAACAACTTGCAGGAAGCGATAAAACGCATCGCGTGGTTTCGTCTGATCGAAAACGGCATGAAATTCGGAAGTAGCCATGAGTTGTTAATTGAAAAAGGTGAAACACAGAGAGAACGGAGGAAGGACAGAGATACACAGAGGACAATAGAAATCTCCGTGCTACTCTGTTTTTCCTCTGTATCTCTGTGTTAAAGCCCCCTCTGGTTGATAATACGTATCCCAAAACACATTATGAAACCGGAAATCAGGGTCCAGGTTTTTCTTTAGTGCAAATAGCTTTCTCGCATTTGGATAGGCTCGGTGAAACTGCTCCCAGGTAGCATGCGCCTGGTAGGGGAGGTAGTACGCTCCTCCAACGGATAGAGCCGCGTCGATCAGTTCACGAGTCCAGATAGCCACGGCGTTTTTGGCCACCTCGTTCGTGCGTTGTTTGTAATACACCACAAACGCAAAGACTTCTTCGCGTGCCCAGGCCAGATAGGAGCCTGAATCGGGCAGGGCGTGCCGGACCGACACGTTGAGCACATTGACCTGATAGCGGTTGAAAATCTCGCTCATCTTTACCGCGAAATCGTCGAAGTGGCGAACAGGTACGAAATATTCCTGCAAGACATAAGTACGTTTTTCGCGGGAGCGCGGTTCGAGTTCGGCCACGTCGTAGCCCGCTTCGTAGTTGCGCCAGTGAATGGGAGTAGAGAGGTAAAGCAGCGGATCTACGATATGCTCCCGACGCCATTTACCAGCCGCCGTTTCGGTAAATGCCCACATAAAATACCGTTCCAGCGGATACGATTCCCGAAGTGGCATGAGCCGGGTTTTAACGGTTGGCTGCTCCCTAGTTTTTACCCAGGTAACAGCCCGCATATTTGTGTACGCAGGCGGGTACATATCGCCGTTATGGAAAACCGCTTCGGGATTGTCGCGGATGGTATCGGCAAAATAAGTGCGATAATCCGACCGGGATAGCTTATGGTATTCCCGCCGAACAGCCAGATTCTCTTCCAGATCCAGTTCTGCCGAGACGATAATACCCAGACCATTATACCCTCCGATGGCACCGAAAAACATATCCGGATTTTCGGTACGGCTAGCCCGAACCAGCGATCCATCGGCCAGCACAAGCTCAATAGCGCGAACGGATAAGATTAGCGGCCCGTGCCCCATGTAACGCCCATGACAGTTTACACTGAGTGCGCCACCAACCGTAAAATTGGCGTAGGTCTGCATGATCTTGATACTGAGGTCGTGGGGGTCGACAAATCGCTGAATATCGCACCAGCGAATTCCAGCCTGAACGTTAATTCGGCGCTCGTCTTTCGAGAACTGGATTACCTGATTCAACTCCCTCATGTCGATATGTAGACTACCCGGACTGGCCGTTTGCCCACCCATACTGAACCGACCGCCACCTACAGAAATAGGTCCTGAACTGCTGCGAAGCCGCTCCTGTAATTCAGCTACTGACTTTGGGCGGAACACATCGGCTACCACAACTGGGTTCAACTGGGTTACGTCGTTGATGATTCGTTCAGGAGCGCTGTGCAGAACCGGTTGTCCGTTATCGTTTTTGAAATAATCGGCAGCTTCATCGGGTACAGTGCCAAACGGGTTTTGCTGCTTATCGCCCCGTTTAAAACCCAACAGATAAATGAGCCAGAGCGGCCCCAATACCGGAACCAGGATGGCCAGTAGCCAATAGCCCGAATGGTTGGTATCGTGTAATCGTTTGTTAGCAGTAGCAAGTAATGATCCAAGTAGAAGCGGATAGAGAACGTACGTTGCGCCTTCACTAACGAAATCGTGTAAGACGGTATGAAGCACGTAAAATGTACTCCAGATGAATATCGAGACGAGCCAGTACGTTGCCCGATGAATACGGCCCCGGGTTGTGAACAGAAGATAGCTAAGGGGAAGTTTATCTTTTAAACGCATAGGTCTAACAAAGATAACGGAGCATTGGGTATCTGGCTGATTAACAAGGGAACCTCTTATTGTAAGGTATGAAATTTGTAAAGCGGGAAGTACAGTTTGTGACTGGTTGCTAATTTTATTCTATAGGCCAACTACTTTTTTCCTAAGTTTGGGTCATATTCATGTTCTATGTTTACTCGCAAAAATCTATTTCTCTCAGCGGCCCTTTGCCTGTCTGTTTTAGTAACCAATGGCCTGATGGGCTGCCAGTCGAAAAGCGCGTCTACCAGCGAAGCCACGACGACAACTGATTCCACAACGGCGGCTGCGACCGACAAACCAGCCTCAACTGCGGAAACAGCCAAAGCAGCGCCTGTTCCTGATCCATCTAGCATTCCCGCCGACAAAATCGCGGATGCCGCTACCATTCTGGCCCGTCCACAGGTGCCAGTGTTGTGTTATCACCAAATCCGCGACTGGCGGGGGAGTGATTCGAAAAGCGCAAAAGATTACATTATTCCCGTTCAGGCATTCAAGGATCAAATGCAGATTCTGGCCGATAGCGGTTACCATACCATTTTACCCGATCAACTCTACGCTTACCTGACAACCGGCGCACCGCTGCCCTCAAAACCGGTTATGCTCACCTTCGATGATGGTGATCTCGATCAATACGAAACGGCTGTGCCCGTACTGGATAAACTTGGTTTCAAAGGGGCGTTTTTCATTATGACTGTCGCTATTGGCCGCCGGGGGAAACAGCCGTACATGGACAAAGCGCAGATTAAAGAGTTGTCCGACAAAGGTCATACGATTGGTGCCCATACCTGGGATCACCATAACGTGAAGAAATATCAGGGCGACGACTGGAAAATTCAGATCGAAGAGCCGAAGGCGAAGCTGGAAACCATCATCGGAAAACCCGTAAAATATTTTGCCTATCCCTTCGGCTTGTGGAATCATCAGGCGTTGCCTGAAATTCAGAAACGCGGTTATGCCGCTGCATTTACCCTGGCCGACAAACGCGACGATCAAATGCCACTTTACACCATCCGGCGTATTATTGCGGGCGGTCAGTGGAGCACGAAAACGTTTTACCGGAACATGACCCAGAGTTTTGATGGGAAGTAGATAGTAGGGTAAAAGGTTTGACGTCTGTAGTTTGAGGTTTGAAGTTGGCTACCGCCGAAAGAACTTCAAACCTTAAACTACAGACGTCAAACGTTTTTATTCAAACCGCCCTGCCCATTCAATGCCTGCCACAATATGCGGCATGGCGTATTTGTCGGTGAAGGTTTCGTTGGTATGGCCCATGCCGGTGTAGAACACGCGGCCTTTGCCAATGACGTTCGTCCACGAAATCGGGTGATCACCCCCCATCGCTTTTGGCCAGGTTGCCTTGTAGGTTGCTTCGTTTAGCGTTAGCAGAACCTGAATACTGTCTTTACCCCGCACACTCTGTTTGAAATTATACCATTCATCGGCTCTACGGAATTTGGCCGGTAAATGTTTGGTCGTTGGGTGATCCCGAACATCGGTAATAACCTCTGCTTCAGGTGTATGTTCAGGATACAACGGGTGGTCACGGAAGTGGGTACCGAGCATATGATCGTACCAATCCCAGCCGTATTCGGTATCCGAAGCGGCATGGATACCGACGTAGCCTCCGCCATTTTCAATGAACTTCTCAAAGGATTTTTCCTGCTCTGGCGTCAGAATATCGCCCGTAGTCGACAGAAAGACGACGGTTTTGAATTTGCTCAGGTAATCATCATTGAAGAAGGCACCGTTTTCGGTCGTCCGAACATCCCAGCCTTTGGCCTTGCCCACTTTTTTGAGCGCTTCAATTCCCGGTTCGATGGACTCATGCCGGAAGCCATTGGTCTTTGAGAAAATCAGGACACCTTTTGGGCCAACAGTACCCGGATCGGCCGGGCGTTCCGTATCGAAAACAGGCTTTTGCCACGGAAGCTGCCGAGTTACGTACATCCCGAATACGACAAATGCGCCTGCCAGTAAAACCAGAACCAAAACTAATCCCAGCAGGATTTTTACGAATTTACGAAACATGATTTTGGATATGTTGATTGAATAGAACGCAAATTTGTATGATAGTTATGATTAATCATGATCAGCATTAATCATAACTATCATACAAATCTGCGTTCTATGTTTTAAGCAAGCTCCGTCCGAACGCGTTCGAGCAGGGTTTTCGTGGCTTTAATACCGTCGTTGGTTGGCAAATAGCCGCCGGTTGGGTTATACATACCAATGATGCCCCCTTCATACTCGATGCCTACATAGCCTTTGAATCCGGCATCTTTAATGATCTTGAACATCTTCAGGAAATCGGTTTCGGTCTCGTTGCCAGCCGCATCGAACTTGTGGGTTTTGGCACTGATGCCTTTGGCGTACGGCATCATTTTTTTTACGCCCTCGTAGCGGTCATATTCCTTGATGCACTTGGTGCCCATGATCCCTTTAATATCATTGGTTTCAGGCTTGCTGCGTTGCCGACAGAAGTTGCCGAAATCAGGTAATAAGCCTGCATTGGGCATGTTCACTTGCTTTAGAACCCCAACCAGCCAGTCGATGTCGGTCGAATTGCCGAAGTGGTTTTCGACAATTACATCCATTTTTGACTTGGCAGCATATTCCAGCAATTTGTGGTAGCCATCGGCGGCCGATTTCGCAGCGTCATCGGCGGGGTCGTCTTCTACACCCGTCATCGCTTTGGACGTATCACCCAAGTTCACCCGAATTGAGCTACAGCCCAGATACTTGGCCGCATCGACCCAGGCATAGTGAGATTCTACGGCTTGCTTACGTTTGGTGGCATCCAGATCGGCAATGTTGGCCCCATCGACCATGATGAGGTTGTTTTTCATGCCGAGGTCATCGGTGCGTTGCTTGAGTTCTTTAAGGTACGCCTGATCGGTGTGCTTGTTATTGAAAAACATGGAAACGTATTCGAGCACATTGATGCCGAAATCGTTTTTGGTACGGGCCGGAAATTCCATGTTGGTCATCTTACCCGACATCAGTTCGCCCGCAAACGAGAACTCGGCCAGAGAAATGTCGAACGAGAATTTTTTAGCTGTCATATCCGCAAAGGTTGACGTTGGTAAAACAGATGACAGGCTCAAACCGGCGGCTGTCAGGCCAAGTTGATTCAGGAAATCACGTCGTGATTGGGTCATGGTATCAAGAAGAAAAGCCCCTCTCCTGAAACCAGGAGAGGGGTTGGGATGAGGTTTAAACTAGTTAGAAAGCTGTACAGTAACGGGAACGAAGAGCGGAGATTTGCCCGCTTTTTCGTTTTTAAAGACGAAATACAAATCGTGCTGACCAGTCGTTGGCGTAACCGTGACCTTGGTAATGCTGGGCTTAAAGAGATCGGCGGGGTCTTTGCTTTCGTTGGGCAACAACTCTTCAGTTTGGCCCAGCGATGGCCCGGTTGGTGAATCGATGTGTATTTCGATGCGTCC
This sequence comes from Spirosoma sp. KCTC 42546, assembly GCF_006965485.1. Taxonomy (NCBI): domain Bacteria; kingdom Pseudomonadati; phylum Bacteroidota; class Cytophagia; order Cytophagales; family Cytophagaceae; genus Spirosoma; species Spirosoma sp. KCTC 42546. The sequence goes on from NZ_CP041360.1 coordinate 1,497,497, forward strand.
ACCAACGGCCATGAGTTGCGCTTTGGGAACGGCTACCGCAAACTCCATCGTCCGTACACCCGTCAGGTCAAACTTGTTGAATTGCACATAGGTATCCGAGCCCATAACAATGACAATCGGGTAGGGTTGGGTGCCCATTTTGAACAGCGTGACGCCTTTCGATTGGCTGTTGCTCGTACCCAGTGGTATTAGCGGATTGCGTAGTACCAGCACTTGTTCACCGGTCTGGGCGGGCAGGCCATTGGCTCCTTTATCTTTGTACGATGCCTGCAAAACCAGATCACCTTTCTCGTTTTTATCCGGCGTATAGGTGCCTTTTGTTGGCAGCGATGGTGTAGCTACTTTCTTGTCCGACAAGGTGAGAATATACTTCACGATTTCGCTCGCATCATTCTGGCCCAATTGTGGGTGAGCTGTCATGATCGCATCGCCCCAGGAGCCGCCACCACCTTTAATGATTTTGTTCGACAGGCTGGCCACGGCATTCGCGTCGTTTTTGTACCGTTTGGCTACCTCGATAAACGCTGGCCCAACTGATTTTTTGTCCACAAAATGGCAGGCTTTACAGTCGCTCTTTTCCATAAGCACCTGGCCTGCACCTAAGTACGTTGCTTCCGAGAATTTGTGCCCGGCCGGGCCGCGTTCGGCCTCGCTCACATTCTGCGCTGATCCTTCAGTCTGGTAGTTGGCTTTCACCATGACCTGCTTCGCCAGAATTTTCCCAGTCGCCAAACTGCCATCTTCTTTATCCGTCACACTAACCTGATAGGCAATCGGTTGACCGGGGAAGTAGAAGTTTTTATTCCCATTCAGGATGTCCAGCGCTACACTTGGCGGTTGGTTACCTGCCATGATATCAACCTCGCGGGAGTCCTTGAGGCCGTGCGCATCCGTCACCGTTAAAATCGCTTTATACTGACCTGGCTTCTGGAACGTGAACGTTGGATTTGGCTCGTTCAGAACCGTTGGCTGACCACCCGCTTTAGACCCTCCAGTCCGGTTATAAATTTTCCACTGATAGGTTATCGCATCGCCATCAAAATCTTTGGTGCCTTCCGACGATAGTTTTACGACCATCGGTATTGCTCCGGCTTTCTGATTGGCAGAAGCCTGTACGTTCGGCTTGCGGTTACCGGCGTTGAATTCAATTTTTACCAGGCGGGAATCGTCGTTTTTGAGGAACCAGCCTGTACCATATTCCAATACATAGAGATCACCGTTCGGGCCGAAAGCCATGTCGATGGGATGACTGAAGGCCATGTTGGGCAGGAAGCGCTCCGTGCTGGTCATGTCGCCTTTACTGTCGTAACTGACGGCTAGGATCATGTCGCGCATCCATTCGAACAGGAATGTTTTACCGTTATAATACTCCGGGAAAGGGCGTTTGGCACCTTTGAAATCGTCTTTGTAATAGGTCGGGCCAGCCATTGCACTTCGACCACCGGTACCCATAATTGGGAATTGCTTGCTCTCGGCTGCCGGATACCAGATCATGGCAGGTTGAGCAGGAGGGAGGTCGTTCAACCCCGTGTTGTTGGGCGAATCGTTGACTGGGTGAGCCGGATCGAATTTGGCACCCCCTTTTCCGGTCGTAAAATCTTTGTCGTAATAGGCTTTGTTATTCCCCACAAAATAGGGCCAGCCAAAATTGCCCGCCTTTTTCGCCTGATTGTATTCATCCTCAGCAGTAGGGCCAACGCCTACTGAATCTTCACCGGCATCGGGGCCAACATCGCCCCAGTACAGATAACCAGTGTGTTTATCCACCGCAATTCGATAGGGATTCCGGTGCCCCATTGTATAAATTTCGGGGCGGGTTTTAGGCGTTCCTTTTGGGAACAGATTGCCTTCTGGAATCGTGTAAGTGCCGTCGGCTTCGGGGTGGATGCGTAGAATTTTGCCCCGCAAATCGTTCGTATTTCCCGATGATTTCTGGGCATCCCAGGGGCCACGGCCTGGGCGTTCATCAATGGGCGCATACAAGGTAGCGCGGGGGCTGGTGTTATCGCCGGTTGAGAGGTAGAGGTTGCCTTCCCGGTCCCAGTCAATCGAGCCACCGGTATGGCAGCACTGCTCACGCTGGGTGGCTACTTCGAGCAGTACTTTTTTCGAGGAAAGAACCAGCTCATCGCCACGAAGCTCGTAGCGGGTCAGGATGTTTTTGGACTCGTTGCCTGCTGGCGAATAATACAGATAAACCCAGTGATTTTTCTCGAAGTTAGGATCAAGGTTTACGCCCAGCAGGCCATCTTCGGCCTCGGTTTCGTTTCCTTCCTTATCCTTGTATTTCGTGCTTACCGGAATCGAAGCAATGGTTTTTACCTGCTTCGTTGTAGGGGAGTACAGTTGTACCTGCCCATGCCGTTCAATAAAAAGAACGCGTTCGTCGGGCAGAATGGCCATTTCGAGGGGTTCATTTAATTTTTCGGCCAGTACTACCTTTGTAAATCGATTTTCATCGGGCTTGTCGCCGGGGTCAGTCAATGGCCTTACGGAATAGGCCAGAAGTCCAATCGCGCCAATGCAAAGTGGAATTACTGCCTTGTACGATTGCCGTGAGAAAAAGTGGCGTTTCATCATAGATGTGTAATTTTAACACAATGATACTGATTTTATTTTATTGTGTTGAAATTACACACTATGTTTATTCTTAAATTTTCCACATGGAATACCAAAAAGAATTGAGAAGACTCATTGCCGATTTTAAAACAAATTTTCTTTCCTCGGTATCACTCGACCTGGTGATATTCGGTTTTCACGATGGCCAGCTAAAAGTGTTGTTGCTTCGCTGGAAGGGCACGAATGACTGGTGTTTGCCCGGTGGTCGAATTCGCCATGAGGAAAGCCTGGAAGCTGCCGCCTATCGGAGCCTACAGCAACGGACAGGTTTACGTGAGATTTTCCTGCAACAATTTCACACCTTCGGCGACGTTATGCGGTACACGAATTTCAGTAAACAGGAAACGATGGCGAAGCTGGGTTTACCCGACGATGTGACGCATGAGCTTGTTAGCCGGGATGTGTCGGTAGGGTATTATGCGCTGGTCGAGTTTGCCAATGCGATCCCTACTCCCGATTTCTTTGCGGAGGAGTGTTGCTGGTGGGACATCGACCAGATTCCTCCGTTATTATTTGATCATAATAGTATGATTACATTGGCACTCAAAACCTTACGTCGGCAGCTCAGCTATCAGCCTATTGGCTACAACTTATTACCCGATAAGTTCACGATGCCTGATCTGCAGCAACTGTACGAAACCATTCTGGGCCAATCGCTTGACCGTCGGAATTTCCAGAAACGAATGCTGGGTTATGATATTCTGGAGCGGCTGGAAGAGCGTAAGACCGGTGGTGCGCACAAAGCGCCCTATTTATATCGGTTTGATAAAGCGAAGTATGAAAAAGCCCTGGCCGATGAAATTCTGTTCGTGGGCTGAGTGTTAGATAAGGATGCTGTTGATTCTAATGATACTAATCGATTCTATTGATTCTGGTAACCAGTCCAGTAGCTTTAACAGAGTCTTTAGCACCTACAGAATCTATTTTAGTCAGAGACTAAACGTCTATTTTGTTTTCTTTCTTTTTACATTAGTTCTTGCAATCAGCTATTTCCCACTGAGTGCAGAAAACCTTATACAACCTGACTTGTTAAACTAGCCGTATCAGTACTGTACCCCATGAATACAACCATTAAATTAGCGCTTGACCGAACTCCTAACACCAACCATACGGGCTTCTACGTTGCCCAGGCAAAAGGGGCTTATAAACAGGCTGGTCTTGATGTGGAATTCATTTCGCCTGATCAGGAGAACTATCAGACCGCGCCAGCGCGTCGGGTGGCCCAGAGCGACGCTCATTTGGCCATTACCCCCTCCGAAAGTGTTATCAGCTATCAAACCAATGGGGTTAAGTTGATTGCAGTAGCTACGTTACTGGCGCGTGATGTGAGTGCTATAATGACCCTGAGAGAAAGTGGGATTGACCGGCCGCAACAACTGGACGGTAAGGTGTATGCCTCCTATGGTGCTCGCTATGAAGAAGATATTATCCGGCAATTGATTCAGAACGATGATGGGCGGGGCCAGTTTATTCCGCATAAATCGCCCTGGGCCAATATCTGGCGGGCGTTAGTAACCCGTGAGGTCGATGCGGCCTGGTGCTGGCTTACCTGGGAGGGCGTGAAAGCTGATATTGATGGTATTGACCTGAACCAGTTTCTCTTTGATGAGTACGAAATCCCCTATGGCTACAACCCTGTACTAACTGCCGACCAGGAGTGGGCCGACCTGAATGCGGATGCCTTACGGGCGTTTCTGGAGGCAACCGCAGCAGGCTTCCGCTATGCAGTGAAAAATCCTGATGAATCCGCACGGTTACTGATGAAAACGGCCAACCACCCCTCGTTGTCCAACCGGAATTTTGTGGAACAAAGCCAGCAACTGGCATCGGGCTATTACTTAGATGGCGAAGGCAATTGGGGATTCATGCACCGAACTATCTGGGTATCATTTGTGAACTGGATGATCCGCAACCGGATGCTTACCGATGCTAAAGGAGAGATCATTCAACGAATGGACGTGGATACGCTCTTTACCAATAAATATTTTGAAGGTATTCCGGCGGTGATACGCCTGTGATGTTTAGTGCTTAAACGAAGTTCGACCCCTGAAGGGGTCGAACTTCGTTTAAGAGGGGAAAGCCTGATCTCTAATGAAACAGCGCACGCTTTAACCTCTGCCAGCGGGAGGGAGATTTAATCGTAACAAGCCCACCTCCGGTGATATTCTTCAGAGGCCTTGGTTCACGTAATATAATATCGTTCAGGGTAATCAATGAGGTTGAGGTTGTTATAGGGATCGTAGCTCTTCCTGGAAGATAGCCTTGTGTATATGTCCAGACTGTTAGTTCCGTGAGCTGCTTTTGCGAAGTTACTACAAGTTCGAATGCCCCAGTACTATCCGTTTGAGTTTGCCAATGTTCTACAAATTGAGACGCAGATAGGGTAACTCCTGATGCAGGTGACAGCCGTCCACTCGTATCCAATAACATAATCCGTCCGGTGATCACCCATTTTTTTTCTGCGTCAATGGCCTGAACCGGAATTGCTGAAACAGCAAAATCGGGCCGTACAGAAGTTGGTTGCGATGGTTTAGGAGCTTGGTTAAGTTGAGCGCGCGCTGTTTGCCAGCCAAATAAGCCCATTGTTAGTAAGCCCACCCAATGCCGCCAGACAGAGGCAATTCCTGGGTTTGCTACAACCAGTTGACGATTAAGTTGCTCATTCCGGAAACGCCCGCAGCTCGTTTCTGGCGCTTTACTGAGTAGCCGAACCAATTCTTGATCGGAAAGGGCCGTATAATCAACTACCGTTTTCTGGCAACTGGCACAAAACCGGCCCCGTTCGGTCGGTTGCATGTCGTCCCAGCGTTCGTGGCAGGGCTGGGGAATCTGGATGGTGAGGCTTCGCATACTACACCTTATCTACTGGTTCTTACATTACATTTATCCGCCAATCGTGGACATTGACTCACTAACCGATCCGCCAGCCTGCACACTGCGTTGTTCGGCCTCGAAACCGTTGAGTGGACGATGGGCGAAAGCTTGCAGAAAGGCTGCCGTCAGCTCGTTGTCGGACGCGCCAGACCGAAGTAAAGCGCGAACATCCAGCACACCGTTATCGTACAGGCAGGTTTTTAGGGTTCCCTGCGCAGTTAGCCGGATTCGGTTACAGGTGCCGCAAAAGGTTCGGCTGAAAGCCGCAATGACGCCGATGGTTCCCTGGTGACCCGGAATCTGGTAATTGGCCGAGGTTGAAAACGGGGGATCGGGTAGTTTCTCTAGATCGGGGAAGTGCGACCGAATTTCGTCTACAATACGCTTGTGTGTCCAGTTAAGTACTGGATAATGGCTTCCTTCGCCGTTGAAGGGCATTTCTTCGATGAAACGAACGTCAACGGGCAGGCTGTGGGTCAGATTGGCCAGCGGGATTAAATCCTGCGTATTCTGCCCATCCATTACTACCGCGTTGATTTTGGTCTGAATCCCCGCCGATATAAGCGCATCGAGTGTTTTCAGTACAGCGGGTAGTTCATCGCGCCGGGTAATTTTTCGAAACCGTTCGCGGTCGAGGGTATCCAGACTCAGATTAACCGATTTAACACCGAGCGCGGCTAAATCAGCGATATGAGGGGCCGTTAATACGCCGTTGGTTGTCAGGGAAATGTCAGTCAACCCGTCAACAGCTGCCAGCCGATGCAGGAAATTCATCAGGCCCGCCCGAACGAACGGTTCACCACCCGTAATCCGTACTTTTTGTATCCCTAATCGGGCTAGCACCTGCACAATACGCTCCATTTCCTCAAAGGTCAGGACCTGATGTTTAGGCAGGTATTTGATGCCTTCTTCGGGCATGCAGTAAAAACACCGCAGGTTGCAACGGTCCGTTACAGCCAGCCGGAGGTAAGTGATGGGGCGATTGTGATTATCGTAGATCATGCAGTGTCATACTAACACAAAATTAGGGGTTTTGATTGCATTCGGTTCTGTTTCGTAACGGCAGTTTTGAGTGTATGTCATGATGAAACCGAACAGAATCGATTGTTTAAGAAGCGATTGGCATACTATTTGGTAAGTGGCCTACCTAAAGCCTGCTACTTAAAAACTAATGCGAATTCTTTTCCTGCTGTATTTCCTGTTGACTGGTTGTATGTGTGTTGCACAGGATTGGACATTCTATGGTTTTTTCCCTGCTATCTCGCAATCGGGAAATATTGGCAAAAAAATTCAGTACAATCTGTACCTGTCATCTACGATTGATGCGTTCCATCAAACTGTAGCGGATAAGGACTATCCGGCAACGGCCCTTCAATATTATGTACAGCCGAGTTTAAGCTATAAGATCACCCCTGCTATTCAGGTGGGCCTGGGCTATGCCTATGTAAAGCACAATCTGTTTGGGCTGCATGTTAACGAAAACCGCCTTTGGGCACAGGCAGTGGCTACGCACGGTGTTCCCGCGCTGGGTCGGCTGAAATTGTCGCATCGGTTACGGTACGAGGAGCGTTATCCGTTGAATATGAAAACAAACCAGTGGTCGTATGCTACCTTGTTCCGATATCAATTGGGGGTGAATGTGCCGCTGTATGATCCCAAACAGAAAACGAAAGGATTTTATGCGTCGGCTTCCAATGAATTTTTTCTGTGCCTGACGGGGGCTCAAAACAGTCCCATCAGTTCAAAAAATAGTTTTTACGGTGAAAACTGGTTGTATGGCGGCCTGGGCTATAATACGGGCAAGTTTGGTAAGATTGAGCTGGGCTATATGTACCAAAATCTGATTCGGAATCCGCAGCAAGACCATCGCTACCTGCATTTATTGCAGGCAACCTGGGCGGTTAACTTCGATTTGTCGGAAATTGGCGTTTGGCTGTATACGCCGTAAAGGCAAAAACACAGTATTTTGGATTCAGTTTGTGACATTATTTTGCTATAGTATACATTTTAGCTAACTGTGGCATAGCTTTTGCCAAAGTTTTGTAAAAAAATAGCTTACAACAAGCCAGTATGGGTTTTGTTTGAAATATTAGTATTATTTTTGGAGAAAATCTGTCAATCGTCATTTTGAAAAAAGTAGTTTCCATCGGTCTCTTTGCGCTACTCGCCTATCACACGCTGGCTTACGTGCTGGTGTTTGTGGGCTCCTGGTGGCAGGAAGAACATGACCTTTCGGAACGACTTTCTGTTTATCGGTCGGTTGATAGCATCGTCGAATTTGAGATTCCCCTCAAAGATAAACTCGATGAAAGTACCATTGCCCGCACAACCTCAGATGGGTTCAGCTATCATGGGCATTATTACTCCATCGTGAGCATTGAGGTTCGTGATAATATGCTTCACATTGCTGGTCTGGAATCGCAAAGTCGTTCATTCTGGCAGGGGGATTTACTTTCGTTCCTGAATAAGCACGTTGCTGGTGCTACCGATTCGCACGAAAAGGCAACTAAGTTTTTGAAGTTTCTGCTAAAAGAATATCCGGTTAATCCGCGATCTGTTTTTTGTTTTCTTACCCCCAGCTGGCGCGAAGCCATTCGTATTCCCGAACAACTGTTCGTACTTGCAGCCCGCGCCCTGCCCGTTCATTCGCCCCCTCCCGAAGCCTGAGGTGAATTTCCTTCTATCGCGTTCAAGACCTGTTTGCAGTAGTTTTGCTGGCTATATTGTCATGCCATGTCGCATGAGCAACGTGTATTTGTTGGCTCACTGATCGACTGGTCGTGTCAATACCAATAAGCTACGGACTGCTAAAAATGGTATCGCCAACCCAATTCCTGGGTATTCCGGCTACGCGATTGTGCGACCTTTTCTATCCAGATAAGCTGATTTATGATTTCTGTTTGTAGACCTACAAACAGGGCATCTGCTTGGCTACTGTTAGGACCGGTCGTGCGAGAAAGCATTCATTTTCCATCTCAGACATTCGTCAATCATGAAATTAATCTCTACTATCGGTTTAGCGATAGCGTATATACTTGTTTCCAACACAACAACATCGGCACAAGGTTGTGTGGCGGTTCGGCACATGAGCTGCGCAGCGCCAGCAGGTTCTGCCGATTATTTCAAACAACGTAATGGCCACTGGCAGGTGTCGGCGGGCTATCGGTTCTTTCGTTCCTACAAGCACTTTGTGGGCGATGTAGAGCAGAAACAACGTGTTGAACAAGGCACCAATGTGATTAACGTTTCGCATGCTATCGATCTGGGCATCACTTATATGGTGAACCAGCGGCTGTCGTTTTCGGTCAACCTACCGATCCAGTACTACGACCGCTCATCCCTCTACGAACATTACGGCAATACCGTTGCGCAAAATCCCCAACAGAAACGGTTTGATACCGGCTCGGAGGGCATTGGTGATCTACGTATTTCTGGAAGTTACTGGCTTGTTAATCCAGTCAAACTGCCTAAAGCTAACCTGGCTGTTGGGTTGGGTGTAAAACTACCAACGGGTAAGTATGATGTGACCGACGATTTCCACAAACTGACGAAAGAAGGCATAGACTATACGATTAATAAACCCGTAGATCAGTCTATTCAGCTTGGTGATGGCGGTGTAGGGGCCAGTATTGAACTGCAAGGCTACGCGTCGATCACCAAAACGCTGACAGCTTATGCCAATGGTTTCTACCTGTTCAATCCAAAGGAAACGAATAGTACAGTACGTAGCCCAGAAGCCACTACGATTGACCTTGTTACTGGCACCTTCTCGGTAGCCGACCAGTTTGCGGCTCGTATTGGTCTTAGCCAGTCGATCAAAGCTGTTCCGGGTTTGGCGGTTATGTTGGGTGGTCGCGTTGAGGGTGTTCCAGCTATTGATGCCTTTGGCGGCAGCTCAGGTTTCCGTCGGCCGGGGTACATCGTATCGGTTGAGCCGGGTTTGTCGTACATGCGCCACAAAACCTCAATTGCGGCTTCGGTACCGGTGGCTATTTATCGCAACCGGATCAAGAGCTATGCCGATCGGCTGGACCCACTGGGTGTAAAACAGGGCGACGCAGCCTTCGCCGACTATCTGGTTTCGGTTAGTTTATCGCGTTGGTTTTAAGTCGATTCCGGCACTTTGTAGCACCAGGCTAGCTTCCGTCGACTCTTTGGATTCTTTTGTCTGCACATAATCAGCAAGAGAATCTAAAGAATCGACAGAATCAAAAGAAGCTAACTGGGAAGACTGCTAGTAAGTGTAAATCCTTCTCCAGTCGTCTTATAGGTTGTCTCCGGTAGCGAGATACTTTATCACGCTGTTTTAATCCTAAGTATGAAACGTATTCAATCAGTGCTATGCATGATCGGTCTAACTCTGGGCCTGGCTGGGAATTTGGTTGCCCAAACGCTAAACCAGAAAACAACTTCCCAACAGCAGTTGGTCGACTCGCTGCCAACGCAAACGCTGAATCAGGTAACGGTAAAAGGGGCTCGTTCGGTTATTGTTGAGTCGTTGCCCAACGTGTATGGTACGTATCTGATGGGGGGTAAGCGTAGTGAAGCGATCCGGTTGTCGGAAATAGATGCCAATGTGGCGGAGAAAACACCCCGGCAGGTATTTGCTCGAATTCCTGGCGTATTTGTCTACGATATGGACGGTACCGGCAATCAGATCAACATTGCTACGCGAGGCCTGGACCCACACCGGTCGTGGGAAAATAACATCCGGCAGAATAGCGTCATTACCAATTCAGATATGTACGGGTACCCTGCCAGTCATTATTCACCTCCGATGGAAAGCATCGATCGGGTTGAGCTGGTGCGTGGTACGGCTTCGTTGCAATATGGTGCCCAGTTTGGTGGTATGCTCAATTATGTGACCAAACAGGCCGACAGCACACGTCGGTTTGGCTTTGAGACGGTTAACTCGGTGGGCGCTTATGGACTACGAAGTTCCTACAATGCCATTGGTGGCCGAATTGGTAAGTGGACCTACTATGCGTATTACTATCGTCGGCATTCGGATGGATACCGGGAAAATAGTAATTCAAATGCCGAAGCTCAGTTTGGACGCCTACAGTATCAGGCAACACAACGTTTGAGCTTCACCGCCGAATTTGGCCGGTCGGCTTATACGTATCAGATTCCGGGGCCGCTCACCGATGCTATGTTTGCTCAGGACCCTCGTCAATCGACCCGCAGCCGCAACTATTTCAACCCGGATATTTACATCCCGTCGCTGAAGGCGGACTGGCAACTATCAGATCGGACGCGTTTGCTCTGGACGGTTTCGGCTGTGTTGGGTGCTCGGAATAGTGTACAACTCGATGCATTTGCGACTGTTCCCGATACCATTAATCACGTAACGGGACAGTACAAGGCCCGCCAGGTGGATATTGACAACTTCAATAGCTATACCTCCGAAACCCGCTTACTGCATCGCTATAAACTGGGTACCATTGGGGGCGTACTGGCAGCGGGCGTCCAACTGATCAGCACTGATCTACACCGACGGCAATTGGGAGTTGGTACAACCGCCAGCGATTACGATCTCACCCTGACCAGCCCGTTTAAGCGTGACCTACATTTTCGGACGAACAACATTGCCATTTTTGTCGAGAATCAGTTTCACCTGACCGATCGGTTAATGGTGTCGCCGGGTATTCGGATTGAGAATGGCAAGACCGAAATGCGGGGTACTATTTCGTATTACGATCCAGGTAATCTCCCAACGGATATTAGCCACCATTTTGCGCTGTTGGGCATCAATGGTCAGTATCGAGTGAACGATGCGGTTAAAATCTACGGAGGTTGGTCGCAGGCGTATCGTCCGGTTGTCTTTAAGGACATCATTCCAACATCGGTGTACGAACGGATCGACAAAAGCCTCAAAGATGCCTATGGCTACAATGCCGAAATCGGGGTGGATGGTCACTGGCAGGGATTGCACCTGAACGTGACAGTGTTTGACTTGCTGTACCGAAATCGGCTGGGAACGCTGCTGTTGACCAATGCAGATGGGTCGAACTACGTTTTTCGCACCAACATTGGCGACAGCCGGAGCACGGGGGTAGAAGCTCTGCTTGAAGCGCAGTTACTTCGTACTGATAAGTTCTTGCTTAGTGGCTTTACGTCGACGGCTTTCAACAATGCCCGTTACATCAATGGCGTTGTTGCGGCCGGAACTGAGAATCGGAACGTGACGGGGCATCAGGTTGAGTCGGCACCGCGCTGGACTACCCGAAACGGCCTGACAGCTCGTTACGGAACCGCCAGCCTGACGCTACAATACAGCTACGTAAGCCAAACCTTCTCCGACGCGCTAAACACGGCTGTTCCTTCGGCCAATGGGGCTATTGGGCCAGTACCCGCCTATAGCCTGTGGGATCTGAACGGCACCTGGCGAATTAAAAAGTCGCTGACCATCCGGGGCAGTGTCAATAACCTATTGAACCAGCAGTACTTCACCAAACGCCCTACATTTTACCCCGGTCCGGGTGTGTGGCCATCTGATGGCCGAAGCGCCGTGCTGACAGTGGGCCTTACTATTTAAATGTCCATCGTACCAACTTATAATTAACTAATGAAAACAAGTTTAAAATGCCTGCTCATCGTGTCTCTGCTGTCGCCGTTTGCGGCCCAGGCACAGATGCCGAATGATGCGATCTACATGGGTAAAAACCAGCTATGTACCGCCGTCATGTACGGCCATAGTTCCTGGAATCAGTATTGGGAGAATACACTCAAACGAGAGAACCTGAACATTGGCACGCAAACAACGCAGAGTGTCATGATTATGCCTGCCTTTGGGATCAGCAAGCGGGTCAATGTGATTATGAGCCTGCCGTACGTTTGGACGAGCAACAGCGCGGGTAACCTGATGGGCCAGCATGGCGTTCAGGACCTATCGGCCTGGTTGAAAGTGAAAGCCGTGCAGACTGGTGGTTTTTCACTCAATGCTATTGTGGGTGGGTCGATTCCGGTGGGCAACTACGTAGCCAGCTTTATGCCGATGTCTATCGGTATGCAATGCCGTACGTTCACAGGACGGTTACTGGCCAATTATAAAGAGAAAAGAACGGGTCTGTACCTCACAGCCTATGGCAGCTACGGCTGGCGGAGTAATAGCAAGATAGACCAGGACGCCTATCAGGCCGACGACCGGGTGTACAACACCAACCAGGTTAAGGTACCTAACACGTACGATGCTGCGGTTAAGTTAGGTGTGTTGCGTAAGGGATGGCAAACCGAAGTATGGGCCGAGCGTGTAGCTTGCCTAAGTGGCGATAATATTCGCCGGAACGATATGCCGTATCTAACCAACAACATGCAGGCTACGTCGGTAGGTTGGTATGGTAAAGTGCAACCCAAAAATATTGGCGTAAATGCCCGTATCGGCTACGTTGTCGATGGGCTAAATGTTGGCCAAAGCACCAGCTATACCGTTGGTCTGCTGTATCAAATTAATTTCAAGAAGTAAGCGCCCATACATAGCATCATGAAAAAGTATAATCGAATTCTTGCAATTGGCAGCGTTATCGCAGGCTTGTCTGTTGCTTTTGTTTCGTGTGATAAAAGTATTTCAGAACCACAGCGCGTAGGCTATACGCCCGCGAGTGTCGATGATAAAGCGGGTACCTGGAAAACCTACGTGCTGACCGCGCCTACCGATGTAACAGTGGCTATACCAGCCTCAACATCGTCGGCAGCGTATCAGGCTGAACTAACTGACCTCAAATCGAAATCGGCGAGTTTAACGCAGGATCAGCAGGAAGCCGTTGTGTATTGGGGCACGGGTGCCGTGTATCGCTGGAATGAGATTGCCCGCGAATTATGCGCCCGTTATAACATACCGCCCGCGTCAAACGCCGATGGTAAATATCCGGTACCTGATGCCGCTAACCCACTGGCTGATCCCAAATTCCCGTTTGCGAATCCACCCTATGCCTCCCGTGCGCTCGCTTACCTAAGCGTGGCTCAATACGATGCGCTGGTGGCGGCCTGGAGTTACAAATACAAGTTTAACCGGGTAGCTCCATCGAAAGTAGATGCTACTGTACGGGTGGCACTGCCGACGTCATCTCTGCCTGCTTATCCGTCGGAAGATGCCGTTGTGGCAGCCGCTTCGGCTGTGGTTTTAAAAGCAATGTTCCCCGGCGAAGTTCCCTTCATAGATGCTAAACTGGCTGAACATCAGAACAGCCGCTTATGGGCGGGAATGAATGTAGCGAGCGATCTCAGTGCGGGCGTTGATTTAGGTAATCAGGCTGCTGCTAAAGTAATGGCGCGCGCTAAAACGGATGGTATGAGTGCCGCTAATAACCAGGCTGTAACGGCGGGTATGATTCAGGCCGCTAAAGAACGTGGCCTTACCGAAGTCTGGGTGAGTCAGGAAAGTCCAGCGCGCCCACCAATGTTACCGAATTTTGGTGCCGTATCGACCTGGAATTTTGATAAAGCAACCTTAGTTCAATTGCGCCCCGGTCCGCCACCCGCGCTCAATGATGCTACTTATCAGAAAGACATGGATGAGCTGAAACAGATCAACAAAAGCCAAAGTCGCGAACAGGCCCGTGTTGCCAATTATTGGTCCGATGGCGCTGGTAGCTATACACCACCCGGACACTGGCATCGCACGGCGGCCAATGCTGCCAATGAAGCTAAATACAGCGAGGTGCGCATGGCCCGGACGCTGGCGCTGGTAGGCACTGCCCTGGAGGATGCCGCCGTTGGTTGCTGGGACGCCAAGTACTACTACTACTATCCACGTCCACAACAGTTTGGGATGAAAACATCCGTTGGGTTACCAAATTTCCCGTCTTACCCGTCAGGGCACTCCACTTTTTCAGCCGCAGCTGCAACGGTGCTAAGTGCTATTTTCCCCGACAAAGCGAAGGATTTTGAAAACGAAGCAGCAGAGGCATCTTTATCACGAGTATATGGCCTGATCCACTATCGATTCGATTCGAATGGTGGCCTGGAGCATGGCAAGAAGATTGGTGCCTATGCTATCGCACGCGCTAAAGCTGATGGGTCGGGACTATAGTTTAATGGTTAATGAATAATGGATAATGTAAAATAACCTGTCCCAGCCATCCTACATTATCCATTATTCATTAACCATTATCTATTCAAAATATGCCACATATCCCATTACCAGAGCAGTTACCGGGTATTACAGGCCTGCTCGAATATCGGTTAGATACTGCTGCGCCCATTCGTGAACTCACGCAGCTCTTGTTGCGGGGTGAGTCAACGCTGTCGCAGGGCGAACGGGAACTGATTGCTGCCTTGGTATCGTCGCGGAACTGTACCAACTTCTGCGAGGCAGCCCATACGAAAGCGGCAGATATATTATTAGGTGACGATGAAACGGCTCGTGCGGTGAAATACGACATTGAAACGGCACCCGTCAGCGAGAAAATGAAGGCACTCCTCCAGATTGCCGTGCTTACGCAGCAAAATGGCAGAGACGTATCGCCCGAAGCAGTTGCCCGTGCTCGCGAAGCCAGTGCCACTGATCGCGAGATTCACGATACGGTGCTGATTGCTGCCTTGTTCTGCTTATACAATAAGTATGTGGATGGGATGGCAACCGTAGCGCCCACCGATCCGGCATTTTACCAGATGCTGGGCGAGCGAATTACAGGACGAGGGTATGTCCGTCCACCGGGCGGGTATCAAACGCAAACACATTAACCGGCTGACAGGGATTTAATCCATTGATCGTGAGGCTCAAGTAGCCAAACGGCGCATCGAGAAACAAACCAATTTCACCGACTTACGGGAATTTAATTCACCGACTGAAAACAAGCGTTTTTTGGTCGGCCTACCTCATCATTTGCTTTTTTTCTGAACAGATATGAAACTAAGACAACTCATTGCCCTATTCGCAATGATATTTTTAACCGCTCTGACCGTTCAGGCGCAATCGCGCCGGATATCGGGTACGATACGGGATGCTGAAACAGGGCAGCCGCTCACCGGAGCGAGTGTGCTTGTAAAAGGTCAACTGACGGGTACGGTTGCCAACACCAATGGTGGCTTCTCGTTAACGACGAATCAGCGCGGACCTGTTACACTGATGATTTCGATGGTTGGGCACGAAGCGCAGACGGTTGTCTTACCCGATGCAAATCAGGCTATTGACGTAAAGCTCCGGCTGGCTACCAACTCCTTGCAGGATGTTGTTGTGGCTGCCTCGCGGGTGGAAGAAAGCTTACTGCGCGCTCCGGTAACGGTCGAGAAAATGGATTCCAGAGCCATTCGCGAAACACCATCGGCTACATTTTATGAAGGTCTCAATAACCTGAAAGGGGTTGATATGGTCACAAGTGGATTGACCTATAAACAAATCAATACACGGGGTTTTGCCAGCACGGGCAACAGCCGGTTCCTGCAATTGATTGATGGGGTCGATAACCAACCGGCTGGCTTTGGATTCGCGATGGGCAACTTGTTTGGGCTGAGTGATTTAGATGCAGAAAGTGCCGAGTTAGTAGCGGGAGCCGCTTCAGCATTGTACGGTCCTGCGGCCTTCAACGGGGCTTTGTTAATGACTAGTAAAGACCCATTCCGGTATCAGGGATTGAGTGTTCAGGCCAAGTTGGGCGTTAATCACATCAACGATTCGAACACGGGAGCGGCTCTGTATCAGGACTATGGCTTTCGGTATGCTAAAGCATTCAATAATAAACTGGCGTTCAAACTGGTGGCCTCATATATGAAAGGGCTCGACTGGTTTGCCACCGATTACACGGATGTAGATGCAACCACCTCGCCCGAAAAACGGGGGCCGTCGAATCCGGCCTATAATGGCCTGAATGTCTATGGCGATGAGATTAACCGGACCATTACGGACATTGGTAAAGTGTCTCGGACAGGTTATCAGGAAAAATACCTGACCGATTATAATGTCTATAGCCTGAAACTGAATGGTGCCCTTCATTACCGCATCACACCAAATCTGGAAGCGATCTATTCCTATAACTACGCTAAAGGAACAACCAACTACACGGGCAGTAATCGATTCTCAGTCAACGGGTTTTCTCTTTTGCAGCACCGAATTGAACTGCGTGGGTCGAATTTCTTTGTTCGGGGGTACACCAATCAGGAAGATTCGCATGATTCGTACAATACCCGTTCGCTTGGTCAGCAAATTGACCGGACCTGGGTTCGCGATTTGGCTGGCAACGTAGTAGCGCCTAATGTAGCCGATCAAACCTGGTTCGACCGGTATACGGCTGCTTATCAGGGGAAAGTGCAGGGCGTAACGGCCAGCGACCAGGCTACTGCCCGCTCATTTGCCGATCAGGGACGATTGCTGCCTGGCTCTGCCGAATATGAGCAGCAGAAAGCGCGATTGATTGGTATTCAGGGCTTAGCGGGCGCTGGCATTCTGAGTCAAACCAACATGTACCATGCCGATGCACAGTATAACCTGACATCGGCGTTAGCGTCTGCGGGTCTTTCGGGAACCGAGTTGCTGGTCGGTGGTAATTTCCGGCAGTATAGTCTGTTTACAAACGGAACCTTATTTGATGATAAAGGCGGACGAATCCTGTACAGTGAGTTTGGTACGTTTGCCCAACTTAGCAAATCGTTGCTGGCCGATAAGCTGAAACTAACCGTATCGGGTCGGTATGATAAGAATCAGAACTTTGCAGGCTACTTTACGCCCCGCGCTTCGGCGGTTTTTTCGCCCACAGACCGGCACCATTTTCGGTGCTCGTTCCAATCCGGCTTCCGGAATCCTACCCCCAGCGATCAGTTTATTAAACTCAACGTTGGTCCAATCACGATTCTGGGTGGTGCACCGAGTAATAGTGCTGGTATGAACGTCTACGAAAACTCGTTCAATTCCACCAGCATTGGGGGCTTTGTAAACGGCTTCCTGGCCGATGTGAATAAGGTTGGACCGCAGCAGGCCGTCCTGAACAATAAAAACAAACTGGTGAAATCGAACGTGCCCTACATTGCTCCTGAGCGGGTACAAAGTTTCGAAGTTGGTTATCGTACACTACTCACGAGCCGCCTGTCGCTTGATGCCAATTATTACTATGGGGCGTACCGCAATTTCATCCTGAACACTGTAGTCATTCGGCCAAACAATCCCGTGCTGGCTGCCGATGGAAGCATCAACCCCGCTGCTGCACAGGATATTCTGAATTCGACTTATCAGGCATTTCAATTATATACTAACGCCCCCGACCGCGTTACGGCACAAGGAGCCACACTTGGATTGACCTACAGTACACTTGGCGGCTATAACCTAACAGGTAACGGAACCTGGTCGGCCTTCAATTTGCAAAACGCCGATCCAAACAATATTCCGGCTTTCAATACGCCCCGTTTCAAAACGAACGTAACGTTTGGGCATCGGAACATTCTGCCAAATGTTGGCTTCAACATAGCCTGGCATTGGCAGGAAGCCTTTGATTGGGTTGGGTCGTTCAATGACCTGCGACCAGGCCGCATCCAGGCGTATAGTCTTCTCGATGCTCGGGTGACATTGAAACTGCCTGCTTACAAAACGCTGCTGAAAGTGGGTGCATCGAACCTGACGAATCAGTACGTTGTGCAGGCGTATGGCTCTCCCGCAGTAGGGGGTTTGTATTATGTATCGCTTACGTTTGATCAGGGTATGTTACGGTAATTCTAGATAAAACAAGCCATGGAAACAATCCAACTCCCTGTTGATCAGGAACAACGCGTCAAACTGCCCTGGGGTAGTTTTGCACTCTGTGTGGTGGCCTATCTGTTCGGGGGTACGGCTAGCACGCTCATGGCGACGTACTTGCCGGTAGCTGTTCCTCAATTGCTTGGTGGAAAGGCTTCGCCTGCTGAATTGGATCAGGTTAGTGCCTGGGTTAGTGCTGCCTTCCTATATGGATGGATGATTGGTGGCTTCGTATTCGGGCCATTGGCCGATCGCTTCGGCCGAGTTCGGGCCCTGGTTCTGGCTACGGGATTATGCGGGGGGGGCATGTTGGCAACTGCCTTTGCTCCCAACGAGTACGTTTTGTTCCTGCTTCGGGCACTGACGGGTGCAGGCGTGGGAGGCATTCTTTTGGTGTCAACGGTTTACATATCGGAGGTATGGCCCGTTCGGTCGCGACCCGTTGCGTTAGGCGTACTGGCAACGGCATTTCCAGTGGGCATAGTAGCAACTGGCGGTCTGGCGAGTGGTTTCAGCGATTGGCAAATTGCGTTCGGCATTGGCGTGGTACCGGTCTTAGTCGCTATTCTGATTGGTCTGTTCCTCCCTGAGTCGGGCAGTTGGCAGCAGGGGAAAAGGCAAACTCATCAACCCAGTTTGTTCAGTGCTGAAAACAAGGCGAATGTCATTAGTGGCGCCATCATTTTTGGGTCGGTGCTGATTGGCCTTTGGGGTATTTTCTCATGGATACCAACCTGGGTGCAATCATTGCTGCCGGTAGGCCAGACTGGCCAGATTGAACGTGGTATCACCATGATGTTGTTGGGAATGGGGGGCATTTTAGGAGGTATTGCATCGGGCTTTCTGGTGGCCCAGCTTGGGGCTCGTCAAACCTTGTTATTCACCTTTGCAGGTTGTATTCTAGCCTGCGGCTTACTCTTCCTAACGAACCAGTCTTTTTCGCCCGTCATTTATGGCGAACTGGCGCTCGTATCCCTATTTTTTGGGATTAGTCAGGGGTCATTGTCCAGCTATGTGCCTACCTTATTTTCAGCCTCAATTCGGGCTACAGCCACTGGCTTCTGCTTTAATATTGGGCGACTGTTTACGGCCACATTAGTGCTATTTGTTGGTTCGTTGACAACCGCCCTGGGTGGTATTGGCAATGCGTTGGTCTTATTCTCAACTGCTTTTCTGATTGCATTTGTTGCGGTTTATCTAAAGAGCGAACGAGCGAACGAGTGAATGAGTGGGGCCATCCGGTTACTATACACTCTTTCACTCATTCACCCTTTCGCTCATTCACTCGTTCACTCATTTTTCTATGCCACATATCACACTTCCTGATGGCATTCCAGGTATTCGGAGTCTCGTCATGTACCGCCCCGATACCGGCCAGCATCTTTACGAACTGGCACAAACTTTGTTGCGTGCCGGTTCGCCCGATAGTACGCTCACCAATGCCGAACGGGAACTGATTGCTGCGTTCGTTTCGAAGCAGAATCGCACTGATTTTTGTATGAACAGTCACGCGGCTGCGTCCCGGTACCTCTATGCCGATCAGCGCGCACTGGTTGATCAGACCTTACTTAATCCAGACTCTGCGCCAATCTCAGCCAAATTGAAAGCCCTGCTCACCATTGCTGATCACGTACAAGCCGACGCGCGTACCGTTTCAGACGATCTGGTAACAGCCGCTCGTGCTGAAGGGGCAACCGATGGGGACATTCACGATACCGTACTAATTGCGGCTTCATTCTGCATGTATAATCGCTATGTAGATGGACTCGCTACGCTGACGCCCACCGATCCGGCGGCTTATGAAGCAATGGGGGAACGGATGGGAACTGTAGGCTATCAATTACCAAAGGCTGGCAATGCCGCCAGTTCTTCTACTTCTTTATGATAGGTTGGTATAGTCCCTGGCTACTTTGTAGCTGGGGCACTATTGTTGCTAATAAATTACTATAGAATAGATGATAATTGAAGAGAGTTAAATGGGGTAAATAGTTACTTCATATACGTTGCCACCGAAACTTAACCCATAGTGTATAAGAAATGGTATGCCACCAAGTACTCACTATTTTTTACACTAATTATAAGGACAACCATGAATTTTTTTACACACAAGTTAACATGGAAAACCAGTACAATCAGCCGTAACTACAGTATTCGTTACACCTTACTTATTGCTTTTGTGTGGATGTTGGCGGCTTGTCAGCCTAAAACAGATGATGTTGCGCCGGTCCTGACCGCATCTACCACAGATGCCTCAGTGGCAACTCAATGGATGGATTTGTTCCTGAATGTCGAACGGTATGCGCCAGGGTACAGACCACCTGTAGCCGCCCGGACGCTGGCCTATATTGGGTTAGCTGCCTACGAAACGGTAGTGCCGGGTTCGGCAAAGTACCAGTCGGTAGCGTCTAGATTTTCAGGACTTACCGTGCCAAAGATAGAAACGGGTAAGTCGTATCGTTGGGATGTGGCCCTGAATGAAACCTACTACCTGATGATGAAAGGCTTCTTCCCGCACGTAGTTGATGCCGACAAAGCCAGGATTGAGGAGTTGTATAAAAAATTGACGATTACAGTCGGGGGTGCCGATGAACTGGATCGGTCTAAAAAATTTGGACAGGCTATGGCAACAGCGGTGTTCGACTATTCAAAAACCGACGCTGCTGGTGATGCAGCTTACCTTCGCAACCAACCTGCCGATTACGTACCCCCAACGGGCGTCGGTAAATGGCAGCCAACCGCTCCTGATTTCGGTCGGGCATTATTACCCTACTGGGGCAAAGTCAGGACCTTTGTTGCCAGTGAAACAGACAAAGTGGCCAAGGCTCCTCTTGACTATAGCACCAATGTAAAATCGACCTTGTTTGCACAGGGGCTGGAAGTTTATTCCAACACAACTCCGCTGTCAAAAGAGCAGCAATGGATTGGTGAGTTCTGGAGTGATGATATCTACAAACTAACATTCGAACCCGCTGGTCGTTGGCTGGCTGTTGCTCAACAAGTCGTTATCAAAGAAAAGGTAGCGTTGGATAAGGCTGTTTATACGTATGCGAAAATAGGTATTGGCCTGAGCGATATTGGTGTAGCTTGCTGGAACTCTAAATACATCTACAACATCGAGCGTCCCATCACCTATATTCGGAGAACGATTGATCCTACCTGGGTGACACGATTGAACAATCCAATTAGTGTTGCGGTAGGGGTTACGCCACCGTTTCCAGCTTATCCATCCGGGCATTCCTGTTTCGGAGCTGTAGCGGCTGAAGTCCTAACCAATATTTACGGCACTGCGTACGCTATGACCGACCGCTGCCACGAGGGACGAACCGAGTTTAATGGTACACCCCGAAGCTTCAATAGCTTCTACGAGATGGCCCAGGAGAATGCGTATTCCCGGGTTGTTCTGGGCGTTCATTACCGTATGGATTGTGAAGAAGGATTACGCATGGGATACGCCATCGGACGTAAGGTAAACCAGTTAACCTGGGAGAAATGACGAGATCCATTAGATTCTATGGATTCTATTGATTTTTGACGATACATCTCGAAATTTCAACAGAATCCACAGAATCAAAATGACCAGCTATATATACCTAACCATAATAACCTATGCCACATATCGAACTACCCGCCGGGTTGCCCGGCATCCGGGGGCCAATGGCGTTCAGCCCTGAAACCGCCCGTCCGCTTAACGATTTGGTCAATGTATTACTACGGACGAACGTAAGCCGACCCGAGTCGGGTTTGTCGGAAGGGGAACGGGAACTCATTGCGACCTATGTGTCATCGCTGAACGATTGCTTTTTCTGTCAGACCATCCACGGAGCCGTAGCCAGCCAGCACCTCGGCGATACTGACTGGACGTTAGTGGAATCGGTGAAGTGTGATTACCAGGGGGCTGCTATCTCTCCCAAAATGAAAGCACTACTGACTGTAGCAGGGAGTGTGCAACAGGGCGGGAAATTTGTTACATCAGAGCAGGTTGAGGCTGCCCGTGCCGAGGGTGCTACGGATCATGATATTCATGACACGGTGCTGATTGCTGCCGCGTTCTGTATGTTCAATCGCTATGTTGATGGGTTGGCGACCTGGGCTCCACAAGATCCAGGTCTGTACCGATACCGCGCCCAGAAAGTAGCCGAATATGGATACACACACGAGGATCATTATATGCCCACTACTCCCTTAACAACCTGACCCTATCTTCGATGAAGCGCTCCCTGTTGTTCTTTCTGATTCCGATCCTCCTGCTGATTGTTCTTGAGGTACTGAGTGTTTATTTCATTATGCCCTTCCCCGGCAGTCAGCTTGGCCTTACTGAGGCCGAAACGGGGCAGGCCGCACTTGGCCGTGTTGAACTGGCGTATTGGTTGCACAAGAACATCAGCTGGCTTCGAATAGTTGGGTTGCTGCTATTGGCTTACCCTGCCTTTTTGATCATCATGAAGCCCCGTCGAGTATGGCATCGGTATGTCGCAGGTGGGCTCGTATTATTGTATGGCGTAGTGTTGTATGAGGTCAATAGGGAGATGATGGCCGACCAGATGTTTAAGCAACCTATTCAAAAGCGGGTAGTGCCGATGAGTGAGAATAAAATTCCGCTAAACAAACTCGTGGTCGGTTTTGAGGCTATGGGACAAGCTACTGCTTATCCACTGCAATTGATTGGTTATCACCATCAGGTGCGCGATACGGTGGGTGGCCAGCCCATTATGGTTACGTATTGTACCGTTTGCCGAACAGGGCGCGTATTTAGTCCGTTCATAAAAGGGGAGGCTGATGAATTTCGGCTGGTAGGGATGGACCATTTCAATGCCATGTTCGAGGACAAACGTACCGGTTCCTGGTGGCGACAGGCTACGGGTGAGGCTATTGTAGGGCCCTTAAAAGGAAAAAGCCTGAGCGAGCTGACGGGCCGACAGATGACCCTGGGAGAGTGGGCTGCGGAACATCCCAATACGCGTGTATTGCAGGCGGATCCAGCCTTTGCTGAGGAGTTTGAGAATATGAAAAAATACGATCGGGGCTTGTCGAAGGGAAAGCTCACCCGCCGTGACTCCGCTTCATGGAAACCCAAATCGTGGGTTATTGGTGTGGAGAAGGTGGGCTTTTCGAAGGCCTATGACTGGAATAAACTGCAAACGAAGCGTATCTTAAACGATGTTGTAGGGAATGAGCCGCTGGTGTTAACGATGGCTCCGGACAGTGTATCCTTTGGCGTATGGAGCCGACGGGTTGGTGTACAAACGCTCAACTTTCAGTACGCCAATCGCCAACTCACCGACCAGGAAACCAAGTCGGTCTGGACCTGGCGGGGACATTGCGTAGCGGGTCCCTTGCTTGGAAAGCGACTTGCCGCCATCCCCAAAGCGCATCAGGAGTTCTGGCATTCGTGGCGCACATTTCACCCCGATACCAGGCGGGATGATGCTCCATAAGCATGCAAAGCCGGACCGCAAGTCCGGCTTTTTTGGTGACCACTCACGAGGAAAACGTCAATAAATACCAGATGCTAGCGTTGAACCTCTACTTTTGTACCACCTACCATAAGTTTATGCGATTAGTAGCCTACATTGTCAGCATTGGTTTTTTACTGGGTTTGGCCCAGAAAACCCGCGCTCAGGGATCAATTGACGGCTTCATGCGCGGGCAACGAAAGGCCAGTCTGGCCATCTTTGGCGCGCAGGAAACCTACGATACGTATTACATCAACACGACAGAAACAAAGAACCCCAATCTGGGTACGGTTACTACCCAGACCCTAACGGTCGTTGGCACCTACGGCTTAGGCTACGACCTCGATTTGATCGTGTCCGCACCTTATGTTCGTACCCAGGCCAGCGCGGGTTATTTTCCTAAGCAGGAGGGCTTTCAGGATGTGTCGGGTACACTGCGCTGGGAAGCGTACGACTATAAGTTTGGGAAGACCAAGCTCTCCTGGGAATTCGCCGTTGGGTATTCTATGCCCATGCAGAATTACGTCAACGACGCACTCGTAGCTATTGGCCGTGGATCGCAGAATCTGGATGGCCGAACGTTGCTGCATTTTAAAGCGCCTAACTTTTTCATCACCGGTCAGTACGGCTACATTCGGCGCGGACAGGTCAAGCTTGATCACATCGTGAATACCTACGATCCTAGCCAACTGAATCCAAACAGTGGCTTAAAAGTCAATGTGCCCGATGTTACGGAACTCATTGTCCGGGCGGGCATTGTCACAAAAGTGTTCAATATAGATGCCTGGTTCCAGCGTCAAACACCGCATAGCGATGGTACCAACATCGGTCCGGGCATTCCGTTTCCGACCAATGCCGTTGGGTTTACACGAGTTGGAGCAACGGCCTACCTGCGGCTGTTAAAGCAGTTCGGGCTGACGGCAGGCTATAACACGACACTCGATGGCCGGAATATCGGCAAAAGCACACAACTCAATGCAGGCGTAGTCATTGGTCACTGGACCGCAAATAACTAGTTGCCTGTTAAATGGAACCATTCATGCTTTTTAAGCACTCCAGGGCATGAAAAAGCCTCTTTTCTAAACTAGGAGAGGGGTTGGGGTGAGGTTTATCTACATGAAAGCGCGTAGTTTTTCGATCCTTTTAAGTGCATTACTGCTGTGGACAGTAGGCTGCAAAGAGCCTATTATCGACGAGGGTGTACTGCCTTTTATTGTCCCTACATCAGTCGATGCCGATGGCGGTACCTGGCGGACCATTATCCTGAAATCGGCCACAGATATAACGGTTCCTCAACCCGTAGCCAGTACATCAGATACCTATAAACACGAGTTTTCTGATGTGAAAAACGGTGTGCTGGCGGCTACGCCCGAACAGAATACGGCCGTTAATTACTGGGCTGCCGGGGGCGTTATCCGCTGGAACCAGATTGCCCGGCAATTGGTGGCAAAATATAACATAGCACCGGGTTACGATTACTTAACCGGGCAGACAACATCAGCCGATGCCGGTAATCCATATGCCGGGCCGCCGTTTGCTGCCCGTGTCTATGCGCTGTTAAGTGTGGCTCAATATGATGCACTGGTGGTGGCCTGGCGGGCTAAGTATCAGTACAACCGGCCATCGCTGGAACAACAGGGTATTGTGGCCCGAGTGCCCATACTCAATGTACCATCCTACCCATCAGAAGATGCGGCCATTGCCGAAGCATCGTGCCAGATGCTGGCCTACTTTTTTCCGAATGAAGCCAGCTGGCTGAAAGCAAAAGCGACTGAACACAAACAAAGTCGATTATGGGCCGGAGGCAACGTACCCAGCGACCTGAAAGCCGGTGAAGACCTGGGGGCTACATTGGTTACTAAAGTGATTGATCGCGCCAAAAACGACCGTTTTACTGCTGCTACTGACCCAACAAACAGTTGGCAAACCGCGCTGTCTAAAGCGCCCTATGACCAGAAATGGAAAAGCATCGAATTGCCAGAGCGAGCGCCTATATTGCCATTGGCGGGTAAGGTAAAAACCTGGTACGACTCCACGGCTATTGTCGGGGCATCGCCCGCCACTCCTCCTGCTACAACATCCGCCGAGTTTCAAAAAGCCCTGAGTGAAGTGCGTGATCTGGCTAATTCCCGCACCCGCGATCAGTGGCGAATTGCCAGTTATTGGGATAATGGCCCCAGTACGTACTCGCTGTCTGGCCTCTGGAATTTTCTGGTTGAAGATCTTATTCGGCAGGAGGGGCAGAATGAACTACGAACAGCCCGGACGTATGCGCTGTTGAATCGAGCGATGCAGGATGCCACAATAGCCAGCTGGCGAACGATGTATACGTATTTTGTGCCGCGCCCGTCGCAAATTGACCCGACTATAAAAACGGCTACGCCTATCCCAAATGCCCCTGGTTACGTAGCTGACCGGGCTGCCGTTTCGACTGCTGCCGTTGCTGTGCTGGCCTGTTTGTTTCCTGATGAGGCTACGCGTTTAAACGCACAGGCAACGGAAGCCGCGCTGTCGGGGCTGTATAGCGGTACCCACTTTCGGTTCGATGCCGACGCAGGAACGAAGCTAGGTACCGTTATAGGGCAATTGGCGGTTACCGGGGCAAAGGCCGACGGGGCAAAATAAACCTTACTTTAATCCTTTTGACACAATTCGCCGGGTTCGATAATCCGGCTTTTTTGTAACATTGCCCTGTTATTCACGATTTATCAATCAAACCTTGATTGCATGAGCGTTCCCTCGACTATTTCCGGTCAATCGCGCGTCGTTATTGAGCGCGTATCGCCTGAACTTGATGGCGGTAAATTTCCTATAAAAGCTATACCCGGTGATGTAGTGGCGGTTGAAGCCGATATCTTCGCGGATGGTCACGATTATCTGGCGGTCGTTCTAGTGTATAAACATGCTGATGACACCGCCTGGACCGAAACCGGAATGGCACTTCTTGGTAACGATCGATGGGGGGCATCCTTTATCGCCGAAAAGCAAGGCCGGTATACCTACACCTTTGAAGCCTGGATAGATCACCCAGCCTCCTGGCAGCACGAAGTTCATTTGAAAGTAGCCGATGGCCAGCGGATCACGAGTGAACTACTGGCGGGTGCGAATTATGTGGATGGCATGCTCATCCGGGCAGGAGGGAAGATAACCACGGGCACCAAAGCAAAAGGTAAAAAGAAGGCAGAACCGGCTGAAGAACCCGCCGATGTAAAGGTGCTCCGGGAAATGGCAGCCCTATTTCGGGATGAAAGTCGATACGACGAAGCCGTATCTGTTGCCGAAAGCGATCAGTTCACGTTTTATGCTGCCCGCTATCCTGAGCGGCAACACGTAACCCGTTACCACGAGTTAGGCGTAGAGGTAGACCGCGCCCGCGCCGGTTTCAGCACCTGGTATTGCCTGTTCCCCCGTTCGGCGGCACGTGAAGAGGGAAAGCATGGAACATTTAAAGATGTAGAAGCCTTGTTGCCGCGCATTTCGGGTATGGGTTTCGATGTGTTATATCTGCCACCTATTCATCCCATTGGTACTGCCCACCGGAAGGGTAAAAACAACTCGGTGATTTGTCAGCCTGGTGAGCCGGGTGTTCCGTACGGAATCGGTTCAGCAGAAGGTGGTCATGATGCCATTCATCCTGAACTCGGCACTGTCGATGATTTCAAACACCTGATTGCCATTGCAGCCAACTACGATATGGAGGTGGCAATGGACCTGGCTATCCAGTGTTCGCCCGACCATCCATGGGCGAAAGATCATCCTGAATGGTTCAGGAAACGGCCTGATGGCACGATTCAATACGCCGAAAATCCGCCTAAGAAATACCAGGATATTTACCCGGTTTATTTCGAAACAGAAGATTGGCAAAATCTCTGGGAAGAGCTGAAGCGCGTTTTACTGGTGTGGGCATCCTGGGGTGTTCGCATAGTGCGGGTCGATAACCCACACACCAAACCGTTTGCGTTTTGGGAGTGGGTTATTGCTGAAGTCAAAAAGGAGTTTCCGGATATGTTGTTTCTGGCCGAAGCCTTCACCAAGCCTAAAGTGATGCAGGAACTGGCGAAAGGAGGCTTTGCGCATTCCTATACCTACTACACCTGGCGCCATACAAAGCAGGAGTTGGAAGAGTATATGACTGAGTTAACAAAGGGGGAAATGAGGTATTATTTCCGCCCGAACTTCTGGCCAACCACGCACGACATTAATCCGTATAGCTTACAGGGCGGACACGAACCACAATTCCTGATTCGCTATTTTATGGCGGCCACGCTATCGAGCAACTATGGTATTTATGGCCCCTCGTTCGAGTTAATGGAGCATGTTCCATTCCCGAATAAAGAAGAGTACCTGAACTCCGAGAAGTATGAAATCCGCTATTGGGACTGGGAGAAGACCAATAAACTGACCTACCTGATTACGCTCGTCAATCGGATCCGCCGGGAGAATGCGGCTCTGCAAACGACCAATAATCTGACGTTCTGCACTGTCAATGACGACGCCATTATGGCTTACCTGAAGATTTCTGGGACGAACAGGCTATTGACTGTGGTCAATACGGATGGGTACAGTCGACGGGCGGGTATTGTGCAGGTGCCCATCTGGCAATTAGGGATTGCTCCAGACCAGGCCTACACCGTTCATGACTTGTTGACGGGAGCTTATTATACCTGGCAGGGCGAACAGAACTACGTTGAACTCGACCCCTATGTGCTGCCTATGCACCTGTTCCGCATTGAAGTATAACAGATTGAGAAAAGCCTAGTGTTGTGGTGTTGACGGACCCGACCGCGCCACAATACTAGGCTTTTATGAAATAGTCTAGTTTCAACACCAGCATGGATGACCCAAAGCGTATTGTTTAACAGGGATATGACCAGTTGGGCAGTGCCTATCGGCTGCATTATGAAGGAGCAGATCCGAACCGGTATAGCAACTGGCTGACTACGTTGGTTGAGTTACTTCCAGCTAACGGGCGTGTGCTGGAACTGGGATGCGCGGATGGTATTCCTACCGCCCGGTATCTTAGTGAGTATGTTGATTATGTAGGGATAGATCTTTCGTCTGTTCAGATTGAGCAGGCCCGACGCAATGTTCCGCAAGCGCAGTTTGACATAGCGGATATGACCACACTGGTTTTTCCAGACAACTCGTTTGAGGGTGTTGTTGCCCTGTACTCGATTATTCACCTTCCGGTAGCGGAACAACCCGATTTATTGACTGCTATACATCGGTGGCTCAAACCAGCAGGTTATTTCCTGTGCGTTGTGGGGGCGGGTAGCTGGACAGGTACCGACGAAGACTGGATCAGTCCTGGTATCCGCATGTATTGGAGTCATGCAGATGCGGCTACCTACCAAGCCTGGTTTATCGAACTGGGCTTTACAATTCTTGATAGCCATTTTGTGGCAGAAGGAGAGGCAGGGCATACGTTCTTTCTGCTGAGAAAATGAGCTGACCAGCTTACTTGATTAAGTTGATGGGTACGCAGAATACAAATTAGACTTTTTTAAATTTTATAATGGTTACGCCCGTTTGCCCAGCGGGCGTGTAATAGTAATACATCACGTTTTTTTCACTACAGGTCATTCTTAGAAGATCTGTCGTTTTTTGGGGAGATAAGTAAATAGCATAACTGATACAGCCTACACTAATTGCGGTTGCTCCCAAAAAAAGCGAGCTGTCGAAGTTCTGTTCTACAGCCACTTTCTGGTACGTCAAACTATCCACAGCTTGCCCATTAAGGCTGGAGCGCAGTACAATACCAACCGTATTATTGGTTACGGATTGTATAGTTAATGTAAGGTTGTCACCCTGAATTGGAAGTCTAGCATTCGTAGTCAGGAGCTGGTACGTACCCGCTATAGTTGGTGCTGGTTCTGGTATGTTTAAGTTATTTTTAGTGCAGGATACACTCCCTACCATAACCAAAAGAAAAAGTCTCCCCAATAGTCTAACATTAGCCATGTTTTTAATGAGTTCGTTTTCTTCTGAAACGAGCAATTGGCCGAATTTGCTACATATTTATACTAAAAAATAGGACAATTTTTTAGTATAAAAAGCCAGTGGGATAATCACTGGCTTTTTGAGTTTTCATACTAAGAGATTGAGCCTAAGCCATAGGATTGGCAACCCTTACCGAACTACAACTACCCGACTCTGTACCCCTGCGGCTGTTTGTACCGTAACCGTATACCGACCGGCCGACAGCCCACGCAGACTCAATGTTCGGCTATAATTGCCGGGTGCCAGATTCGACTCATTATTGGCCTTCAGCTGTTGACCAAGCAAATTTGCCAGCGCCACTGTAACGGGGCCTGTTGCAGAAACCGAAAAATCAACCATCAGCGTTTCGGTGGTTGGATTTGGATAGATTCGTAAAGCTACTGGAGATGGGTCTTCAACACCCGTCACTAAGTTTGTTGTGGTAGATTCGATGGTTTTTAGAATCCAGTTATTTGGGTCGATAACTACATTGGTAACGGCCCCACGACCGGGAAGCGTAAACGTCTGATCGGCGCGGTCATTGAAGACTGTTACCGTTGTATCGCCCGCAGCCGATTGTACCAGCATCTGTACAGGCATCGTGAACGACGCTGGATTTGTCGACTTCGTGTTGCTCTGTTGTAAGCGTACCGTAGCGAATTTACCACCACCCGTGACCGTTGCTTTATAGGTTGGATAGCCTTCGCCATAAATCCACTGTTTAAAGAAATAAGCCAGATCCCTGCCGGAAACTTGTTGGGCTACGGCCTGGAAATCCTCGGTAACGGCTGTATTATAAGCTAAGGCTGGAGTAGCTACATAGGTACGTAACGTGCGAAAGAACGCACTATCACCCACTACACCCCGGAGCATGTGTAATACGGTTGCCCCTTTGGCATAACTTCGATTGCTGTCAAAAATATTGTTGAAATTGCTGATGTTCTGGACGTAGACACTCCCAACAGCAAGACGAGCACTGCTCATGAAATTATTCATATAGGACCGATACCCAGTTTGTCCACCTATGGACTCGGTGTATACGGCTTCGCCATACGAGGCAAAACCTTCGTTGAGCCAGATATTCTGCCAGTCACGGCAGGTAATTTTGTCACCGAACCATTGGTGGGCAAGCTCATGAGCAATCACCGTTGGGGTTAACGATGAAACACCCATTGACGTTATCGTCTGGTGTTCCATACCCCCGTTATTCCGGGCAAACTGAGCATGCCCATATTTCTCCCGAAGAAACGGATAAGGCCCAAATCGATTGGTAAATAGCTGAAGCATGCTGGGAGTCAGGGCAAGATTGGCCTGAACCTGAGGCAAAATTTCAGGATAGATATAGTGGGTTACGGGCATTGTCTGGTTGCCATACGTAAAGGGCGTATCGTACTGGGCGTAGTTTGAGACGGCTATCGAAATCAAATACTGGGCAATCGGGTAGCTATTTTTCCACAGGTACGTTTTCGTGCCGTCACTATTGGTCGTTGTACTAATGAGCTTGCCATTGGAAACCGACACAAACTGCGCCGGGGCAGTAATACGTACTGACGATGAATCGGCTTTGTCGGCGGGTGTATCCCGGCATGGAAACCAATCGGGAGCACCGTAAGGCTCGCTTAAACTCCAGATGACAGGATCGTTTGTGGTCTCATGCCGGTCAAATTTGAAACTGCCCTGGGCACTGCTATTGGGTATGCCCTGGTAAAATACCGTTAAGGTTAAGGCTTGCCCGTTGGCCAGGGGTTGAGGAAGTGTAATGGTTAGCTTATTCTGTGCATGCTGAAAGGTCAGCTTTTGAGCACCTACTTTTACCGAATCAACCCGTAATCCTTCACCTGTAGTGGCAGAGGTTGAATTAAGATCCAGAAAAAAGCTAGTGAGGGTAGTAGAGGCTGTACTTTTCAAACTAATGGTGGCTGCTCCACGAAGGCTGGCTGGCGTTGCGGTTAGTCGCAGATCCAGACCGTAATACGTAACATCAATAGAGGCATCGCCGGGGTAAGCCAACCGCGCTTTCGGGTTATCGGCCAATTGTCCAAAATAACGTACTTTGCCCGCCTGGCAAACTTGCCAGCCTTCCGTTTCGAGCTGGGCGTAGGAAAAGAGCGGGAAGAAAAGAAGGAGGTAGATAGAAAAGTTTTTCATGGAGTTGTCGTCATTAATGACTTAACCGCAAAGTGGCCAATTAGTTAAATGTCATCATCTTCATCTACTTCGGGTGTCAGAAAGGCAGGCAGTTTGGGCGCTTCCTCTGCTTTTGCTTTTATAGCCTCCAGCTTTTTCTGTTCTGCTTCGGGTAGTTGAAGCTGCCAACCCATTGAACTCGCCAGTTGGTACATCATGTACTGAATCTGGTTGTTGGCAATTTTAGGAAGATCGCTTTGCATAGCCCGTTCATTCATGGCCTGCTTAGCTTCTTCCAGAATTTGTGTATAATCGGCCCCGCTGAAGTGATTAAGAATGCCCGCCTGAATGTCGTAAAACTTGTAATCGGTATCGATTGATAGAATTTCAGGTTGAGGAAAAGACTCAATAATTAACTTTTTGGAATCATTGTCGGGCGCCCGAAACCGAACTTTAGCAAAATCAAAGCCAACCAGCACTTTCGATTTGGCAATGACCATCGCTTTTTTAGGGTCATTCAGGAGGTATAAAATCTTTTTCTGATCCTGATAATTATAAATCTCTGAGAAATAGCCCTCCGCCATTACCACCTTGAATACCTTTTCGATGCGCTCAAGCAAGAGTACAGAGTCCCGCTGAACATCAGTAGTGCCAGTTCGTTTACGCAGGGTATTGGCCAGGGCAACGCCCCCGCCCGCGCCGACGAGTAAAAGTAAAACGGTGGTTAAGAAATCCATAGTGGGCTAAATGTATAATGTATAATGGACAATGAAAAATGGACAATGAATCAGGACGGTGTTGCCCATTTTTCATTGTCCATTATACATTCTGCATTAAAGCCTACTTCGCGTAAGCCACCGCCCGCATCTCCCGAATAACGGTCACTTTAATCTGGCCGGGATACTGCATTTCTTTCTCAATCTTCTGCGAGATTTCGTATGATAACACGCCTGCCCGTTCGTCGGAAACATGATCGGCGTCGACCATGATTCGTAGTTCACGACCGGCCTGAATGGCGTAGCACTTGGTTACACCAGGGAAGTTACCCGCTAATTCTTCAAGTTCTTTTAGGCGTTTAATGTACGACTCCATCATTTCGCGACGGGCACCAGGACGTGAACCGGAAACTGCATCACAAACCTGAACAATCGGCGAAATCATACTGGTCATCTCGATTTCGTCATGGTGAGCGCCAATCGCATTGATAACTTCGGGATTCTCCTTATACTTTTTCGCCAGTTCCATGCCCAAAATGGCATGGGGTAACTCGGCTTCTTCGGGCCATACTTTACCAATATCGTGGAGCAGACCGGCCCGTTTGGCTAGCTTAGCGTTCAGACCTAGTTCTGCGGCCATTGTGGCACACAGCTTAGCCACTTCGCGTGAGTGCTGGAGGAGGTTCTGTCCATAACTGGACCGGAAACGCATCCGCCCAACCATTTTAATCAGTTCGGGATGCAGACCGTGGATACCCAGATCGATAACGGTGCGCTCGCCAATCTCCACAATTTCGTCTTCGATATTCTTGCGGGTTTTGGCCACGATCTCTTCAATCCGGGCTGGGTGAATACGACCATCCTGCACAAGCCGGTGTAACGACAACCGGGCAATCTCACGACGAACCGGGTCGAACCCTGAAATAATGATGGCTTCCGGGGTATCATCTACAATGATTTCAACACCGGTTGCAGCTTCCAGCGCCCGGATGTTACGCCCTTCCCGACCTATCACTTTGCCCTTAACGTCATCGGATTCAATATTGAAAACGGACACGCAGTTCTCAATAGCATGCTCGGTAGCTGTCCGTTGAATAGTCTCGATGACTACCTTCTTGGCTTCCTTAGTGGCGGTTAATTTGGCTTCTTCAACGATATTTTTGATGTAGGAAGACGCACGGGTTTCAGCTTCAGCTTTCAGTGTCTCGACCAGTTGATCTCTGGCCTGATCGGCAGATAGGCCCGCGATTTTTTCAAGTTGTGCAACCTGATCGGCCAGCATCCGATCGGCTTCCTGTTGCCGTCGGTCTACATCTTCCCGACGTTTATTGAGCGCGTCAATTTGCTGCGAGAGACTGTTTTTCTGTTGATTAATTTCGTTACGCTGCTGATTTAACTCGCCTTCGCGATTGCGTTGTTGATCGGCCTGTTGAGCAAGTTGCTGTTCCCGTTGCTTGAGTTTTGTCTCGTTTTGTAGAAGTAGATTTCGTTTCTGATTCGTTGTTTCTTCAAATTCTGTTTTCAGCCTCAGATATTTCTCTTTAGCTTCCAGCATCCGCTCTTTCTTAATCGTTTCGGCCTGTAGTTCAGCATTTTTTAAAATGGATGCTGCTTTCTCTTCCGCTTCTTTTTCGTGCTTCCCACGAACGCTCGCCATCATCTGGCGGCCAATTACTATGCCAATACCACCCCCTACGAGGGTAGCAAGAATCGTTAACCAAATGTCCATTGGACTATATCGTTAGGGTTGAACAAATATACCATCAACCTGCTGCGATACGAGTGCCCTGAACGCGAACTCGGAGTAATGCGGGGTGGACAGCCCGCCGGTTTTCTATGTTGTAATGGCCGGCGTGACGACCTGATCTAATTGAGTTATTTTGTCAAACACCATTTGTTGTAATCTCTGCATCTGTCGTTCTCCTCTGAGCTTGGTGACCAAGCAGTCGAAGGCTATCATTGCCAGGGCTTCCTGCGTTTCGGCAAAGCCCTTTTCCCGGTATTGCTTCAGTTCTTCCTGAATCAGCTTGGCGGCTTCGCGCACAACGGCTTCCGCATCCGGCTCTACATACAATTTGTAGACACGGTCGGCGATTTTTACGCGAATTGGCAGTTCTTCCATCGCTGCAGTCGGCTCAGATGGGGACTAATCCCCGGAGCCAATTTGGGTTTATGACAAACTACTCAAATGAGCTATGCACCGTTCTAATTCCCGGATATACTCGTCGAGTTGTTGTTTTAATTCAGCATTCGTATCTTTATCAGACGGGTTGTCTTTTACAATTATACCACTATCTTTTGAATTTGGTGTATTTTTTTCTGGGATAGTTGTTTTTTTACGTAGTTCAATCACTAATTTCTGCTCCTCTTTCAGGCTTTCCTGAAGCGCATCGTTTTCCCGCTCTAGCTGCTCTATCTGCTTTTTGGCCTCCGTATACAGGCCAGTGAGCGATACGAGTTTGTGCTCGAATCGCTCCACCAACGCAACGATTTGTTTTTCGCTAACCACGGTTTTAATGAGTGAATGAGTGAATGAGTGAATTAATGAATGCAGATTGTTTGCTATTCACTAATTCGCTCATTCACTCATTATTTACGGATTACGGCGCCTAGTTCCTGCTCGAAAGCACTCATGAGTCGCTGCATGGTTTTGTCAATAGCTGAGTCGTTAAGGGTTTGCGCTGCGTCCTGTAACATAAAACTTACAGAATAAGCTTTTTTATCCGTACCCAGATTTTCGCCCTCATACACATCAAAAACATTTATAGAACGCAATAACTTCCGCTCCGTTTGGCGTGCCAGTCGGCTAATTTGCTCGAAGCTAACCCCTTTGTCGATAACCAGCGATAAATCGCGCCGGACTTCGGGGAATCGAACCACTTCTTCATACCTAGCCTTACTGGTAGCCAGTTTCAGGAGGGCCTGCCAATCAAAATCAGCGTAAAAAACAGGCTGTTTCAGATCAACCAACCTGGTAAGTTTGGGTTGTACGAGCCCTAAACTGACAATTGGTTTCTTATTCACTAGGTAGGTCAATCCATACTGGAATAAGGTTGAATCGGCAGTTTGCGTCTCGAACGATTTAATCCGGAACAGGTTCAACACGCGTTGCACAGCGGTTGCCAGATCGTGGTAGACCACTGTCTGGTTTTTCTGAAGCCAGCTTTCAGGCTGTTGATTACCACTGATGGCTAAACTTAGACGCATACGTTCGATATACTTAGTCGAGCCATCTTCAAGTTTTACTTTATGATAGACCTTGCCAAATTCAAACGTCTTTAAATCCTTTTGCCGACGGTTCAGGTTGTATACCAATGTTTCCAGGGAGGAAAACAGGAGCGTTTGCCGCATTACAGACAGCTCGTCGCTCAGTGGGTTCAGCAAGGTTACATCGGTACCCGGCAATGATGCCCGGATGGCCTCATGATACGCTGGACGCGTGAGCGACAAGGTAAGAATTTCATAAAATCCGTTAGCCGCCATGAGTTGCCCTACGCGACCTTGCCATTGATCAGGATCCGTTTTAGGGAATTCTGATAGTGAATCGGCGGCTAGATGAACTGACAATGGGACGTTGTCCAACCCATAAATCCGAAGGATTTCTTCAATAACATCGGCCTCGCGCGTAACATCAACGCGGTAGGGGGGGACTACAGCCACAAATCCTTCGGTACTGATCGCTTCAGCCTGAATATCCAGTGCTTCCAGAATTCGATGGATTTCAGTATGATCAATCTGAATGCCAATTAACCGGTCAATATTCCGGTAGCGGACAGATACCTGAAACGGTTCAATAGGATTCGGGTATCTGTCTGTAATCTCAGAACTAATTGTTCCTCCAGCCACCTCTTGAATGAGTAGTAC
This sequence comes from Spirosoma sp. KCTC 42546, assembly GCF_006965485.1. Lineage (NCBI taxonomy): Bacteria > Pseudomonadati > Bacteroidota > Cytophagia > Cytophagales > Cytophagaceae > Spirosoma > Spirosoma sp. KCTC 42546. Next base: position 1,533,793 of record NZ_CP041360.1, read on the forward strand.
AGCCCGTTTCAGGGCAAATACTGGCATGTTAGGATCGGTCCCCCGCTCGAATCGGAACGAAGCATCGGTTTTCAGGCCATGATGCTGAGCCGTCTTCCGAACGGAAGCAGGAGAGAAGTAAGCGGATTCCAGAAAGATGCTAGTCGTTTGGGCCGACACGCCCGAATACTGACCACCAAATACACCCGCAATACACATAGGCTTTTCAGTATCGCAGATCATCAGATCAGTAGCGCTGAGTTTGCGTTCTACACCATCGAGTGTCACAAAGGGTGTACCTTCAGGTAAGGTTTTTACGATGACTTGCCCCCCAGTAATTTTAGCCGCATCGAACGCATGAAGGGGTTGGCCGAGATCATGGCAAACGAAATTCGTGATGTCAACAATGTTGTTGATCGGATTCAGTCCAATACTCAACAGCCGTTGTTTTAGCCAATCAGGAGATTCGCCTACAGTGAGGCCCGTGATCGTTACACCTGTATAACGTGGACAGGCGGCTTCGTCTTCGACCCGCACATCGAGGGTTAGATTGGCGTTATCAACCTTGAACGCTTCTACTGAAGGTAACCGCAAAGGCCGATTCAAAACAGCTTTCAAATCCCGGGCTGTGCCAAAGTGGGAGGCCGCATCAATCCGATTGGGGGTTAGACCAATGGCAATCTGGTAATCGGCTTCGAGGTTAAAATAACGGGCAGCGGGCGTGCCATTTGGTAGATCGGTACTAAGTACCATAATACCAGCATGCGACGTTCCAAGTCCAATTTCATCCTCGGCGCAGATCATACCTTCGGAGGCTGCTCCACGAATTTTGGCTTTTTTAATCTGAAAGGGTTGGCCAGAGTTGGGGTGCAACGTGGCTCCTACTAAGGCTACTACTACTTTCTGGCCAGCGGCTACATTGGGGGCTCCGCAAACAATGGGAAGGGGTTGGTCCGTGCCAACATCTACCGTTGTCAGGCTTAGTTTGTCGGCGTCGGGGTGTTTGGCGCAGGTGAGTACTTCACCAATGACAACACCTTCCAACCCACCTGGTACGGCCTCAATTTTTTCGACTCCTTCCACTTCCAGACCCGTTGACGTTAGCAATTTGCCAACTTCTTCGGGTGACTCAGGCAATTCAATAAACTCTTGTAACCATTTATAGGAAACTTCCATACAGAGGCAATGCAGATAATTACCACAAAGGTAAGGAGAAAGTGATGTAAGTGGAGTGCGTGGAGTCAGTGAAATAGGTGGCGTAAGTAGAACTGAATAGTTACGCCACCTATTTTACTGACTCCACGCACTCCACTTAGCCCTACTCATGAGCTATATATTTCTCTCCTGCTTTAACGGCTATAGGTAGTGTATTTTCGGTTGGAGGAAGGGGACATGAGTACCCTGAATTGTAGACACAGTAAGGGTTATAGGCGGTGTTAAAATCCAGGATAGCCCGATTAGTGGTTAGTTTGTCTGGATCAAGTTCCAGATACCGCCCACCCCCATAAGTTTCTTTTCCTGAGGTTGCATCACGGAACAGAATGGAATAGGTGTTTTCGAGCTTTACAACTAATAACCGGCAGGTCTCTCCATTCAGGCTAAATACCGCATGGGCGAACTTGTCATATACCTCTTCATTACCATCACTCATACGCACGACAAGTTTCTGGGTTTTATCTGCAAAGGGTTCCAGGCGGGCTATGACACGATAGGCTGGGTCCGGAGAAAAATAGCGTAGTCCAGCAAAGGTTGCTTTATCCTTGATGGGTGATTCACTATCGGTTCGAAAAAACTGATCTTTCTTAGTCCGTGCGGCATCTAGCTGCTGGCGGTAGGTTACTGGGTTGACCGACTCGTCCAGACCGTCGGCTGATGTCATATTGCCTCCATCGAAAAAGCTGTAGTACAGCACTACTAGGGCAATTAAAAATAGGCCTGTAAGTAAAAACTTATTTTTTTGCATAACTCCTGTAAGTAAACAACTTGTAAATCCATATTCAGCCAACAGTCAATGGTGATGAGGATTTCGTAATGGATCAACTATTATAATGTATTTTTGAGAGCTGACGAAATAATTTACATCAAAGGGGATTGTTGAACTGCTACGCAGGACTATTTTGTCGGTACGTATGTATGTTTTTACCGTACTCTTAGAAGTATAGATAAGGCTCTTTTTAGAGACTTCTTACTTTAATGGTATTTTAATATATTTAAGGCCTTAAATGACCTTTCTGGTTTCAAACGTAACTTACTTTGTAAATGGCACAACTTTACGAATTAAAAACATTTACATCGGGCAATGGTAATCTAACCGTTTTTGAAGATATCATTCCGGGTGTAATTCAGCGTGTCTTTTATATTTATGAAGCTGGGAAGGCAGCTCGGGCTGGGCATCGGCACCACAAGGCCTGGAATGCCCTCATTTGCCTGAATGGTAGTTGCCATGTATATTCTCACAATGGGCGTGAAGAACAAACATTTGAGTTGACAAATCCACGCCAATGCCTGGTACTGGAGCCTGAAGACTGGCACCTCATGGATGAGTTTTCAAGCAACGCTATCTTGCTGGTTGTTTCGAACGAACTCTACGACAAAGACGATTACATCTACGAACCTTATCCAAATAGTCGGCGGATTGGTGAGCCGATTATGGCTGATTCAGAATGATTTCCTTTCTGGATTTGAAGCGTGTGAACGAGCCGCATGAAGTAGCTATTCGAACGGCTGTTGAGCGTGTTATTGAGTCTGGATGGTACATTCTTGGTCGAGAAGTTGACGCGTTCGAACAGCAATTTGCCAACTACTGTCAGACGAAACACTGCATTGGGGTTGCCAATGGTCTCGATGCACTGACATTGGTCTTAAAAGCATGGGACTTTCCAATTGGCAGTGAAGTCATCATAGCGTCAAATGCCTATATAGCATCGGTGTTAAGTATTACTCATGCGGGCCTGACTCCGGTTTTGGTTGAGCCAGATCCTAGAACTTACCTACTAGATACAGCCCGAATTGAGCCTGCCATTACAGAACGTACAAGAGCTATTTTGCCCGTTCATCTCTACGGCCGCTGTTGCGATATGGATCCTATTCATACACTGGCGCAACGTTATAAGCTAAACGTACTCGAAGATGCGGCCCAGGCCCATGGAGCGGTTTATGGCGAAAAGCGAGCGGGTAATTTGGGTGATGCCGCAGGCTGGAGTTTTTATCCAAGTAAAAATCTGGGTGCACTAGGAGATGCAGGTGCTATTACGACCAATGATGATGCCCTGGCTAATCAACTTCGGGCGTTGCGAAACTATGGTTCAGCGCAGAAATACATCACTGATTATCGAGGCCATAATAGCCGACTAGATGAGTTACAAGCGGCTATATTAGCCGCGAAATTACCAGCGCTTAACTCAGAAAACAGTCGTAGGCGTGCGCTTGCCCGGATGTATTTAGCAGGTATTCGACATTCTGACATGACCCTACCGCCAGGCGATCAGATTGAGCAAGATGTCTGGCATTTGTTTGTGATCCGCCATCCCCGGCGCGATGACCTAAAAACTTATTTGCGTGAACAGGGCATCGGTACCGATATACATTACCCTATTCCACCCCATCATCAGCGAGCTTACGCATCCTTTGCACATCTTTCGCTACCAATTTCGGAGCAAATACATCGGGAAGTGCTTAGTTTGCCACTCAATCCGTCAATGACAGATGAAGAAGTGGCCTATGTTATTGATACAATTAATGGGTTTAGTGAGTAGTGAAAGTAAGTGAAAGTGGTTGAGTAAGTGGAGTGAGTGAACTAAGCACCACCATACTCACTCCACCTACTTTCACTTACTTCTACTATTTCACTAACTCCACTTACTTTCACACTATGAATCTGTCTGTTGTCATTCCTGTCTATAATAGTGAACGAACGATCGGTCCGTTGGTTGAACGATTGCAGACGTGTCTGACCGGACGGTCGTTTGAGATTGTCCTGGTGAATGATGGTAGCGCCGACCACTCGGAAGCGGTTTGTCTGCAATTGGAAAGCGAGTTTTCGACTGTTCAGTTTATAGCGCTGCGTCGAAATTTTGGCGAATTCAACGCCGTACTATGCGGCCTTAATCATACGTCTGGCGACTATGTAGTTATTATCGACGATGATTTTCAAAATCCACCTGAGGCTATCCTAACACTCATCAATCATGCAGAAACGGGGCAGTATGACGTTGTTTATAGCCGATATGCTCAGAAACAACATCATTGGTTTCGGAACCTGGGTAGCTGGTTGGTCAATACATTGACGACCTATTCGATTGGAAAACCCCGCGATTTGTATTTATCAAGCTTCAAACTGATTCGGCGCGAGGTTGTTGAGGAGATTATCCGTTACCGAGGGCCGTATCCATATATCGATGGGCTAATTTTCCGGGTAACGCGAACTGTTGGTAGTGTGGAGGTGCCACATAATAGTCGTGCTGAAGGTCGATCAAACTATACCGTTCGGAAGCTAATAGGCCTGGTCCTGAATGTATTTATTGGGTACTCTCTTTGGCCAATTCGGGTATTTACTATACTTGGGGCAGGCCTGTTCGGGCTAGGTTTACTGATTGGAATTTTGTTAATAATAGGTTGGCTAACCGGACTATTTTTTAGTCCAGGCTGGGGTATTGTACTCTGGGCCATTGGAACAGGTCTAGGATTACAAATGCTCTTTCTGGGTGTTTTAGGCGAATATCTTGGTAAGTTATTTATGGCATACAGTGGTTTGCCAGCGTATGTGGAAAAAAAGGCAGGGAGCGAGGAGCCGAGAGCAGGGAGTTAGGAAGGCTAACCTACCATGTTCATTCGAGTAGAGCAACCTTCCCTGCTCCGCCCCCCATGCTCTTTGCTTCTATACTATGATCGGTCGTTCGGAAGAATATGCGAAAATGTTTCAGTTGGAAGGCCAGCTATGGTGGTATCGTAGTTTGCACGAACGGGTCGAGCAGGCTCTGCAAACTCAGTTTGGCAGTCGACGCGACATTCGAATTTTAGACGCAGGTTGTGGTACCGGTGGTATGCTGGATTTTCTACGTCATAAGGGCTATACGATCCTTCAGGGAATTGATGGATCCGCTGATGCTGTGGAGTTTTGCCACGAACGCGGTTTTTCGGTTACGCTATTGGATTTGACAAAACTGGCTAGCTTTGAACCAGAGGTCCAATATGATGTAATTATCTGTAATGATGTGTTCTGTTATTTTACCGAGGCTGATTTGCCACCACTCTTATCTGCTTTGAGGCATCGGTTAAAATCCAATGGTATTTTAGTAAGCAACAATAATGCGTTCAGCGTATTTGAAGGACAACACGATATTGCTGTTGGCATCATTAGGCGGTTTGTTCTGGCTGATTTTGAGTACCTACTACCACAGGCTGGCTTGATTATAAACTACGCCACGTATTGGAGTTTTGTGCTTTCGCCTGTGATTTTGCTAATTCGCCAATGGCAACGATTACAATTGAAACTTGGCTGGCAAAAGCCTGAAGATGCGAAGTCAGATGTCTACCTCCCGAGTGCCTGGATCAATGAAACCCTCTATCATATTGCTAAGACTGAACAAAAACTTCTGAGCCGAACCCCGTTCGGCAGTTCTCTGTTTATAATAGTCGGTAAGTCATGACTTACCGACCGCACGGGCGGCCCTGTTATTAACTTATTGACTATTTTATGTTTACTGGTATTGTTGAAACAACTGGCCGGGTATCGGCAATTGAATCAGAAGGAACCAACCTGACGTTTCGGATCGATTCATCGTTGGCTTCTGAGTTGAAAATTGATCAAAGTGTGAGTCATAATGGGGTTTGCCTAACGGTTACCAGTGTGAGCGATGGAAGCTACACCGTGACGGCCGTGGATGAAACACTCAAAAAAACCAACCTGGGACACGTAAAACCTGGGGATCGGATTAACCTTGAGCGCTGTATGCCCGCGAATGGTCGGTTCGATGGCCACATTGTGCAGGGGCATGTTGACCAGACTGGTATTTGTACAGCAATTCAGGATTTAAATGGTAGCTGGTTATTCGATTTTCAGTATCAACCCGATACTTCCGGCAATGTGACCGTCGAAAAAGGGTCTATTTGTATCAATGGCGTCAGTTTAACCGTTTTTAATTCACAAACTGATCGTTTTCGGGTAACTATTATTCCGTATACGTATGAGCACACCACATTTAGCGATCTCAACGTTGGTGATACGGTCAACCTAGAGTTCGATATTATTGGGAAGTATATCAAAAAAATGCTCGGTGGCTATCAATAACCGATTTACTTTGTATTTAGTGGAGTAAGTTTAGAAAGTGGAGTAAGTATAATTAGGTCAATTTGTGAGTTGAGTTTAACCGATTTACTTTTACACTGACTACACCTACTTCACAAACTACCCTTACTCCACCAAAAAACCATTTCACCAATTCCGAATGACTAAAATCAGCACCCGCTCCTTTTCTGACCTGCTGATTAATATTGGCATTATCTTAGCCCTGGTGGCTGTTCTATTTCTGGCCTTTTTCTTTGTTTACCTGCCCTTTACAACCAATCACGGGCAGACGATCACTGTACCCGATGTAACAAAGCTTAGTTTCGATGAGATGCAGAATCTTCTGGATGATCGCGACCTTCGGTATGAGGTCAGTGATTGTACGTTTGTAGCCGGAGCACAGCCGCTAACGGTTATTCAGCAGTATCCACGGGCTAATGCGAAAGTGAAAGAAGGTCGTAAAATATATTTGACCATTACAAAACGAGTAGCGCCAATGGTGCCAATGCCTAAGCTCGTGGACCTGACACTTCGTAGTGCCGAGTTAAACCTGAAGTCCTTGGGGCTGGAAATAGGAGAGCCAATTTACGTGCCTGATGTAGCCAAAAATTCGGTGCTTCGGCAGCTTTATAACGGCAAAGAAATTGCCCCTGGAACCCCCGTTCCCAAAGGAGCAAAGATTGATCTGGAAATTGGGGATGGCCTCGGAAGTACGATGTTTGAGATTCCGAACGTTGTAGGATTACCCCTCGACGAAGCCGAAGCCGCTATTCGTGGTTCTAATTTGAAAGTTGGCACGAAAATTTCCGTTGATGACCCGGAGAAGGAAGTCGGCACCGTGACCAAGCAACGACCCGAAGCCAAGTCTGGTGAACGTATTCGCGTTGGCGAAACAATGGATTTGTGGATCGTGGGGCCAATTGAGCCGAACCAATAAAAACACTTTCGGCACGACTGCCAAATGGGAATTGATTTACTTACTCAGCCATCTACACCTGTTATCCGACAATTTTTGCGCGGCTTATTGTTGATTTTAGGTAGCCTGTGGGCCTCGATAGCTGTAGCACAGACATCGTTGCAACTACCATTTTTCGATGATTTTGCTACAGCGGCAGCCCGTGCTGGATCCACTCAGCCCGACCCGGCTCGTTGGGTGACGGGCAGTGGTGTGTACATTAATAACACGATGGCCATCAACCAGCCCACCATCAATGTGGCTACATTCGATGGACTGCAGGCCAATGGGCGGCCTTACGTAAGCAATAATCCGTTAGAGCAGGGATATACTGATGTGCTTGAGTCGAGACCAATTAATCTGATTGGTTTATCGGCCGGTAGTGGTGTTTATCTCAGTTTTTATTGGCAGACCAAAGGCCTTGGTGAACTGCCTGATCCTGGTGACACCCTGTCGGCTCCACAGGGAAGTCCCCCCATTCTTCAGGCTGGTGATTCATTAACGCTACAGTTTAAGGATGTAACCGGTATTTGGAAAACTGTGTGGGGGAAAGCCGGTGGTCAGGCAGACAGTACGTTTAATCAGGCGTTTGTTCAGGTTTCCGATGCCCGCTATTTTTATGATGGGTTTGCCTTTCGGTTTCGCGCGTTTGGCCGACGTTCTGGTCCGTTTGATACCTGGCATATTGACTATGTTTATCTGAACAAAGGCCGATCTGCGACGGATCAGTATATGATTGACATAGCTACGCAACGAGCGCTTAGCCCGCTTTTGAAACGTTATACTGCTATGCCGATGTCGCAGTATAAAATAAAAGGAGCCGCTGAACTGGCTGATTCGGTTAGCACGGTTGTTAAGAATTTGATTAATAACCCAAATCCAGTCTCTTCTCGTTTCAGAGTTCAGGATGATGTAACGGGGCGTTCGTTGCAGAATGACGTGACAGGTGATATATACGTAAATGGGTCCCAGCAGAGGAGTGTGAAACCGAATGCGTATGTCTTCGATAATACGGCTACCAAAGCTTTGTTGCGTTACGAAATCGACTTGCAAACAAGTGATAATCAAAACTCGATTTTTCAGCGTGATCCGTCTACTTTACTCAGAAATGATACAATTTCGGCAGTAGCTGCGCTTGATAATTATTACGCTTATGACGATGGTTCCTGGGAATATGCCCAGCAAATAAGGCAGCGAGAGCAAATTGCTGTGCGATTTATTCTGAACAAACCCGATACGATTGGGAGTGTTCGGGCCTGTATTGTGCCCTTTACAACTGACCAGACAGGCCAACCCTTTGTGATTACAGTCTATGCGAATCAAAATGGTAAACCGGGTATAGCGCTTTACCAGCAGTCATTTCCGATGCAATATCCAGATACACGCAACGGGTTTGTTGATTATAAATTTACCCGAAGCGTGATTGTGAAGGATACATTTTACATTGGCTATCAGCAAATTAGCAGCAGTGACACTACATTTTTACGTTTGGGGTTTGATAAAAATAGCCCCTTTGGCGAGAATATTTTCTACAATGGGGGGACTAACTGGGAACAGAATCTCCAAAAGGGAACGGGAGGGAATTCCGCTCCTTTATTACAGATACAGGGTGCATTTATGCTGAGACCAGTAATGGGTGGTAAACTGGCCGTTGTAACAGCCACAACGGAACCGAACCCAGTAGTCCCGCTTCGAACGTATCCTAATCCAACATCGGGCCGAATTCAGTGGGACGATCCACGCCTAACCCGATTGGAGGTGATAAGCAGTACGGGCAGGTTAGTGCATATAATTGAACCAGAACGCGGCCAGCAAACGTTAGACTTGAGTTATCTGCCCGACGGCTTATATATAATCCGACTTTTTGCTAATCAGCAGACAACCGTACAGAAATTAATCATTCAACATTAGAGTTGGTAAGTCGTGAAATGGGTGGAGTAAGTCTTTAAGTTCCATTTACATATTCCACCCATTCACTACGTACTGACTACCAACTAACACCATGGATATTACCGTACAGGAGCTCAAAGAGCGAATCGACAAAGGCGAGAAACTGAATCTGTTTGACGTTCGCGAACCCGACGAGTACGAAGCCGACAACATCGGCGCAACGCTTATCCCACTTGGCGATTTGTCGTATCGTTTAGATGAACTCGATGGGCTGCAGGATGAAGAAGTAATTGTGCATTGCCGGTCAGGTAAACGCAGCGGTATGGCTCAGCAAATTCTGGAGCAGAATGGATTTAATAACGTCCGCAATGTACTTGGCGGAATGCTGGCCTACAGAGCGCAGTAAAGATGTAGGATATATGATGTAGGATGTATGCCTTTCGGTAGACAATATAGCCTACATCATATAGCTAAATACATTGAATAATTCCTTCTACATCGTGCGGACTCACCCACGTATAATTTCCCTGATTGCGGAACCAGGTTAGCTGCCGCTTAGCGTAACGTCGGGAGTTACGTTTCAATAGACGCACCATCTCGTCATAGTCATACAGGCCATCCAAATACGGAAAAACTTCCTGATAACCAACTGTTTGAAGAGCTGGTAAATGCCGATAGGGAAGTAGCGACTGGACCTCATTGACCAGGCCTGCCGAGAGCATATCATCCATGCGCGTATCAATCCGGGCGTATAATTCCTCGCGTGGGCGGTCGAGCGCAACCAGCACCGATCGAAAAGGCCGCTCGGCAGATTGCTGCTTACGAAATGACGAGTAAGGCAGCCCCGTTGTCAAACATACTTCCAGGGCTCTGGTTACACGAATAGGATTTTGTAAATCTGCGGACTGAGCATACACAGGGTCTACTTTTCTCAATTCGGCCTGAAGTACAGCTAAGCCTTCCTGCTGAAGTCGGGCAAATAAATGTTCGCGAAGTGATGGCTCGACCGATGGGATATCGTCGAGGCCAAAGCAAACCGCATTGATATATAAACCCGTTCCACCCGATAGAATTACTATATCATTTTTCTGGAATAATTCGTTTAACAAATCAAGACATTCCCGCTCGTAGCGCCCAGCATTAACTGGGTCATTTATTGAGTGCGAACTAATGAAATGATGCTGTACACCCTCCATCTCGGCGGGTGTGGGTTTGGCCGTGCCAATACTAAGTTCACGGTATAGTTGTCGCGAATCTGCCGACACTACAGCTGTCTGTAAGATTTGAGCTAGTTGAACGCCTATTGCTGTTTTGCCAACAGCAGTAGGACCGGCAACCACAAGCAATGTTTTCAAAAGCTGACTAGACTAAATTAGAAACTCTGCAAAAGTAAATTATAGCTGGTTGCCCAACAGCTACTTTATGCAACCAATGTTACAATTTATTTTAATGGAGAGTAGTATGGCACTGAGTTAATTATTGGGTGGTAACGTTGATGAAAGTGCCATTTATGTAAAAATAAGTCACTTACTACTTCATGATTTGAGATTCATAAGTGCCAACAAGTAGTAGGGCAATACTATTCCTAAACGAGCTGTTTTGAATACGTTTTTTTTGGGATTGATTAGCAGATAGTTACGCTGATTTTTTTTATTTGTTTGGTTCGTGAAAATAGTTTGTGTTATAGATTAATCACAAATATCTATATTTGCTCATATTGTTGCAAGTGCCTTTTAATCAATGTGTTACCTACCAAAAGGTTAGTGAAAAACCTCCTCATGAATAAACAATTGACTAGTCAAAAAAACACCGATGCTACGCAATTAGCCCTTAAAAAAACCTTAGATATTATTTGTGGAAAGTGGCGATTATACATTATTTATCAACTAGGTACTGAAGCTCGGCGGTATGGTGAATTAAGACGCATGATCCCTGAAGTAAGTGAAAAAGTTTTAATTCAAGAGCTTAAAGCATTGGTTAACTTAGGTGTTATAGAAAAGAAATCCTATAATGAGGTACCGCCCCGGGTTGAATATAGTCTGACAGTTAAAGGAAATAAAGTGTTGCCTACGTTGCTCAAACTTACGTCAATTGGCGAAACCTTCCTGGAGCCGTAGTTGAATCAACTTTTTTTGATTCCGTGTCGTTAGGTATTGACATACAAAGTAAGCGGAGTCAATGAGTACAAAGGTGTATTGTTTGGTCATGGGCATGCTCGGGTACCTCCAGTTAGTCGAGCCACGCTTGGCTAAGGGGAGCCGACAGTCCATGGATATACATAACCGGATAGCTCAACAATTACGCACCAAATTACCATGGGCTTCTGGACAAGTAGCTCCACACTATTCAAAGGCGTTGCGATTCAATGTGTATAGCTTTAGTGTACTGGCTGCTGACACTGGACGCGTACGCGAGGTGATTGTTAAAGCCTACCGAGGTGAGTTGCTTCTGACCAATTTTCGTGTTCGAATTGATGGCGCTGTTGTAGGCGCTGAAGTGGCCGACTTAGATAACAATCGCTTTCCTGAATTATATGTGTACAGCACCAGCGATGGCAGTGGTTCATTTGGTCATGTACATGCCTGGCAGTTTCTGCCAGAACGAAAAGCTGATATTACAGTACCGAACTGGCGTGTGACCCTTCCGGAAGGCTATATGGGTCATGATAGCCTATGGGTGGAACGAGATATATTCTGCCGCAAATACCCGATTTATCGATCTGGCGATGCCAATGCGGAACCTTCAGGGGGCTTCCAGATGGTGCGCTACCGGCTTAAGCCAGCCGGAGCAGGATTTACGCTTGCGGCAGAATAATAAAAGTCGTTAGCTAACAGACAATAGTACTAGCGCCTGTTAGCTAACGACTCATTAACGATTCCTTAAAACACTTTAAAACCAAGTGAAAGGGTAGCAATACCAAGAAAACCTTTGATGCCCGTGTCTTTATAAACACCACCAACGGGAGCCGCATAGCGTAGATCAACATCTAAAAAGGGAACCGGTGTATAGCCTACTCCCACTTCCAGCGCATAGGTGAAATCTTTAACTTCTAAATTTTGCGCTTCATACTTGTTCAGCAAGTTGGTCTTGCCCGTAGTAGCCGGAATATCCGTTTTTGGAAAAGCAACGCTGGAATTAGCGTTCAGTACGCCTGAAGTAGTCCGGGTAGCTTCGGCTTTCTGAATAAAAATGAAGTTTGGGCCAGCATACCCACGAAGTTTTCCACCCATCCAGCGTTTCCCAAACAGAACGGGGACATCAACAGCCTCCAAGACAGACTCCGAAACAACATTTAGCGTGGCATTTAGTATACCCGGCTGTACACTAACGGGTAAGGCATTGGCTAGAGCTGCATTCGCATTGACATCGACCGTAATAATGCCTACCTGATTCAGAACAAAGCGATTATACGTGACTTCTGCCTGAATAAAAAAGTTGCTGAAGTTTTTCCGTGCCCACAAACCGCCTGAGTATCCATACCCAATTCCATTGTTTTTATTTTCCAGGTTGGGAACCTGAACGCTGCCTACTGCCTGGCCTGGAATGGTCGTATAGCCATGGGTAAATGTGCCACCGCCTTTAATACCAAATTCAACAGTTCGGATCGTATTCTGAGCTATAGCTGCCGACGTACTCACCAGGAGTAGCACGGCAAATGAAAGTTGACTAAGTTTCATAAATGAGTTTATTGTTGCAGCAAAACACGACGATAGTTAGCAGGATTAACCTGCGGAATGGTCGCACTATATTTTGCATTGATTCCTTTAATGATTTCGTTGGCCATCAGCGCGTAACCAGCAGGAGTTAGATGAATACCATCGAGGCTGAATACGCCCCCCTGAATAAAGCTGGATGTATAGGTAATGCCGCCCTGAGAAATCCCCCCCGCTGTGGCTGCCTGATTTAAAACCGTATTCGGATCAACATAAGCTACCCCTTTGGCATCGGCCTGTGCTTTCATAACCCCATCATAAGCTGTAATAGCAGCATTCAGCGCAGTTACTTCATCGGCATCCAACACATACTGGGTTGGTAATGGGTTCGTTGCGCTTAATCCATAAGACCCCGCCTTCGTTCCAACTGCGGTACTGCCAATTTTAGCATATTCCAGCGCATTCGGAATCATAAGTAAATCTCCTGTCTTCGTAGCGCGTACTCCCTGCGCTGTTTGAATAACCAGGGCGGTTATTGCGGGCGTAGGATTGTTAAGCGCTAAGTTGATTTGGGCTACAGCCAGCGGTACAGTTAGTGTTGCGAAGTATGGCGTTGTTGTGATATTGGGAATGCCAATGACAACGCCTTTGCGACCGCCTTCTGTCAGTTTGTTCATTGCCGCCGTAAAGTTTGTCGTGAACAGCTCAATAGGTGTAAGTGGTACTGTTCCTCCATTTGTGGCATAACCAAGTGCATCGTTGTTCCCTAACCAGCACGAGAAGAATGTCGCTCCATTCAGGTTATCACTCATATACTGGAAATAAGTCGTTGCTGCGGGATTTGCTACTAGTCTCTCAAAATATGGATTCCCTAAACCATAGTTTGAGGTTAGTATATCAGATACCCGAATGCTAGGAACGCCTAAATTCTGATTGGCGTCTGTAAACTTGGTTAATAAGGGTGAACCGTTGGCTGTAGTTCCTCCTCGGGCGGCACCTGGAGCTACTTGTGCAATAGACGTAATCAGACTGGTAGGATCAGCAAGTGAGGGTACGCGGATAAGCTTGAGATAACCCGCGCCAGCCGCCTGTGCTTCGGTAAATAAAGGTTGCACAAAGCTACCGCCACCAACGGTAGTGAACTGGCCTGCCAGAATACTGGGATACGAGTTAAGCTGGCTGTCTCGGTAAAGACCGCCGTCGGCATACCCAGCCGTTAGGGAGTTGCCCACTGCCACGTACTTTGTAAAGTCGGCACTGCCTTTGGTTGGCACAACGGTAGTGGTACCCGCATTGGGATCAATGTCATTGTTCGTGCAGGCATTCAGCCCAACCAATATGGTCAGCGCGAATCCCCACCGAAGCCTATTCTTGACTTGCATTCGAATGTATAGGTTGGTTGAAAGAAAGATAAAATTGTAAAAAAAGAACGCAAAAGTAAGGTCTTTCTGTTACCCGGCGGCCAATTAATCGTCAAATCCATACCAGAAAGCCGGAAGGAATTAAACAAAGCTTGAACGCAATCTGTTGTTTGTCACATATGAGTTGGCGTTATTGCCAGCCATTATTACATGTTTCATTAAAACTATACTAAGCCAATGGGTCTTTTATCATTTTTTAAGGGAGTAGGCGAAAAGATTTTTCACAAAGACGAGGTAGCTCCCCAACCAGCAGAAGCTGAGAAAGTTGAACCCGTTCGGGCACAGGCGTTACTTGACCATGTGAAACAACTGGGGCTTGCCTACAATAGTTTGACTGTTAAAACAAAAGGAGATACTGTTACCATATCAGGTTCGGTAAAGTCGCAGGAAGATTCTGAGAAAATTGCTCTGGCTGTAGGTAATGTTGAAGGTGTATCAGCCGTAGATAACCAATTGGTTGTTGATGAACCAACACCAGAAGGTAAATATTATACCGTAAAATCGGGTGATTCGCTATCGAAAATTGCTAAAGAGGTATATGGTGACCCCATGAAATATGGCGTTATTTTTGAAGCCAATAAGCCTATGCTGAAAGATCCCGATTTGATCTATCCTGATCAGGTATTGCGGATTCCGCAGCTGTAGTTTCGAGCAAGAAAGGAATAGGTCTATAGATACATAAAGTTGGTTGGCACGTCCCCCAACTTTATGTATCTATAGACCTATTCCTTTGTAACCCGAGAGAGAGTAATATTAAAACGAACATTCAGGCACAAGGACGGTTTTATTGATCTCAACTCAATGTAAAACTCATGGCCGTTCATTTATTATCATATCTGAAAGAACAGTTCACCCCTGCTGTAGTTGACCAACTTAGCAGCGATCTAAACGAATCATCGGCTACTACCTTAAAAGCCATTAACGGCTCGCTACCGACTCTACTGGGAGGACTTACACGTCATATCCAGAATTCAGGCGGAGCCTCATCACTTATTTCGTTTTTAGATAAAGAAAACTACGGTGCAACGCCTTTAGATGTGAGCCAGTCGATAGGTGAGCACCCGGTTACTAGCGAAACAATTACTGCTGGCCGTGATTTCCTGGATCATATTTTTGGCGATAAACTTACCCGGGTTCTCGAGCTCATTGGCTTGTATAGCGGTGCAAAGCCACAATCGGTACAGGCAATCCTAATACAGGTTGGGTCTGTCTTGATGGGTGTTTTGGGCCGCCAGGAACAGGAAAACGGGTTAACGGCCGAAAGTTTAAAAACCTTGCTATTGGGTCAGGCAACAGAGTTTAGGCAGGCATTGCCTAGTGGGCTGGATGGCGTGGCGAGTTTATTAGGTTTCAATGATCTTGTAACGCCCACTGGCCCGCTGACCGAAGTACAGGCCACCGATAACCTCAGCGGAAACGTTATTAATCCCAATATTCCAAAAAGCGCAGAAGGAGATCGTCGCCATGAAAATGTACGCTGGCTTCGTTGGGCTATGATTGCCATAGCTGTACTGGTATTTGCCCTGCTTGTGCAGAAGTGCAGCGAAAACCAGAATGGGGTTGATGGCATTAGTACCGACTCGACCGCCCGAGTTGAACCAAATTCCGTAGAAGATACGTCGGCTGCAACAAAAGAAAGCGTTCGGGAAGCTCATGGGCAAGCGGCTGATTCAACGGCACCCGGTCCACTTGGTATCCGTGATTCATCTAAGGTTAATCGGTAAGTGTGCTGAGATTGGTTAACTTGCAGCCTTACTTACCTCACTAACCTGCCGACGTTTTATGTTTGTTGACGCCATTGAACGCGTTGATTTGTTTACCAGACCTTTACATTCGATTGTCAGACTCTACGGGCATGATGGAATTGTGCCTGGAACTGCCACTCTATTTTTTGTGAATCAGGAAGGCTATGCCATTACCTGTAAACACGTTGCTGACCTCGTTGCCCAGGCTGACACCATTTATCGTAATTATCAGGAATTTCAGGGGGCACGCCGAAATGTGCTGAAGGAAAAAAATGCGGCTTATCTGGTAAGCCAATTGGAAACGAAGTTTAAATTAGGAATCGACACCATTATTCGGATACGGAATAATTTTGTTGGATGCGTTGACCAATTTCAGCAATTACATATCGAACGTCACCCGACTCAGGATTTGGCTTTGCTACGATTTGAAGGCTATAGCCGTCTACTCTACCGATCGCATGCTACGTTCCTGGGCGATACAACCCGCATCAAGCCGGGTCGTAGTTTATGCCGTTTAGGGTATCCCTTTCCCGAGTTTACTAATTTTCGCTATAATCCTTCGATCGACGATATTGAATGGAATACTGTAGGACGCACTAGTTCACCATCGTTTCCAATTGATGGGATTGTAACTCGTTTATCGGGTGATGCAACTGGTGTTACGGGTATTGAAATGAGTACCCCTGGGTTGCGGGGCCAAAGTGGCGGCCCCCTGTTCGATAGTAACGGACTTATTTACGGAATGCAATCGGCCACGAGTCATTTACATCTTGGCTTTGATATTGAGGATCATGAAGTACTCGTAAATGGTCGTAAAAGGCGAGTTTCGAATTATCCTTTTCTGAACGTTGGAAAGTGTGTTCATGTCGATGTAATTAAAGCCTTTTTACGGGAAAAAGGAGTATCGTTTTATGAAGGATAGAGAGTTAGCCTAAAAGCCGAATAAGTAAAGACTTTGGCGCGTTGGCTGTATCTTTGAGCGGCCAACGCTTTATTTATGTCTCAACTAGACGAACAATCAACGCAAATCGCCCTTACTACTGATGCATTTGCGTTGCTAAAACGCCTGATTTCGATACCATCATTCAGTCGGCAGGAAGAGCAAACCGCAACGCAAATCGAATCGTTTTTTCAGGAAAAGCAAATTCCGTTTAAGCGGCTTAAAAATAATGTCTGGGCACAGAATAAGCACTTCGATTCGTCTAAACCAACACTGTTGCTGAATTCGCATCATGACACCGTTAAGCCAAATCCGTCCTGGACACTTGATCCGTTTGAGCCTCTTGAGCATGACGATAAATTGTACGGACTGGGTAGTAATGATGCAGGGGGCTGTCTGGTGTCGTTACTAGCCACATTTGCCTATTTCTACGACCGGCCCAACATGGCCTATAATATGGTTATGGCAGCTACTGCCGAAGAAGAAATTTCGGGTCGCGATGGGCTGGAGCTGCTTTTACCCGAATTGCCACCCCTTAGTTTTGCTATTGTAGGTGAACCTACCGAAATGCAGTTGGCCATTGCCGAAAAAGGATTACTTGTACTTGACTGTACGGCCCATGGTGTGAGTGGCCATGCCGCCCGCGATGAGGGCGATAATGCTATTTACAAGGCTATTCGGGATATAAACTGGCTTACAACGTATCAATTCCCAAAGGTGTCGCCAACCCTTGGTCCCATAAAACTTTCCGTAACCATTATTAATGCAGGTACTCAACATAACGTTGTGCCAGATACCTGTACATTCACAATCGATGTGCGGGTCACGGAACAGTACACGCTCGAAGAAGTCATTGATACGATCCAGGCAAATATCAACGCCACGGTAAAGCCCCGATCCATTCGGCTCAAACCATCCTCTATTCCAATCAATCATCCAATTGTGCAGGCTGGTCTGGCACTGGGCCGTTATACATATGGCTCCCCCACAACCTCAGATCAGGCTGTACTGAACTGCCCGTCGCTCAAATGCGGACCGGGCCATTCGGCCCGGTCGCACTCGGCAGACGAGTTTATTTATAGCAAAGAGATAGCTGAGGGTATAACGGGCTATATCCAGATGCTGGAACAAATAATTTGATTAGTTATCATACACAGTGGTACACATAGTCTGAAGCTTATCACGAGTTCGTAATAATCTCATCTTAATAGCGCTTTCCGACAAGTGAAACTGCTCACTAATTGCTTTAATCGATAAGCCCTGCTCATATTTGAGCCGTAACAGTGTTACTTCCTGAGCTGGTAAATCATTCATCATACACTCCATAATATGCCATTGACTTGCGGTAGACTGATCTGATTCCGCTACTGAATTTATTGTTGAATCGGAGAGTAGCTCTACTTGCATCCGTTTGCGCAGCCTAAGTTGGTCGAGACAGTGATTATGCGCAACGGAGTAAAGCCAGGTAGAAAATGATGAGCGATTTTGGAAGGTCTTTAACTTGACAAATACTTTGATAAAAATATCCTGGGTAAAATCTTTAGATGTTTCAGGATCTTTAGTCATTGAAAGACATTTCTGGTAAACTTTACCAACATAGCGATTGTAAATGGCTTCGAAACTGTTTTTGTCCTTTGTGCTCTGACAAAAAGTAGTGACTTTGTTGTCAGCTGAATAAGCTTTTTCCATGATGTAGTGGATGGTTTTAAGTAGCGCAAGAGAGCATCAGCTCGCTGGTAGTCGATTTGCTCATTTGCTTTTAAGTTACGGTAGATGGTAAACGCACTGCGGGTACTGAAAAAGGACTTTAATGCATAAGTTAGATTTGTTAATTTAGGATTGTCAATAAAGATATAATGAACACTCAAAGGTCACTTACCTATTTAACAAATGCGGGTAGTTTTGTATCAAAAACCGGTACTTACATCCCAAGTAACTGATTTTTACCTACTATGTATATTATTGTATTCTATAAGTATACATAAAAGTGGTTGATGGCTAATTGTTTCGGGAAAAGGTAGAGGGGGGCATTTGATACACTTTCCGGAAAGAACGGGCAAAATAAGAGGGATCTTCGAAGCCGACCAGATAAGCTGTTTCGGATACAGAATGGCCTTGGCGTAGAAACTGGGCCGCTCGTTTTAATCGATAATTACGGATGAATTCGCCTGTTGATGTATCGGCCAGTGCTCTCAACTTCCGGTGTAAATTCATTCGACTCATGCCACTGGCTACCGTGAGTTCTTCGGCACCGAACGTTGCTTCGTCAAGATGGTCTTCTACTATCTGACACAATTTTTCAATGAGTGGATCCGTAGGAACAGGGGTATGGACTGGAGGGTCGGCACTCGTGATACTGGCCAATACCCATTGTTGCAATTGACGACGCTGCTCCAACAGATTGCGTATCCGTAATTGAAGTTCCTGAATATGGAATGGCTTGGCAATATAATCGTCGGCTCCTAATGATAGGCCTTCCAGTCGGTCATCGACAGATGCTCTGGCTGTCAATAAAACAACCGGGATATGGCTGGTACGTAGATCTTCTTTTAACTTTTGGCAAAGTGTATAACCATCCATAACAGGCATCATAACATCACTGATCACTAAGTCTGGAATCAGGTTGATGGCTTGGTGCCAGCCTTCAGATCCGTTCTTAGCTTGATGGACTGTATACAAATCCGATAAATTTTCGAAGATAAACTCACGTAAAATTTCGTTATCTTCAACAAGTAATATCAACGAGGTTTTGTCAGATCGGTTTTCGTTCTGGCTAACCACGGGTGTAAGCACGGGTATAGTTGCCGGTTCGATAGCTATGCCTGAGTGAGGGGCTGAAACGCTAGTAGCTGGGCGATAGGGTAAATAAATGGTAAAAGTGGTTCCTAGACCTGCCTTGCTGGTCACCAGAATTGTTCCTGATTGAATTTCTACCAGTTCTTTAACTAAGGCTAACCTGATTCCTGGACTTTCCTGTTCAATGGGTTGACTGTTTTCTCCCTGATAAAACCGGTCGAAGATGCGAGGGAGTTCCTCTGGCCTAATGCCAGCACCATTGTCAGAAACGGTTATCTGTATCCAGGAACTATGAGCAGGATGTTTACCAGTTGATTTATTGGATTCAGGAGCGGAGACATTTAAACCGACATTGACTTTTCCGCCTATGGGTGAAAATTTCAGCGCATGAACGATCAGATTAGTTATAATCTTTGCCAGTTTTTCTGAGTCGAACCAATACTGCGTATGCAGAGTGCCTGTTTGAAAAATTAATTGGATGTTTTTTGTTTTTGCCTGGTAATCAAACGAGTATACTAGTTTTTTGATAAATGTCTTCAGGTCTCCCAAGCTTTCATTTAGCCGAAGTACATTGGTTTCTGCTTTCGATAAGTCTATTAATTGGTTGACCAATTCCAGAATTTGGGCAGCATTTTGATTGATTAAGTTCAGTTGATACTGGTCTTCATTACTATGTAAGCGTTTCTTCAATGTTTCTACGGGCCCTAAAATTAAGGTTAACGGAGTTCTGAATTCATGAGCAATATTGGTGAAGAAACGCACTTTCATGGCATCAACTTCCTTGAGTTGCCTGGCTTCTTGCTGGTGTAGGTAGGAACGAACCAATATATACCCTACTGCCAACAGGCCAACAAGATAGATGAGAATAGCCCACCAAGTAGCCCACCAAGGCGGCCGGATAACTAACGTCAGCTCCCGAATATATGGACTCCAAATGCCCGACGTATTTGAGGCATTTAATTTTAGGGTGTATCGTCCCCAGCGTAGATCGGTATATTGAACTACTGGTTCACGCGTTTCGATCCATGTCTTGTCCAATCCAACTAACTGATGACGGAACTGGATTTTGCCCTGGCGGTTGTATTGTAAGGCAGCAAAGTCGATCGATATAAAGTTCTGATTATAGGGTAAATCCAGGCGACTGATAGCTTGGACGGGTAGCGAGTCGGTGAGTGGGCCGGGTAAAATTGACTGGTTATTGAGTTGGATATCGGTGATTTGGGTGCGTGGCTGATAGGTATCATCCTGTAACTGATTGGGGTAAAAAGACGTAATTCCTTCTAACCCTCCCAGTAGAATACGGTCATCAGACAGATGCAGAAAATGAAAATGATTGAATTCATCTTCCAAAAGCCCATCATCATGTGTATAAGTGCGAGCCTGAAAAGACCGGCGATCCATACGGCAAAGTCCCTGATTGGTACCGATCCACAAAAAACCCTGTTTGTCGGGAATAGCGGAGTAGATTACATTATTGGGTAAACCCGTTTTGGTAGAAAACCGACGACAGGTGCCAGTTCGTTTATCAAAACGACACAGGCCATTGCCGAATGTACCCACCCACAAGATGGTTTGGTCAAGGGGATCATCGAATACACAAAACAATTGGTTGCTACTCAGCGAGGCCGGATTCTTTGGCAGATTTTTATAGGAGCGAATCTGGCCAGTACGACGATCTATCCGATAAAGCCCCTGTGTTCGTGTTGCCAGCCATAAAGCCTGATTATCAACTACGAAATGAAGTATCTGCCCATCTACACCGGTTGGCAATGTAGCGTTTGATTTAAATTCATTCAATCGCTTTTTTGCCCGGATCGGATATTGAAAGCGACGCCATTCACCATCTTCGTACCATGTTGCCACCGAATCTGTTACGACCCACACGTGACCTGTAGGATCGGTTGCCATCGGCGCAATTGG
This sequence comes from Spirosoma sp. KCTC 42546, assembly GCF_006965485.1. Classification (NCBI taxonomy): domain Bacteria; kingdom Pseudomonadati; phylum Bacteroidota; class Cytophagia; order Cytophagales; family Cytophagaceae; genus Spirosoma; species Spirosoma sp. KCTC 42546. Next base: position 1,555,378 of record NZ_CP041360.1, read on the forward strand.
GTAAGTCCAGCTATGTTGAGCAAGTAAAGAAACAGGGAAGGGAATTGGCGTGATTTTCTTTGTGTTCAAATCAACCTGATAAAAGTGCTTGTCGCCCATATTGAACCAAAGTTTCCCGAACTTATCGAGCGTATGCCTGAAAATATAGGGCGATGCGTTTGCTGCTCCAGCAGGTACCTGATTAGCAGGTATCCCCAATTCCCGTTTGAATAGATCATTGTAGAAGTTGCGCTCGTAGGGCACAGCCTTAAACATACTGGGTTTGAGATTGTATTTAAGAATGCCCGTTTTGTTGGTGCCTGCCCACAGCACATCTGAACGGTCGATAAGCAAGCTGCGAAAGACTGACTCTCCAGTCAATGTCGCCAGTACGCTTATTCCTTTTGATTCACTGAACCTACACAGCGTGTTGTATTGATTAAAGTACACATCGCCCTGAGTAGCCACCACCATACAAGCCTGATTCCATTGCTCAGTAGGGCCAGTATGGACAGGTAATGCAAATGACCGAATACGGCCAGACTGGGGAGTCAACATCATGATAGAGTTGCTTAATAGGATAAACAACTCACCATCTGGCCGCAATTTGATCCCTCTGATATCATTATACGGAAGAACATACTGATTGAAACGGGCCGTTCGCGGGTCTAAACGATATAGTCCGGTTCTATTGGACATCCAGATGGTTCCTTGTTTGTCTTGAACGAAAGTGCCGAATTCTGAAAAAGAATCTGGGCTAGCCTGATACGTATAGTGTCGTAAGCGATAGGTATCTGGATCGATACTGGCAACCCTGTTTGAAATAAAACTAAGCCATAAACGGCCCTGTCCATCGAAGTAATGTGCATGGACGATATCCCGACCGAACTGTCGTTTGAAGACAGGTTGCCTGGAAATATTGATGAATTTTTCCGTTACCGGGTCTATAATATCAATGTCATTGTATTCACTGAATACCCATATTCGCCCCCGCTTATCAAGACTCAAACCAGAAAGGCTTAATGATGAAATACCTGGATTACCATCTGTAGTTGGCTGAAACACTTTAAAATGGTTGCCGTCATAGCGGCATAGGCCATCACGAGTAGCCATCCAGATAAAACCCTGACGATCCTGCACAATGGCGGGCACAAAGGCCTGAGGTAAACCTTGTTTGCCGGTAATAAGCTCAGGTTGTGGTAAGGCAACAATCTGGCCATATACTGATAGTCCGCTTATAGGAATAAACGTCAGTAAAAATAGAATTGATAATAAGACTATTTGCCGATAATAAATCAAAACCGGATGCATTTGTCAGATCTGGCAAAAAATATCAAGTATCTGGCTGGGAATTATCCAGTAAAGCAACCAGATAGCTCTAACTTGTTGATAAGTTGATTAGCTTCTCAATAAGGGTATGCAATATAAACATAATCTAAAAATTAGTTTACTATATTTTAGCAGTCTTTAACGGCTTGACTATTAGACCAATAATGATACACATTCGTCTGATAAGAATAGCTAATTTTCGTATTAACATTTGGCATTTGCTGTAGAGGTATACTAAATAAAATTTTATATTATCTTTAATGATTTGATAATCAATCTGTTGAGGATACTTTTAGTTCCGGGAAGGTGGCTGATAACTAGGTTGCAATAGGTGTTTCGATGCATAGGTGCCACACCGTTTGCGCTTTTCACTTGCCCAATCCCGACAGGGAGGCTACTTTTTAGTTACTTTTAACAGCGAAAACATGCCTTAGTTACCCACTTTTGAAGTCCCTATTCCCTTATGCGTTGCTATTCTGCCTTCCCAGGATTACTGATTTTACTAACTGCAACCTGCCTTATAGCCCAGCCAATAGCTAAACCGACCCCCCGTCAACTGGCCTGGCAACCTCTTGAAACTACGGCTTTTCTACACTTCACCGTCAATACATTTACCGATAAAGAATGGGGCGATGGCACCGAAAGCCCAGCTATTTTTAATCCAACCAAACTGGATGCCCGACAGTGGATTAAGGCCCTAAAAGATGCAGGTTTTAAAATGGCCATTATTACAGCCAAGCATCATGACGGTTTCTGCTTGTGGCCATCCAAAATGACCGAGCATTCCGTTAAAAACAGCCCCTGGAAAAATGGAAAAGGCGATGTCGTGCGTGAGGTAGCTGATGCCTGCCGTGAGTTTGGCTTGAAATTCGGCGTGTATCTGTCGCCCTGGGATCGTCATGAACCACGCTATGGCACAGCCGCTTACAACGATTACTATAAAAGCCAGTTGCGCGAATTACTGACTAATTACGGGCCGGTTTCTGAGGTTTGGTTCGATGGGGCGAAGGGTGAAAACGCCAAGGATATGACCTATGATTTCGCGGGTTACTGGGCACTGGTTCGAGAATTACAACCCAATGCGGTCATGTTTTCGGATGCTGGACCCGATGTTCGTTGGGTGGGTAACGAAGCCGGTAACGCGGGCGAAACCTGCTGGTCGACGATCAATACCGATGGGCTGGCTCCGGGTGTAGCCGATTCCAAATACCTGAACCGGGGCGATGCAACGGGTAAACAGTGGGTGCCAGCAGAGACCGACGTATCGATACGGCCGGGCTGGTTTTATCATGCTACGGAGGATGCGAAAGTACGGTCTGGTAAAAATCTGGTGAATCTTTATTATCAGTCGGTGGGGCGGAATAGCTTGTTGCTGCTGAATGTGCCGCCTAATCGTGAGGGCCTTTTTTCAGAGCCAGATCTGGCGAGTTTGAAAGAGTTTCGCAGTATTCTGGACGAAACATTTAAGCAAAATCTGGTGGCTAAGCAGCCCAAGTTGACCGATAAAAAACTTGGCACATTCAAGGCGTTGGCTGCCAATCAACCGCTTATGATTGATCTCAATGGCGAGCAATCGTTTGACCGTATGTCAATTCAGGAGAACATTGCTACGGGCCAGCGTATTGCCAGTGGGCGCGTGGAGTACTGGGATGGTGCGGGCTGGAAACCGCTCCAAACATTCACAACGGTAGGGTATAAACGGCTGCTACGCTTCCCGGCAGTGAAAGCATCGAAGCTACGTTTGTTTATCACAAATGCGAATGGACCGGTGGAACTGGCTGAAGTGGGTGTTTACAAAGCATCGGCGCGGGAAAGCGAGTAACGCGGTGATAGCGCAAACGAGCCGGGCCGTCGTGCGGACGTTCGCGCTATCACTTCCCTGTGCTGGATTGTTTCTAAATTAGCCTTGTTTGATAGCACATATAAACTTTAACAAACTCTTTGCGTTAAGCACGTAAAGAGAAGGGTTTCATGAAATCAATTGTTGCTTTTTTGCTGGCGGGGCTAATTCTGGGGAGCAGTTTGCTGCCTGGCTTTGGCGTTGAGCAGTCGACCAAACTGGTCGAACTGATCCAGCATTACCAGCAACATGAAAAAGCGAGCCCTGGTTTGAGTTTTACCGACTTCATGGTGATGCACTATGGCGAAAACTCAGAGCATCAGAAGCACCCCAATCACAGCCATCACAACCTGCCGTCGGTAGGCCACATGGTTACCGGCTTTACCTCGAACGGCCTTCGGTTGAGTATGTCATCGTACATACCGGTAGTGCTTGCTTCTCAGAAGGCGTTCTCACGCTACACAAATCTCTATTCGTTCCTCTCCGTTTTTTCGCTGATCAATCCGCCCAGACGCTAGTTCTCGCGTACCTGTAGGCCAAATTGCGCCCATTCGGTTGTCCTATTCTGGCTTTATTAGTTCACTTACCTGTTTTCCAGTTGCTGTGTTGCATTCAGTCGGTTCAAAGCCGATTGGATAACAACGTAAAATCTTGTCGCAAGCGTTACGATCTTCCACGTAACGATTCTCTCTTAGTTACTAAGCTATTCTAACCTTCCCTGGGGAGGGATACTTCGTTGACTTATCTCTGAAGTCATTATGCTGAACGCCATTATCCATTTTTCAATTCATAACAAACTCATCATTGGGTTTCTAACACTGGCGCTGGTAGTTTGGGGCGGTTGGTCGGCTACGCAACTGCCGATTGATGCCGTGCCCGACATTACCAACAACCAGGTGCAGGTCATTACCAGCAGCCCATCGCTGGCGGCCGAAGATATCGAACGACTTGTAACCTTTCCAGTCGAAGTAGGGCTTTCCAACATACCCGGTCTCATTGAAATTAGGTCGTTTTCGCGCTTTGGCCTGTCTATCGTAACGGTCGTTTTTAGTGATGCCACCGACGTGTACTGGGCACGACAGCAGATTGCCGAGCGGCTACAGAACGTAACGACCCAGATTCCGCCAGGTGTGGGTACGCCCGCGATGGCCCCCGTAACAACCGGCCTGGGCGAAATTTTCCAATACACCGTCGTACCTAAAAAGGGCTACGAAAGCAAGTATTCTCTCGCCGATCTGCGTACGATTCAGGACTGGATTATCCGCCGGGGACTGCTTGGTACGCCCGGTGTGGCCGATGTTAGTGGGTTCGGTGGCTTGCTTAAACAATACGAAATTGCGGTTGACCCCGACCGACTGCGGAGTATGGGCGTCACCATCAATGACCTGTTCACGGCCCTTCAACAGAACAACCAGAATACGGGCGGTGCCTATATCGACAAGAAACCCAATGCTTTCTTTATCCGCTCTGATGGCCTGATTGGCTCCACCGATGACATTGCCAACATCATGGTGCGGCTGAATGACCAGCACTTGCCCGTTCGGGTGCGCGATGTGGCTCAGGTGCGGATGGGGTCGGCGGTGCGCTATGGGGCCGTAACACGCAACGGACAGGGCGAAACCGTTGGGGCAATTGTGATGATGATCAAAGGCGGAAACTCGTCGGAAGTGATCAAGGATGTAAAAAACAAGATCGCTGAAATCAGAAAAACACTGCCTGAAGGTGTCCAGATTATACCGTTTCTGGATCGAACCAAAATGGTCAACAGCGCAATCGGTACGGTTGAACGCAACCTGCTGGAAGGGGCCATTATCGTCATTTTCGTGCTGGTACTACTGCTGGGAAATTGGCGGGCGGGCGTGGTGGTGGCATCGGTTATTCCGCTGGCGTTGCTCTTCGCTATTTCAATGATGAATCTCTTTGGCGTATCGGGCAACTTGATGAGCCTTGGCGCTATCGACTTCGGCCTGATTGTCGATGGGGCCGTTATTATTGTAGAAGCCACCCTGCACCACATTCTCCTGCGCAATAAGGACCAGACCCTCACGCAGGAGCAAATGGATGATGAAGTGTTCGGAGCTGCCAGCCGGATTCGGTCGTCGGCCGCTTTTGGAGAAATTATTATTCTGATTGTGTACCTGCCTATTCTGGCATTATCGGGCGTGGAAGGGAAAATGTTTCGGCCTATGGCGCTGACGGTTGCGTTTGCGATTCTCGGCGCGTTTATCCTGTCGCTGACCTACGTGCCCATGATCTCATCGTTGCTGCTGGACAAAAAAGTCGCCCACAAAAACACGTTTTCGGATAAGCTGATGAAGCAAATCCAGCGATTCTACGAACCAGCTCTACTGTGGTCGTTGCGGCACCGATTACCTATTTTACTGAGTGCCGTGGGCCTGTTGGCACTGGCGGGATTTCTATTTAGCCGGATGGGGGGCGAATTTATCCCCCAGCTCGACGAAGGCGATTTTGCCGTCGATACCCGGACGCTGACAGGTAGCTCGTTATCCGAAACAGTCGATGCGACACTCAAGGCCGAACGGATTCTGCTCAAACAGTTTCCTGAAGTAGAGCAGGTAGTCGCTAAAATTGGTTCCGGCGAAATTCCAACTGACCCCATGGCCATTGAAGCCGCCGATCAGATGGTGATTCTGAAACCCAGAGATCAATGGACATCCGCCAAAACACGTGACGAACTGGCGGGGAAAATGGCCGAGGCTTTATCTGTAATTCCGGGCGTAACCTTTGGCTTTCAGCAGCCCGTTCAGATGCGATTTAACGAACTGATGACGGGTGCGCGGCAGGATGTGGCCCTGAAAATTTACGGGGATGATCTCAATCAATTGGAAAAACTGGCCGGTCGGGTGGGCACGATTATCCGGAAGATCGACGGCGCTAAAGACTTATACGTGGAGCAGGTAGCAGGACTAGCGCAGATTCTGATCAAACTGGACCGAAATCAGATTGCCCGTTTTGGGCTGAATGTAGCCGATGTAAACCGAACGATCAACACAGCCTTTGCGGGTCAATCGGCCGGGCTGGTGTTTGAGGGCGAAAAACGCTTCGATCTGGTGGTTCGCCTTGCCGCCGACAAACGGCAGAGCATCGAGGATATTCAGAACGTATACATTGCCACACCAACGGGCCAGCAGATTCCGCTATCGGAAGTTGCGAAGGTAACGATGGAGCAGGCACCTAACCAGATTCAGCGTGACGATACACACCGACGCATTACGCTGGGTTTCAACGTGCGCGGGCGAGATGTGGAGAGCATCGTGACTGAGCTTCGGCAGAAAGTGGATCAGCAGATTAAGTTTCCGGCAGGTTACTATGTTACCTACGGTGGGCAGTTTCAGAACTTGATCGATGCCAAGCAACGGTTGAGTATTGCCGTTCCTATTGCACTGGCGCTGATTTTTGCGCTCCTGTTTTTTACGTTTGATTCTGTCCGGCAAAGCCTCCTGATTTTTATGGCTATTCCGATGGCGGCTATTGGGGGCGTATTTGCCCTACTACTGCGCGGGATGCCCTTTAGTATCTCGGCGGGTGTTGGTTTTATCGCTCTTTTCGGGGTATCGGTACTGAACGGTATTGTCCTGATTGCCGAATTCAACCGACTTCGGCATGAGGAAGGCCTAACCGATATGATCGAAATTATTCGGAAAGGAGCGGAGGTTCGTTTAAGACCCGTAATCATGACGGCTCTTGTGGCATCATTCGGCTTTATTCCGATGGCGGTTTCCAACTCGGCAGGAGCGGAGGTGCAGAAACCATTGGCCACGGTCGTCATCGGCGGGCTGTTAACAGCGACCTTACTAACGCTGATTATTTTACCAATTCTGTATTCGCTGATGGAAAAGAAATCGCTGGAGCGAGAGGCCAAAGCCACTGATAAACAACCAAAAAAGAAAACAACTTCCATTGCTACAATCATCTTGCTTATGCTGGCAGCTTCAACAACCGGCTGGTCGCAGATGGCACCGATGCAGGCCATTACCCTCGATCAGGCGTTGCAACAGGCCACTACCCGTAATGCGCAGATCCAGCTATCCGGGCTGAATGTGAGCCAGCAGCAGGCTTTGCGCCGGACTGCCTATGATGCAGGTCGGTTATCGGTAGTAGGAATGTTGGGGCAGTATAACAGTCGCCGGTTTGATAATAACCTGACAGTTACACAGACCATTCCGAACCCGACGCTGATGCGCCGACTGGCCGATCTAAACGATCAAACAGTTTCGGCTCGTCAGCTCGAAGGGCTCGTGACGCGGAATGATGTGCAATATCAGGTGAAGTCAACTTATTACGATCTGGTGTATCTGCAACAGAAAACGCGCTTATACCATCAGCAGGATACGATTCTGACTGAGTTTGTCAAAGCCGCTAACCTGCGCTATCGGGTGGGGGAAACTGGAAGCCTCGAAAAAGCGACCGCCGAGAGCCAACTGGCTGATCAACGGGTACGGCTGGCACAGAACGAAAGTAATCAAACCGCCACTCGAACGCGCTTGCAAACGCTACTGTACCGTAATGAGCCAGTCAGCATCCCAGAGCAGGAACTGCCCAAACTGACGTTGCTGATACCTACCGATAGTACGGCACTTGCTCAAAATCCACTCCTGCGGCAGTTACAGCAGCAAATTCGCGTTGCTCAGGAATCCCGCTCTGTGGAACAGGCGCGGCTCAAACCCGATTTTCTGGTCGGCATTTTCTCCCAAACCCTCACCGGGAGCCAGTTGATCGATGGGCAGGAGCTGTACTTTGGGCCGGGTTACCGATTTTACGGTGGCCAGATTGGGGTGACGTTTCCGTTATTGAGCGGAGCCGGGCGGGCACGGGTCGAAGCCGCCCGCGTTGGGGAGCAACTCGCCCAGACGCAACTGCAAAGCCAGAAACTGGCGCTTCAGCAACAGATTACTCAGGCCGTTACCCAATACGGGCAATATCGCGATGCGTTGGCCTATTACGAGCAGAACGGACTGGCGCAGGCACAACTGATCCAGACCAAAGCCCGGCAGGCGTTCAGTGGGGGTGATATTGGTTACGTCGAATTTTCGCTGGCCATTCAGCAGGCGCTTACGATTCGCCTGAACTACCTCGATCTGCTCAATCAATACAATCAATCTGTTTTATACATTAACTACCTGGCTGGCAATCCCTAAGCTACCCGTGTACCCTCATATGACATCCATTCATTCATCGATTCGTTTTGCCCAGCTTATGCTGCTGATGATCAGTAGTCTGGCCGGATTGTCGGCTTGTCAGTCTGCCGAAAAAGCCAGCGCTGGTACAGAGTCTGAAAAATCTTCTGATTCTACCGCTTCGGCGGATTCTGCCCCCAAACCCGGTGATCCGGTTCGGGTTGCCCTGACGCAGGCACAATACAACGTGGCTGCCATTCAACTCGGCCAACCTACGCCCCGTACGCTCAGCACCACCCTTAAAGTGAACGGTTCGCTCGATGTACCAGCTCAGAATCAGGTATCTGTCTCGGTGCCTTTTGGTGGCTACATCCGAAAAATCGACCTGGAACCGGGTATGCGGATTCGTAAAGGACAGACGCTGGTTGTGCTCGAAAATCCGGAATACATTCAGTTTCAGCAGGACTATCTGGACACAAAAGCCAAGCTGGAATACGCCGATCTGGAATTTGCCCGCCAGCAGGAATTAAGTCGGGAGAATGTGAACGCCCTAAAGGTGTTTCAGCAAACTCGCGCCAACCGGCAGAGTCTGCAGGCTCAACTGGCAGGTATGGGCCAGCGACTGGCTTTGCTGCACATCAATCCGGCCACACTAACCCCCGACCGACTGACGCGTACGATTACCATTCCCTCGCCGGTATCGGGTTTCGTGACGGATGTGCCCGTTAACAATGGCCGGTATCTGAATCCCTCCGATGTATTGGTTCAAATTACGGACCTCACCCACCCGCACGTTCGGCTGAGTATTTTCGAGAAAGATATTAGTCGGATTCACGTGGGCCAGATTGTGCGGTTTGGGATGGGTGGCGATGCCACGTTAGCGCACCGGGGCCAAATTTTCCTGATCGGTAAAGCCATCGCTGCCGACCGGACCATTTCGATATTGGCTCACCCCGATGGCTATTCGGATGATTATATTCCGGGTGGCTACATATCGGCCCAGATCGATGTGAAAACCCAACCGTTGCCCGCCTTGCCCGAAGAAGCGATCGTTAATTTCGGCGGCAAAAATTACGTTTATATACTGGAGAAAAAGGAAGCCAACCCAGCAACCTATCAGTTTCGCCAAGTTGAAGTGAAGCCTGGCGTGCGGGAAAGCGGGTACGTAGCGATAACCCTGCCTGCTGATATTGATCCAAAACAAACCCCAATTGTGGTTAAAGGGGCTTATAATCTGTTGGCCAAATTGAATAATAGCGAAGAGGAGTAGTCATAATTTTCCGTGGTGTCAGATGGAAGCATCTGACACCACGGAAAATTATGACTACTCCTCTAGTTTTCGAAGGTTATCTAACAAAGTTTCTACTTCTATCAATAGATCAACCACTGTATACTTTGCCGTTTGCCAGACTAAGGTGAGATCAACATTCAGGTAATCATGAATAAGCCGATCTCTGAAACCAGCCGGGGATATGAGGATAGCGCTCGCGAAAGGCCATTGATAAGCGTTTCGTTGCTTCTCCCATAACCTCAAACTGCCGAATACAGGCATCCTGAACCATGGATTGTTGGATGAAATCCGTTTCGGAAAGATCATCAACGTAGCTAATGATGCTGTTTAGGCAGGTTTCAATATGTTCTAGATAAACCAGATCAGACTTCATAAATTACCTGTAAGTCGCTGGCAATTGATTCCTGAACACGCGGATTCGACCGTTTAAGTGCGTTTTCGGTCACTAAATCAATGTGAACGCCTAAGGCATCTTCCAGGGTGTCCCAGACGTTCATAAGCTTGATTAAGTCCATTGGAACGCCAAAGTTTACCAGCAGATCCAAATCGCTATCGGGCTTATTGTCACCTCGTGCATACGAACCAAATACGCCAATTCGGGTAGGCTGATAGGGGAGCAGATGCGTAATAATCTGCTGTGTTTGCTGGGGTGTCATGCTGGTATTTACGTT